>JBEPVM010000017.1:0-30355 GCA_041690995.1 Gammaproteobacteria bacterium | reverse complement strand
CCATGTGAAAGTAGGTCATCGCCAGGCTTTTATTAGAAACCTCGCTCAAGAATGGGCGGGGTTTTTTTATGGATAAAATAGAGGGTAGATTAGCGTTTATTAAATCAGATCAAATCAAATTAAATCAAAATTAGTTATGTGCCTAGAGGATACTAGCGTGTTTACGATGGGCTTAAATTAAGTGACGAGAGAGGTGAAAAAAACAATATGCAAATAAGAAATAAGGTATGTTTAAATGGGGTGATTGGCTTACTGAGTATTTTATTTAGTGCAACTTCGCTAGCGATGGCTAAATGCGATGATTCTATCTATGGTATTTTAACGCCGATGATTAGCGAATCTTTTGATATTGAAAAAGCAATGGCATCTAAAGAAGTTAAAATAATTGATGATGTTAAATATCATGTCGGAAAAATTTTAGGTAAAAAAGTGGTATTAGTTAATAGTGGAATAGGTTTAGTTAATGCAGCAGCTATCACGACTAGCCTTATTAAAGATTTTCATCCTTGCAAATTATTATTATCAGGTACTGCAGGTAGTATTAATAAGAATTTAAAAACGGGTGATGTAGTGATTGCAAAGGACGTGTTTAACGCAGATTATGGAAAATTAACTTCTCATGGGATAGTTTTTAATATCGCTAATCTTAACCCGCAAGACAGCAGGCAATTTTTATTAGTCTACAAATTAGATGACATCATAAAAAAAATGGTGTCATCTATTCTAGCGAATCCAAATTATAAAATTATTTTAGGAAGCATTGCAGATAGTGATAATTTTCCTAATTCAATAGCTCAAATTGATTTATTAAGAACTGATAAGGTCGATGTAATAGCGATGGAAAGTGCTGCTTTTTCGCAAGTGTGTTGGCTATTCAAAACACAATGCCTCATTATTAGAGGTGTTAGCAACGTTGCGGGTGAAAACATAACTGATCAAGGTGCCGTGCTTGCTGCAAAAAATGCAGCGACTGTTGCTATGAGTTTGATAGGTAACAGTTAATAAGCCATTTGGCTAAATGAGTGAGAGAATGGCTAGTTAGAGTGCCATTAAAACGTGTGGGTCTGAAGTTAATTCACGATAAATATTATCTAGCTGTTCACGACTATTGACATGGAGCGCGACAGTCAGTGCAAGATATTTTCCATCGGTGCTTGCGCGCTGCTGTAGCGCGCTTTCAGATAAGTTTGGCAAATGTTTCCGAATTAAGGCGATCACCATGGGCTGGAATTCTTTTGAAGCCAGCCCAAATATTTTAATATTGAATTCACAAGGAAAGACAAGCCCTTCACCCATTATTAGCTTTCTCACTTGAATATGAAAAAAATCTATTATAACTATAGTTGACGGAATCAACGAGACCGCGCCATAGGCTGCCTTTTCGATTGTTCTCAAGGGCAACTAATGGTTGTGAAGCGATGATTTGATTATTTAATACGATATTAATCGTACCGTACGTCTGGCCTTTGACAATAGGTGCTTTGATAGAGGGGTTTAATTGAATATTTGCCTGAATATTTTTAGATTGCCCTGTAGGTAGTGTCACATACAATTCATTATTTAAGCCTAAAGGAGTATCTTTGCTTATACCTTTCCATACCCGCGCACGCGTTAATTCAGTTGCTGGATTATAAAGTTTACGAGTTTCAAAAAAGCGATAGCCATAAGTTAATAAACGAATAGAATCTTCCGTACGTGTTTGGTCATTGGGCGCGCCCATGATGACACTAATGAGACGCATCCCATCTTTTATGCTGGATGCGACCAGGCAATAGCCCGCATCGTCTGTGTGGCCTGTTTTTAAGCCATCCGCATATTGATAATGCCATAGTAAGCGATTGCGATTTGATTGATGAATATGATTGTAGGTAAAGGATTTTTCAGAAAATAATTTATAGTCTTCTGGATAAGTGCGGGTAATATTTTGTGCGAGTAAGGCTAGATCACGCGCAGTAGAATAATGATTAGGATTAGGTAGCCCTGTGCTATCTACAAAATGACTATTGTTCATCCCCATTGCTTTTGCTTGCGCATTCATGATGTTGGTAAATGTTTCTTCAGTGCCTGCCACATGTTCTGCCATGGCAACAGTTGCATCATTGCCTGAATCCACAATAATGCCTTGCATTAAATCTTTGACGGATACTTCATCACCGGCTTTAATAAACATGCGTGAGCCGCTTGTTTTCCAGGCTTTTGTGCTGATACGTACTTTATCATCCGGATGTATGCTACCATTTTTGAGCGCGCCTGAGATGACATAGAGCGACATGAGTTTTGTTAAGCTGGCGGGAGCGAGATGTATCTCTGCATTCTTTTCTGCCAATACTTTCCCACTGTTGGCATCAATTAAAATATAGGCTTTCGCATCAATACTGGGTGTTCCAGGCGTAAAAAGTACTTGTTGCGGCTGTGTAGGAATAGGGATGACTGTATCGCTCGCAGCTATAGCGAGAGTCATAGTAAGCGAAGCAAGTAAACCTGCCAATAATAGGGTGTATCCTTTCATAAATATCCTCAATATCAATAGGGTTAGCAATATTTTCTTATTATCTACTTGATAAGCAGATAATGATAGGTATACTTCAAAAGGTATACTTGATTCACGAGTATATTAAATAATAATTTTTTATTCACGTCATTTTTAAGGAGTTTATCAATGTCTTTTTATCGTACATTAATCGCTACAGTAGCTGCATTGGGTTTAGCTACATCCGTGTTCGCTGCGGAAGATGTAACACCTGCTGCGTCCGATTCCACAACACAAGTCACAACAACAGAAACAACAACTGCTTCAGAAACCACTGAGGTAACTCAACTCAATATTAACTCTGCAACAGTAGAAGAGTTAGCTAAAGTGAAAGGGTTGAATGCAGTAAAAGCAGCTAAAATTGTTAAGTACCGTGATGCTAACGGCAACTTTACTTCTTTAGATGATTTAAAGAAAGTAAAAGGGTTGGCTCTTACTCCAAAACAATTGAAAATGGTTAAGAAAGAATTGGCCATCTAATTTGAGTGTTGGATTTGAAGAAGGGTGCTTCGGCACCCTTTTTTATTGGGCATTAAGAATAGATTACATCACCTTTGCAGCAGTATAGTTGATAGGTTCGGTCGCTTACATTGAAAAGAGCGCTCCCATCAGCAATAATTTGATAAGGTAAGAAACCGTCTGGACAAGTGGTTCGTGCACTCCCACCAGTTGAAGAAATAAAATCAGTAGCAAGCTTGCAATTTTTATTATCGTTATTTAGGACAACATGAGGCTGTGCTGGTGTTATTTTTTGTGCCTGTACGTAATGAATGTAATCAACAGGGGCTGGCTTTTGAGAAGTATCAGAAGCATCGCTGCTCACGCCAATCGGGTTCGCGTATCCAAAGATAGGCATTAGTAAGCAAGATAAAACAGACGATAAATAAAAAAATTTTGATGAGTGACACATAACATTCTCCCCTTGCGTGTAATTCTGTATTTTTAAAGAACATTACATTATACAGAGAATAAACTGTTTGGTCAAAATAGGTTAGCTCGATTATTCCAAAAGATAATTATTATCTGACTTAAGATTAAATTTGCCAAGGGCGTTTATTTAACTCTGTCATTCCCACGAAGGCGGGGGGAACCCATTCTGACGTGTCATTAAACCTGCTTTAGTAATGGAGATTATTTTACTAAGATCAATTTAGCTACCTGTCAAAATGGGTTCCCGCCTTCGCGGGAATGACACAATGGAGAGACATTAATAACACAGTTAAACGAATATTCTCGATTTACTTACACATTTGTTGCGGAATACCCTTTTATGATGCCAAAACGAGCCGCTAAAAGAGTGAGTTCTACATTGTTGCTAATCCCTAATTTCTTAAAAATGCGGTAACGATAAGTGTTCACCGTTTTTTGGGTAATGTGTAATTGTTCGGAAATTCCTTGTATTTCTTTCCCATGAACAATCATCATCATGATTTGTAATTCACGTTCAGAGAGTTTATTGAGTTCCGACCTTCCCACTTGGCCAGAACTTTTTAATGCTAATTGTTGAGCGATGCTGTTGCTAATATAATTTTGTCCGGAATGCACAAGGCGAATTGCGTGAATCATTTCATCTTTCGCGCAACCTTTAGTAAGATAACCTGCAACGCCTGCTTCTAATAAACGCGAAGGATAAGGTTCATCGACATGAATTGTCAGTATTAAAATTTTAATATCATGGTTATATCGTATCATTTTATTGGCTGCTTCTAAACCATCTATGCCAACGAGCTGTATATCCAGTAACACAACATCAGGAATTAATTCTTTTGCTAAACGAACCCCTTCTTCACCTGTTGCTGCCTCTCCAATCACTTTAAACCCTGAGACATCCGTCAATAGCTGTGTAATAGCTGTGCGAATAAGCGCATGGTCCTCGACTATTAAGATTTTAATCAATGGTTTCTCCTCGGAGTTTTTTTAGCATTTTTTAAGTAAGTATACTATGTAACGAAAATTATATTATAGCATTTGATTTTATTTAATTTTGCCTGCGAATAAAGATCTAAAATAAAAATCAAATTAAATTTTTAAAAATAGTTTTTTATGGTATGATGCTTTTGCATTAGATTTATTGATAAATAGGGTCTTAATCATTTAAGGAGATTTAACAATGAAAAATATTATTGCGATAAGTTTAGGTTTGGCAGTAGGATTGGCATCTGTTGTAAGTCATGCAGATTCATATTATCTAGGCAGCATCCAGGTAAAACCAGGAAGCAACGAAAGTATAAAATTGTCCCCTTTGAAAGATAAATTTATCTATACAGTAACATGTGATATTTTTAATCATGGAGATGAACAGGCGGCTATCAAAGTAAGCCAAACATATAATGATTTTGGTATTGTTACGTTAAATGATGAATCTTTAAATAAAAATAACGGTCATGAAACTGTACAAGGCCGAGTGAAAGGCGATGGAAAAAGCGTTCTCGTCATTAATGACATCAACGACAATTCCGGTAACTTTCTCAAGGATTATTTAACTTTCGATCGCGCTGTCTCAGGCTCTAGCACCGCTATTGATATTTCTTGTAGCGCGGAAGCTTCCCATAATCCTACTCCTCCAGCTCCATCAGCGCCTTCAGCACAATAGGCCTTTAATAAAGGGGGGAGATCATCCATCGCCTGGAGAAATAAATTTTCTCTAGGCGATTTTTTATTAAATAGATTAGCTGGTTAATTTTTACTGATAGTTTTTATAAAATTAGCATCCATTCTGGCTAAGCAGATTGTCTTTATTATTTTATTTTATGCCAAAAACTCCTACTGATGTGACAAATGAAAAACTAGACGTGGATCGTGTGCTTACATTTCAACCACTGGCAGCACGTTTGAGGCCAACATCGCTCGATGAATTGGTAGGGCAAACCCATTTGTTAGGTGAAGGGAAGCCTTTACGTAAGGCAATTGAGCAGGGTGTGTTGCATTCCATGATTTTATGGGGACCACCCGGAACAGGGAAAACCACGTTAGCGTGTTTGATGGCATTGCGTGTAAACGCACATTTTAAAAAATTATCTGCTATTTTTTCAGGTGTAAAAGATATTCGGGCAGTGGTTGATGATGCAAAAAAAGCACGTGCCTCAACGCAGAAAAAAACAATTTTATTTGTGGATGAAGTGCATCGCTTTAACAAAGCGCAGCAAGACGCATTTTTACCTTTTGTTGAAGACGGAACTTTAATTTTAATGGGTGCAACCACAGAAAATCCTTCTTTTGAATTAAATAATGCATTGCTATCCAGGACCCGAGTGTATGTGTTAAAGAGGTTGACGGAAGATGAATTATTGCAGGTAGTTGCGCGTGCTTTGAAAGATTGTGAGCGCGGTTTAGGGAATGCTCAATTAGATTTTCCGCTTCACTTACAGAAAATATTAGTGCAAGCAGCAGATGGAGATGCGCGCCAGTGTTTAAATTTATTAGAGGTTTTGGCAGATTTTGCCGAAGAAAAAGGCGAAAAACGGGTTATCACAAAAAAATTATTAACAGAAGTCATTCAACAAAATATACGGCGTTTTGATAAAAATGGTGAAGCGTTTTACGATCAAATTTCTGCATTGCACAAAGCAGTACGAGGTTCTTCGCCCGATGCTGCCTTATATTGGTTAGTCCGTATGTTGGAAGGAGGGTGTGATCCTTTATATATTGCACGACGTGCTTTGCGAATGGCCAGTGAAGATATTGGGAATGCTGACCCTCGTGCTTTGGAATTAGCAGTGAATGCGTGTGATGTTTACGAGCGTTTAGGAAGTCCCGAAGGAGAATTAGCCATTGCTCAAGCCATTATCTATCTCGCTGTCGCCCCTAAAAGTAATGCAGTGTATACTGCATTTAATGCGGCAATGAGCGACATTAAAACGCAGGGTTCCTTGGAAGTGCCTTTGCACTTGCGTAATGCGCCTACAAAATTGATGAAAGAATTAAATTATGGAAAAAAATACCGCTATGCGCATGATGAGCCGAATGCTTATGCAGCGGGCGAGAATTATTTTCCCGTTGAGCTTGAACCTAGGCGCTATTATCATCCTACAACACGTGGGCTAGAGGCAAAAATCTCAGAGAAGTTGAAACAGTTGAACAAGTGGGATGAAGAAGCAAAATAATCGAAAAGCAGTGGTTGCTTATGAGGGTGTGAATACTTGATGTTTAGGGGAAGTACAAGAGGAAGTTATTTCGAGGAAGCGGGTAGTAGTACTCGACCTTTCCTTTTCTTCAGCCATTCTCAAGTCGTCTGTTGAAGATGTACTCCTGCTTCTGCTCTTCACTCCTTTCTCTGTAAGGGGGAAAGATTCACTTATCTTCAGCGTGCTTTCGCTGGTGTTTGAACCAGATGCTTTTTGTCTACAGCTTTCATAGCAGTAACGATACAATGCTCCTATGCCCAGGCTTACTCCAATCAAAGGAGATCGACACGCGTAAACTAGCCCACCGGCGATGACTGTTATAACATAATGAGCAAGTGCTTGATGTAAACCTGCTTGAATAAGTGCAGCTGTCGCCACTTGTATAATTCCTAATGATGCAATAGGTGGAAAAAAATATACCATACACGCTGCGATGGTGGCTAAAATAAAAAATAATGACTTTAACTTTTGCCTTATGTTATCTGCGGGAGACTCTTCTGTAAAAGACCAATCTTTTTTTATTTTTTTCCATGAAACTGAAGGATTAAGTAAGTAAAAAAACATTTTTTTTAAAGGACGGTAATAAGGATTGGATTCACTTCCTCTGTTTTGTTCGAGAACTTCCTCTTCGGCCGGTAGTAGGGTATCCGATTCCCGAAACCCAAAAATAGTAGAGAGTACTATTTGAGTAACAGTATCGCTAATTTTTAAAATGGCTGGAAAAGCGATGATAGTTATCACAAATATAGAAAGCCCCATTATAATGGCTACGGGATCTGCTACCACTGACGCTAAGATGGGCGGCAGCCATTCTTGGAAAGCCATTGTGTTTATCCTCTTGTTAAAACCACCCAAAGTGCTGAAAAAGTTGTGTGTAATATGCGTTAAAATAAAACCCTGCTTAAAAAATTTTAATTACTGCTTTCTAAGCAGAATTTTTTTACGGGTAAACCAGTTTAACCATTTTAAGCATCTAACCGATTTACAAAGTAAGTTTTTTCTTAATCTTTCCAAATTTATTTTGAAATGATTTAGAACTCATCATTTTATCTTTTAATTCTTCCATCTTGATACTCAACTCCTCTGCTTCCTGCTCTGAAAGAATTTCCTGGGCATCTTTAAACATTTCAGATTCTTCTTCCTCCACATGATGTTCAACGATGCGCTTTAATTCTCCTAATTGCACAAACCACTTGGCAGTTTCTTTCAAAGGAATTTTATTTAACTTAGACAACGATTTTTTAATTTCTTCATGCTCTTTGTCGCCATGTTTTGCATCGTCTTCACCTGCCGGATTGCTTTTTAACGCCTCGTAAAAAGTAGCATGTTCGGAATCTGCGTGTAATTCCAGCTCTTTCCTGATTTCTAAAAAATAATTTTCGCGTTCTTTAGAAGACTTTGAGAGGATAATTTTATTAAATAATTGTTTTACCTTTTTGTGGTCTTTTTTAAGATAATTATAAATATTCATATTTTTTCCTTTATAAGGTTTGGTTAAATAAAATAATATCTTGACTGAGTGTCTATCAAGATCATCTGCGATTATTATACTGATTTTTCAAATATTATCCAAACGATTCGGAGCTTATACTTTTTACAGTTTGGCAACATTATTCAAAACAGTCATTTTTTTCAATGTCACAGCATGACGCTGCGCTAGCCGAGGCGGATAAAAACTGCCACGCCAATCTGGATAATTCCAGCCAGAAATACCCATATAACAAAGAGCTTTTTCGTTTAAAGATTTAGGCATGGCTCTTTCCTCAGATTTATTTTTATAGCAATTTTAACATTAAAATTAAGAAATTTTACCCTGTTGTAATAAAAAAATTTCCAGGCATTCTATTAAGAGTTCCATGCCGATATAACTTTTTGATAAACTTTGATGGTTTCTTCCGCGCATTTTTGTAACGTAAATTGTCGCACTCTACATTGCCCTTGTTTGACCAGTTCTTCGCAAAGCTCAGGGTTTGTTAAGAGTGTATAAATAGCTTTTTTGATTTCTATAGTATCAAAAGGATCAACGAGATAAGCAGCTTTACCTGCAATTTCTGGTAAGCAGCTTAGATGAGAGGTAACAACTGGAATACCGGAGGCAAAGGCTTCTAAAAGTGGAGCGCCAAACCCTTCTGATAAGGAGG
Source organism: Gammaproteobacteria bacterium (assembly GCA_041690995.1). GTDB lineage: Bacteria > Pseudomonadota > Gammaproteobacteria > DSM-16500 > DSM-16500 > UBA4722. The sequence continues at coordinate 21,560 of JBEPVM010000017.1, read as the reverse complement.
GAAATAAAAACAATTTCGCACTTTGATATAACACGCGTAATTCTTCAAGTGTGACATACTGTAGCCAAATCGCCTTGTTTTTAGAAACAATTTTTTTTATTTCATTGAGGGTATCATGAGATTGCCATCCTTCTTTGCCCACCAAAACAAGCTTATGCTTTTTTTGCAAGTGTTCTGGCAAAGCATCATACGCTTGAATAATACGTATAAAATTTTTTCTGGGCTGTAATGTGCCGACAGCGAGTATAAAATTTTCTTGTAGATGAAATTTATCTAAGATTTTTTTTTGCTTCGCTGGTATTATTTTTTCGAACCACCCATCGGATATACCTTGATACACAACGCTAATTTTATTTTCATCGACTCCCCAATAATTCACTAATTCAGGCACCATTGTTTGGGAGATAGCGATAATATGGGTCGCCCATTGAATTGAATGCTTGATAAGAAAATTTTTAATTTTTCGGAGGTGAGGGTTACACCATTCAGGATGTTTTAGCATAATAGCATCATGCAGTGTCGCAACGACTGGTATCTGACTAAATCGAGGGATGAGATAATCTGTCGCATGAAAAAGATCGATTTTTTTTTCGAGTGGATGATTCAATAAAGATTTTAGCGGTGTTAAGGCAGCTAAGGTGGCTAATGAATAAGGTAAACAAAAGCTCGTTGTTTTATGTTGGCCTATCAAAGGAGGATAGCTGATAGGTAAGACATCTAATTGAAGTTTTTTGTAATAGTGCAGGAGGTTCTGCACATACACGCCTATCCCATCAATATTACCATGGCATACGGTAGGTTCAATTTTAGTGGTGCCAATGCCAATTCTCATATAGTTTGTATAGCCTTATAAAGAATGATGAGTTGATTCAAAATGGTTAGATTTTTTGGAAATTTTTTCCATTTTTCATACGCATTTTTTCCAAGTGTTTCGGTGAGGGTAGGGTTATCTGCTAATGAGAGTATTGCATTTGCCAGTTCACCTGTTTTTAAAGGATCAAATAATAACCCCGTTTTATTATGATCAACCAGCCATACAGTAGGGCCGCGATGAGAGCCAATCACAGGGCGTGCGTATGCCATCGCTTCGGTGATGACTAAACCAAATGATTCCATGCCGATACTCGGAAAAATAAGCGCACTGCACTGCCTGTATAAGGCAGCGGGATTTTCTATCCAACCTATAAAATGTATTTTATTTTCTAAATTCCACTTCCTTACCTGTTTTTTTAATAGATTTTCCTGAGAGCCACTACCCGCGAGGGTGAGCGTTAAATTATTATTTTTTTGTAATGCATATCTAAATTCATTTAATAAAATAGAGACACCTTTTTGTTGTTCGAGTTGTCCAATATAAAGAAAATGATTCTTCTTAATAGGCTCATGGCGTACTTCTTCTTTTGACATAAAAGGCAAAATACAACTTATATTTTTAAATTGATTTATTCTCAAATAGTTTTCTAATAAAGGTGAAGGCACGATAAAATGTGCGACTGATTTTTTTAAGAATGTTCGCAGTCGAATAAAAGAATAAAGCAGGGCGATGTAAGAAATGAATGAGTAATTTCTACGATGCTGCCAGAGACATTTTAGTGAAATACCCCTCGTGCAGGGCTGAAGATCGTTGTGTACATTCCATTGGGTTGGGCAGAGTGGACTGAAATCATGGACTGTTTGCAGTGTAGGGTAACCACGTACGGCGTGTAAAAGTGCGGGCGTATATTTTTTTATATTATGGAGGTGAATAACAGTCGGGTTAATTTTTGTAATCGCCTTTCGAAGTTGCCAATATTTGACAGGATTAAAAAACATTCGCCATAGCTGCCTGAGTATTTTAGATCGTGTTTCTTTGAAGATAATGAAATCGTGGCCTTTGTTTGCTTGAGTACCAAAGCCTAAGCTAAAAACAGTGGTATCTCTATGATTTTTTAGTAATTCTTTTAGCATAAAAAACTGTTTTTCTGCGCCGCCCCCCTGCGAGGTATGATTATCAGTAATCAGTAATATCTTCATAATTTATTGACTTCCTCGTTTATTTCGCTAAAGTAGGACACTCGCTACTAATTATATATCACAGACATAGGCATAAGAAACGTTATAATGACAAAAAAACGGGCATTTATCACGGGTATCACGGGCATGGTAGGCTCGCACTTAGCAGATTATCTCTTAGATAATACTGACTGGGAAATTATAGGGTTGTGTCGTTGGCGCAGTCCTTTGGATAATTTATCTCATTTAATTTCAGCGATTAATAAAAAACAGCGAGTTCATTTAATTTATGGTGATTTGCGAGATTCAGATTCCATAGATAACGCAGTCAAGCTTGCTAATCCTGACTATGTTTTTCATCTGGCAGCGCAGAGTTATCCTCAAACCAGTTTTACCGCGCCGCTTGATACGTATGAAACGAATATACAAGGAACATCGCGTATTTTAGAGGCGCTTCGTAAATATAACAAAGAAGCCGTGATTCATATCTGTGCATCGTCCGAAGTTTTTGGTCGTGTGCCTAAAGAAAAATTGCCTATTGATGAAGATTGTACTTTTCATCCTGCATCGCCTTATGCCATTTCTAAAGTAGGAACAGATTTAATAGGGCGTTATTATGCAGAAGCCTATCAAATGACAGTGATGACAACGCGTATGTTTACACATACGGGTCCACGACGAGGTGATGTTTTTGCAGAGTCTACTTTTGCAAAACAAATTGCCATGATTGAAAGAGATTTAATTTCACCCGTAGTCAAAGTAGGAAATTTACAATCTTTACGTACATTTGCGGATGTGCGTGATGCGGTGCATGCGTATTATTTATTGGTCACGCATAACCCTGTTCCAGGTGAATATTATAATATTGGAGGTAGCTACACCTGCACGGTGGGAGAGTTATTGAATTATTTGATTTCGCTTTCAAGTGCGAAAGATAAAATAAAAATTGAAACAGACCCTGAGCGATTACGACCGATTGATGCAGATTTACAAATACCTGATACGCGAAAATTTTCAAAACATACCGGTTGGAAACCATTGATTACTTTTGAACAAACGATGCAAGATTTACTGGATTATTGGCGTGAACGAGTTCGCTTGTCCGCAGATTTTTTGACGCGTTAAAAGAGAGGAATTATTTTATGCAGCATGTGATTCAAAAACATATTCAGAAAACCCAAACACTCATACAAAAAATTTTAGAAGATGAATTATTGTTAAGTACCGTCGAGAAAATAGCGCGCACTTGCGTGACAGCATTACGTTCAGGCCATAAAATTTTATTCGTGGGTAATGGCGGTAGTGCGGCAGATTCGCAGCATTTGGCGGCGGAATTGGTAAGCCGTTTGGGGTATGATCGACCTGCGATGGCGGCAATTGCCTTGACGACAGATACCTCTGCGTTAACAGCGATTGGTAATGATTATGCGTTTGAAACAATTTTTTCACGTCAAATCGAGGCATTAGGGCAACCAGGCGATGTGCTGATTGCGATTTCTACCTCTGGAAAATCAAAGAATATTTTAAAAGCATTAGAAACAGCACGCACAAAAAAAATAGTGACTATTGGCTTTACAGGCAAAGCGGCTCCTTTGATGGTAGAATGGTGTGATTTATTATTAACAGTTCCCTCAGGTGATACACCCAAAATTCAAGAAGGCCATATTGTGCTAGGACATATTATCTGCGCGCTCATTGAAGAAGATATTTATGGAGTGGAGTACAACCCTAAGCTTCTCCAGATTCGTCATCATGAAGGTGAGATTATTTCTTAGAGAGACGAGAACAGGATTTTTGTATAAGACGTAATAAAATTTATGTTAGGCGGGCAAATTATGGAAGTAGATGCTCAATTAAGTTTTCTTAATACTCAATATAAGGTTTATAAGCCTACCAAAGCACTTAAATTTCCTAAAACTCAGTATTTAGGAAGTAAAGAAAAATTAGTTGAATGGATATTTGAAAATACTCCGAAAGGTGTCAGTACTCTCTTCGATGCTTTTAGTGGAACATCTGTTCTTGGATATTATTTTAAAACCAAGGGAATAAGGATTATCAGTAACGATTTTCTAAAATTTAACTATCATATTGCTAAGGCATTAATAGAAAATAATCGAATTATTTTAACAGATAGGGATGTTTCACTTCTATTTGAAAAAAATGAAAATGCGGAAACTCTTATTGAAGATGTTTTTACCAATGTCTTTTTTGAAAGGAGTCAAGCGAAATTTTTAGATAATTTTCGAGCGAACATTGGTCTTTTAGATAGTCCCCACAAGCAATCTTTGGCTTTTGCAATAATGAATAGGGCGTTAACCAGAAAGATTTTGCTCGGACATTTTGCACATACAAGTGCGATACGCTATAGTAAAGATAAAAACAGAGTAAAGAGAAATCCTTCTATTGCTAAACCAATTAAAGAGTTGTTTCTTGATTTATTGATCGATTATAATAATGCAGTTTTTGATAATAAAAAAAAGAATATTGTTTTTTGCGAAGATACTCCAACTTTAGTAAAAACTTTAAAAAATGTAGACGTTGCATATTTTGATCCGCCTTACTGTGGGTGCCATCCTGATTATCAAGCTTTTTATCATTTTTTAGAGACTTTTGTTGAGTATTGGAAAGATAAGCAGTTTATAAATGGGACGAAAGCATATTTCCCAAAAAAAGATAGTGGTTTTGTACAAAAGACAGAGGTAAAGTTGTCGTTTGAAAGATTATTTGAAAATAGTCGGCATATCCCTTATTGGTTGATTTCATATAATAGTAAAGGTTATCCTGATAAAGATGTCATGATAGAGATGATAAAAAAATACAAGCAAGTAAAGATTTTTGAATATGAATACCAGAATCATTATGGAGGAAAAGGCTCCAGGAAAGGAACTAAGGAATATTTATTTTATTGCTATAATTAAATAGAATGTAATCCATGACAGATAAAAAAAAATTTCAGTCTTTCAAGCAACTTTATCAAGATAATAAATTTGATGTTTTGCTTAAAGAAGATGGTAGCGTTTATTGGCTAAAACTCCGATCAATTTCTCGAAAAGAACTTATGATCAAGTTCTGTCAATTTGCAAATATTGATTATGTAAATGTTAAAACTTCCGCATTATTTGAGCATATTTATAACAATAAATCTGAGGATGATTTGTTAAATAAATTTATCATGGATATTTACCAACATGAACGATCAGAAAGGAAGTTAAATGAAACGGTGCTGATTTCAGAACTGTATAAAATGAAAATATTTGACTGGGGTGGCTTGTATCAGAATAACCTTGAACGAACAATAGTCGATAGTTACATAAAAAAAATTAAAGATTTTGAATTGCTGAATAAGAAAATTGAAAATGAAATACACACAAGTGTACGCGGTTATGTGCATGCATCATGGTATAATCATTGGACTTCAATTCTTATCGAAGATATTTTTAAAGACAATAAAAAAGTTTCTCCTACTGTTGGCCTTATTAAAAAAGTGGATTTTTTTATTGATGATGTTCCATTTGATCTAAAAGTTACGTATTTTCCTGATGGTTATATGATTGAAAAGAGAAAAGCTGCTGGGCTTCCAACGGAAATTCAAGCGGTTAAGCAATTTGCAAAAATGGTTGGAATTGACTATAACAAACAACAAAAAAATAAAGTAATTTTCGCAGAGTTAATGACTCGATTTCGTGAAAGTACTGACGATAGGATAAAAATATTTTTAAAGAATTTTAATGAGGTAAGATGGCGTATCATTCAGGAATCCATGAGGGATTATAAAAGCCTTATTCGATGGCTCTATGAAGAACAAGGTGAAAGGAGATTTGACGCTGCAAATAGATTATTTTTAGTTTTAATTGATAAGAACAATCTGGAAGAAAGCTGGAAGATGAAACGTAATATTGAGCTGCTAAGAGATAAGATAGCTAATTATCTCGACTCGTTTAGTTTGCAAAATATTGATAGACTAAAAATAGAATTTAATTGGCTGGATGGGAAAAAATATATGGCGCTATCAGACGTGATTTTTATTGTGAAAGAATTTTTTTAGTTTTAATATGGATTAATTTTTAATCCATTATTAGAGTTTTATAGAAGGCTGGGCTATTACAATGCAAGCAATTATCCTGGCAGGTGGGTTTGGAACGCGGTTACAATCAGTCGTAAAAAATAGCCCTAAGCCAATGGCACTGATTCACGACAAACCATTTCTTGCCTATCTATTGGATTATTTAAAATCTCATCAGATCACTCAAGTCATTTTATCCGTGCATTATTTGCGAGAACAAATCCAAGATTTTTTTAAGACAAATTACAAAGGCATTGAAATTTGCTATGCGATAGAAGATCAGCCATTGGGAACAGGTGGGGCTATTCTGAATGCGTTTCAATCTATTAATACCACACAGCCTGTTTTTGTGATCAATGGTGATACATTCTTACAGCTCGATTATCAAGCGATGTTTGCGCAACATCAAAAGACATCACCGTGGATGACAATGGCGTTACGTAAAATGGCTAATTGCAGTCGCTATGGCGTGGTATTGACTGAAGGTAATAAAGTCACTGCGTTTGGCGAACAAGGGAGTGATTCTCCAGGATTAATCAATGCGGGTGTTTATTTAATGCAGCCATCGCTTTTTCAAGAAGTACCTGCACCTGCGCCTGTATTTTCATTTGAAAAAGATTTTTTATTTCAGCATGTTAATAAATTATATCCTGACGTATTTATTGTTGATGATTATTTTATTGATATTGGCGTTCCAGAGGATTATGCACGGGCTATAAAGGATTTTAGATTCTTTTGAAAATTTTTAAATAAGCGGCGACATCATAAGGACGTTTATACATGTTGACACATTCTGGTTGTTTGTCTATACTTGTATCAACATTTGAGGGCGATGGTTATGTTAGGTAAAATAGCAACCTTAACGGTTCAGAAGTGGGGAAACAGTCTTGCTGTGCGTATCCCTGCTGTTATTGCACGCGATGCTCATTTTCGTTCTGGTATGATCGTTGAACTTGCCGTACAGAAAGAGGGTATCACGGTTAGATCCACTGGAGATCGAAAATTAACCTTGGAAGAAAAGCTTGCTATTTTTGATCCTAAAAAACATAGTGAAGAAATAATGCCATCAAAACGTGTTGGATTGGAGAAATTTTGATGCCAGGCGCAGCTTGGGTCCCTGATCGCGGCGAAATTATTTGGATCAACTATAATCCACAAAGTGGTCGTGAAATGCGTGATATGCACCCCATGTTAGTGTTGTCACCCAAAAAATTTAATGATCGTACGGGCATTGTTATTGGCCTGCCAATGACATCAGCTGAATATAACAGTACTAACCCTTTTGCAGTTCAATTTCAAGGCAAGCGAAAAAGTCTTAGTTATGTATTAGCGCATCAACCGAAGTCTTTTGATTGGCGTCAACGGGGAGCAAAAATTCATCCTTGGAAACAAGCTCCAAAAGAGGTATTAATGACTGCTTGTGAGACATTGAACCAGATTATATTGCTTTCCTGATTATGCACTGAATGCTCTCAAAAATGATGCGCATACATTTTTTGCAACCCTATTTTTAAAGACACTGTTGGTTTCCAACCCAAAGAAAACAAGCGAGTAGAGTCCAGACATTTCCGAGGTGCGCCATCTGGTTTGGTCGTATCTAATACTATTTTCCCCTTAAATTGAACAATGTCAGCCAGTTGATGCACCAAATCAATCATACTGACTTCTTGCATCGTTCCTATATTAATAATTTCGGGCGAGTTGTAATTTTCCATTAAAAAAATCAATCCGTCTGCTAAATCATCTGAATAAATAAATTCACGCAAAGGTGTACCCGTTCCCCATAAAATAATTTCAGGTAAATTTTGCGTTTTGGCTTCATGCAAACGGCGCATCAACGCAGGAACGACATGCGACTCTTCTGGATTAAAATTATCATGTATGCCATAGGCATTTGTTGGCATGGGTACAATTGCATTGAGTTGATGTTGACGTGCATAGGCTTGACACATGATGATTCCATTGATTTTAGCAGCAGCGTAAGCAATATTCGTTGTTTCGATCAAACCATTTAAGAATCCATCTTCTTTGATAGGTTGCGGAGCTAATTTGGGATAAGTGCAGGCCGAGCCTGGAAACAATAATTTTGTTACCTTAAAACGCGCTGCCGCTTCGATAATATTGCAGTGCATTTGCGTGTTGTCATAAATAAATTGAGCCGGGTAAGTCGCATTTGCGTGAATTCCGCCGACAATCGCAGCCAAATGAAAGACATAATCAGGCGAGTGTTTTTTAAAATAAGCCATGACTTTAGCTTGATCGCGCAGATCTAATTCAGTATGAGAAGGTGTTAATAATGCATGGTAATGACGCTGGGTGAGTAATCTCACCAATGCACTGCCCACCATGCCTGAGTGACCTGTGATTAATATTTTTTTATTGTGGTTCATGCGAATTAATCTTTTTTCTCAGTAGACTCCTCTGTCCAAGGAGGGTTATTAAAAAATTCTACAGGTGTTGTAACAGTAATTCCATCCTGTGTAAAGGAGCGTTTCAATTCAGCGACTAATTGTATAGCGCGTTGCGGGTTGAGTTTTTTTGTATAATATTTTAGATGTGAGGAAATGTTGCTATCGGATGTTTTAACTTCTATTAAATCTGTAATGGTTCCATTGATGACAGTCACAAAATCCACTTCTCGTCCTTCTTTATCACGAATATAATGTAGAGTCGCCCGATAACCGTAGTAATCCTCAATAAAGTGTAATCGTTTTAATAAAGTAGTTGCTACTAAATTTTCCAGGCGTCCCCCCGTATTTTCAATAACATCGGCATTATCATAAAAATAGATTTTAGGCGGTTTTAAAATAGCACGCGGAACTTTTTGAGTGAGTGGGAAAACAGTAAATGCCATGTACATTCTTTCAATAACGGATAGCCATAGTTTAGCTGTTGTCGGAGAGATTTGTAGGTCTTCTGCGATGTTTTTTAACGTAATCATTCCACCTACGCGTTCTCGCAAGGCATCGACAAAAAGAGCCAGCATTGAAATATTGCGAACGGATTCCAAATCACGAACATCTTCTTTTAAGATTCGATCAAATCGTTCACGCCGCCAACGACGTGCTTCGCGCTCATCACCCAATAAAAATGGCTCTGGAAATCCGCCGAGCGTTAATAAGCGCTGAAAACCTTCTTTGACAGTCATACTTGAAGGTAAGATAATAAGCGGGCTTGCTTGAGGCCATTGTTTACGCATAATAGCTTGTCTATCTTCATCCATATCCCAATTGAGATAAACGCCGTCCTTGAAACGATCATGGCATAAACCTTTACCGAGCGTTGTTTTGCCCACTTGCCTCGGGCCACCTATAAATACCATTTTTTCTCAAGGTCTTGATAAATAAAAGGTTCACAATAACGGTTCATGGCTGTTTTCCATCTCACTGCAAAATAGACGCGTCTAAATTCCATTATACTGAAAAATGGCCATATCGCCGTGGTCTTTATATAGTTGATAAATAAACAATATAAAAGCAAGAGCTAGATCATTTAGCTTTTATCACTCAAATCAGATATAATGCAGCATTTTCATAAGGATAATAGAGTTTAGAATGAATTTATTTTTTACAGCGATCAAAAAAAACATTCGCTCTATTTCTATGTTTTTAGTGGTAGGGGCTTTATCTGCCCTGATAAACTTTTCTTCGTTTACAGTGTTATGGAAAGTAATAGGGATTAATTACCAAGTTGCAGTGGTAGTGAGTTATATACTATCTGTTATATTTCATTTTATAGCGAACAGACGGTTTTCTTTTAAGAGCCATGGCGCGGATTTTTCTCAACATATTGTTAAATATTTATTAATGATATCGCTTAATTGCGGTATTAATTTTTTAATCGTGCGTATTGTTGTGGAATTCGCTCACTTGTCACCTTATATTGGATTGGTTTTAGGAATTGGTGTGACGATGAATATGAGTTATATTTTATTGCGTTATTGGGTTTTTCCTCTAACGCCAAGTGGTAGTTTACAGTATAGGAAGTCTTATGATTGAGATTAATCCAGCATTAACGGTACGTCTTTATAAAAAGATGCTATTAATTCGGAAAATAGAACTTAGAATCGCCGAAATTTATCACACAGATGCGATTAAAAGTCCGGTGCATTTGTCTGTGGGTCAAGAATCTATCGCAGTCGGTGTTTGCGACCCCTTAGCAAAAGACGATATTGTCTCAAATACGTATCGGTGCCATGCCACTTATATTGCAAAAGGCGGTGATCTGAACGGCATGATGGCAGAACTCTATGGAAAACGTACAGGTTGTGCGGGCGGCAAAGCAGGCTCTATGCATTTGGTGGATATTCAGAATGGTGTGATGGGTGCATCGGCTGTGGTGGGCACGACTATTCCTGTTGCGACAGGTTATGCATTGGCTTTACAACAGGAAGCAAAAACAACAGGCCGACAAAGAGTCGTGGTCGCACTGTGTGGCGATGGTGGAACAGAGGAAGGTTGTTTTTACGAATCACTGAATTTTGCAGCCTTAAAAAAATTACCTATTATTTTTATTGTGGAAAATAATAGATTGGCAATTCACACGCCACTTGAAAAGCGTTGGGCGACCGAGCAATTGTGTGAACGTGTTGCGACATTTGGTATTAAAACATATAAAATTGACGATGCGGACGTTTTCAAAATCCGCGAGACAATGGTCAACGCGCTAGCTGAAATTCGTAAAGGTATATCAGGGCCTTTATTCATAGAATGCGCAACCTATCGTTGGCTCGAGCATGTCGGGCCGTTGGATGATCATAGTGATGATTATCGAGATTGTGCGGAATATCAATATTGGAAAGATAACGATCAAATCACGCGTTTAGCGAATTTATTAGAACCCCAAACGCGTACTCAAATAGACAACGAAGTGATGCTCTTGATGCAAAATGCAGAAAAATTTGCTGAGGAAAGTCCTTACCCGACTGCAGAGGAGTTATATACGCATGTTTACGCATAATAGTAATAGCAGCAGTAGTAAAACAGATACAAAATTAATTCGTTATGTCGATGCGTTACGTGAAGCATTTGAAGAAGAAATGGCACGCGATCCAAAAGTTTTTTTATTTGGACTCGATGTAGATGATCATAAAGGTATTCAAGGCTCTACTGTAGGATTGCAGACAAAATTTGGTAAAGATCGCGTGTTTTGTACGCCATTATCAGAAGACGCGATGACAGGCGTTGCGATTGGTGCGGCGATTGCAGGTTACCGTCCTATCCATGTGCATATTCGTATGGATTTTATGTTGTTATGTATGAACCAGCTCGTGAACATGGCTGCAAAATCGCATTACATGTATAACGGACAAGTAAAAGTACCTCTGGTTGTGCGAACGATGATTGGTCGTTCATGGGGGCAGGGTGGGCAGCATTCACAAGCATTGCATTCTATGTTTATGCATGTACCTGGTTTAAAAGTGGTTGCACCTGCGAATGCACATGATGCGAAAGGGTGTATGATTTCAGCCATTCGGGATGATAATCCTGTCATTTTTATAGAACACCGGTTGCTTTATTCAACGGAAGGTTATGTGCCAACGCAGCCTTATGCAGTACCCTTAGGCAAAGCGCGCATACTCACAGAAGGGCACGACATTACGATTGTTGCTGTGTCTCACATGGTGATGGAAGCGTTACGTGCAAAAAAAAATTTAGAAACCATTGGCATTCAAGCAGAAGTCATTGACCCTGTGACACTTTGGCCATTAGACATGGAGACTATTATCAATTCTGTTAAAAAAACAGGAAAATTATTAGTAGTCGATAATGCCTGGTTAACGTGTGGTGCGAGCAGTGAAATTTTAACACGAGCAATGGAAATCTGTCAGGAAGAAGATGTTTCGATGCCTTCTCTGGGGCGCATGGGGTTTGCACCCACAACATGCCCTACCACGCGACCCTTAGAAAATTTATTTTATCCGAATAGCCGTACTATTGCCGTAAAAGCCTATCAAATGGTAAAGGGTAAAAACGCAAAAAATTGGGAACCTGCAATGGATGCCAAGACAGAAATTGATGCGTTTAAAGGGCCGTTTTAATGTAGATTGCAGTAGCATCAAGAGAATAACCCCATCATCCACTTGAAAAAGTAATGCAAGTGCATTACCATATCAGTATGTTGCTATGGTATCCTATTGTTTTTGGAGACTTGATATGAGCAAAGTATTACAAGTAGCATCCACATTAACGAATCGCTATCAAACGACCATTCCTGAGCCAGTCAGGGAATTACTCCATTTGAATAAACGAGACAAAATTACTTATACCATCAAAGAAAATGGCAAGGTTTTACTATCCCGTGCTAGCGAAGATGATCCTGTGCTCAGTGATTTTTTAGCTTTCCTGGCAAATGATATTAAAAATAATCCATCACATGTGCGCTCTATCAGTCATGATTTGATAAATCGTGCACGTACCCTGGTTTCTGGCGTCAAAATTGATTTAGATGCTCCATTAAATGATAAGGATGAATAGCTTTTGTCAATACCAAAAGAACTTGTTGTCAAGGGGTGGTGTCTGCTGGCGCATCCTTTGTTTTTGGAGCAACTTGAAAGTTTAGTGATGGAAGTTAAAAAGCATCAAAGAAAAAATTCTGCCCATTATAAAGAGAAAAATTCAACGAAACGTTTAGCAGCTATTATTAAATTAATTTTTCAAAAAATACCAGAAGACCCTACTTTACCAGAATATCGACAAGGATCTGCTTTGGGTGATGATTACAAGCACTGGTTTCGAGCCAAGTTTTTTCAGCAATACCGATTATTTTTTAGGTACCATTTTGAAAGCAAGATAATCGTATACGCATGGATTAATGATGAAGATACAAAGCGGGCTTACAATAGCAAATCAGATGCTTATACTGTATTTAAAAAAATGTTAGGCAAAGGACACCCGCCAAACGATTGGAAAAGCTTAGTAAAGGAGGCAAAGAAAGAAGTTGCCCTTTTTAAAAAATAGAGAGCTTAATTCATCTAATTAGTTCTCATTTTTTTAGTTTAAGAAGGAGCCAGGTTAAGCTTTGGGAATATATTTTCAATAAGTTCTTTTTTTTGCTGTTCTTTTTTATAGTATTCTTCTTTCTTCTTATAACCTCTATAAAAAAATGTAGCACCCCCAAGAGCCATCATTCCTAACCCTGTGTCAGCAAAGAGTGCGCCACTACCAGCGATTAAAATGCAAGTAAGAGCCCCAAAAAAAACGCCTAAAGCGGTTTGCAGGGCGGGGGACATTGGAGGGTTTCCTTTTAATTTTTTTTGAAGATCATTCTTAGAGCAAAGAATTTTTTGTATGATTGTGTGGTTGTCCTCCGAAGCTACAAGACTAGAAAAATGATTATTTATAATATCTTTAGTTTCTTGGGCTGTCGAAGAATCATTTTCCAAAGCGGTATAAAAATTTAAAAAAGCTGTTTTTAAAGATCTTTCTATATCGGGTGAAAACCTGTAATTTAGTCGAATATATAACTGTTTAAGACCCGGGCTATTTGAATGTGTTGATAATGTCCGAGCGCATTCTTGGTAATTTTTTTCTGTAGCAAGGTCTAGGGCTGTCTTTCCATCAGAGTCTTGTAGCTGTGCGTTCGCGCCTGCAGCTAATAACATTTGTACCATGGCTACATTGTTTTTAATCGCTGCAAAATGGAGAGGGGTTTGGTTATTATGAGCTCTAGCATGCCAATGTATAGGAGCATAAGCATTTATTAGTACTTTTACCACATCAGGCTGATTTCTATGCACAGCTATTGCCAATGCTCTGCCATAGTGCAAACTATCATTTTTATCTGATTTTTTCATGGTAGATGCTGCTTTAATGTAGTTCCAATTCCCTAAATTTGCTGCAATGTCTATTGCTGTGCGCCCTTCAGAGTCTTGTAAGCTTGCATCAAAGCCTGCATTTATTAATACCCGTGCCATATCAACATTGTTGTGGTACGCGGCAAAGTGTAAAGCGGTTCTGTTGTAGTCGTTCTGATCCCCCTGTCTCAGGGAGGCGCCAGCATCATTTATTAATATTTTTACTACATCCAGCAGATTCATTTTTGCAGCCATTAGTAACACTGAATCATAGCGAGAACTATCATTTGCATCTGTTTTTTGAGTAGCAAATGCTTTGACACATTCCCACTTTCGCCCTACCGCGGCAATCTGTATCGCCGTGTGTCCATTAGAGTCTTGTAAGCTTGCATCAGCGCCTGCATTTAATAACATCTGTACCATGTCTGCCTTGTTTTCAAGTATCGCAAAATGTAAGGCGGTTTGGTTATCATGATCTAAAACGTGCCAATTTGGAAAAGCGTTCGCTTTTATTAATATTTGTACTACATCCCATTGATTAGTTGCCGCAGCTAATGTTAATGCCGCACCATATTGATAGGCATTATTTTTATCTGGTTTTTCCTTGGCAAATGCTTTAACGCATTCCCAATTTTTTAATAGTGCAGCAACATGCATTGCTGTGAATCCATAGGAGCTTTGTTCGCTTGCATCAGCGCCTGCTTGTAATAACAGTGCAATGAGTTCTGATTTGTTAAGAGGTACAGCATAAAACAATAGAATGCCTTTATCAGCAGGAGAGGATGTTTCTAAAATAGTACCTATTTCGTTGAATAACTTATCATCAGTTACCTTTTTTTCTACAAACTGTAATACCCGAGCTTTGCATTTGAATAAAAATATAAACTGACATAGTGTGACTTCTTGATTATAAAATGTAGCATTTTCAAACCTTAATATTTCCATATCACATGGAGAAAAATCTATTGCATCCAAAATACAATGAGAAAAATCTCTTATTCCGTCCTGATAAAACATCATAAATAGGTTATGGTTTAAAGGGACATTCTTTGTTTTTATCCATTCTAACGCATTCTGGGTAGATTCTAGTGGCGGTTTTTCTTCCGAACTGTGTTGATAACAAAGATCAGGATAATCCGCGACTAAAGTATAATTGTCATTACAGTATGTTTCGAAAAAATTTGTTCCTTTCAGTGCAAAAGCAGTTGTCATAGATTGTATTAATTCAAGGACAGACTTTAAAGAAAGAGGTATGTCAGTATAGATGAATGATTCAAGGGTAGAGTCGTGGCTTTCATTAAATATATCAGAAATCTCCAAACCATTGTGATTGATAGGTATGCCTGCAAAAAAATCAGCAAATGCTGGAGAGCCAGTTAGTGTAAGAATATTTTCGGGAGCGTCTTGTTTTTCGTTTTCTTCTTTGTTTGACTCAGCGCGTTTTTTTCGGAATCTTTCTGTAATGCGCTGATGTAAGGTAGTTGCAAGCTCTGTTATGATAGTGATTGGATTATAAAGTATAAAAAAATCGGTTCTAAATTTTTTTAGATTTTCTTCTGTTGACAGATAACTTAAATTTACATGTGTTTCCTGGACGGCAGATACTTTCTCGAAGCCATAGGGATTCCATTCAAACTGGTTAGCATGTATCAAATATAACTGTTCAACATGCGGATCTCCTGGAGACTTAATACTTGCCAGGTTTTTAATGATCCTTAATCTGAACCTGGCAAGCCATGCAGGAATTGTTTCATCGCTGGATATATTTATTTTTGCCGTTTCAACATGTCGATATACACCTGGCCCGCAATTTGCTATCTCAGACAGCATATCTTCCATAATATATTTTTTTTCAGCGTCATTGAGAAGAGTGTTAGTTGTTAGATTGTATGCGATTACTTCGAGAGACTGCTTGATTTGAGTATAAAAATGAAATGATTGGTTTATATAAAAAGTTCTGCTGCAATAGTATTCCCTGAAATGGGTTAAATTTTCTACATAATCAGGCCGGATTTGGAGTGCTGCGCATTGAGAGAGTATGTTCTTAATAAGCAGCCTGAATTGACCATTAAATTTTTCAAGTATGACTTTTTCTGCTTCAGAAAAAGTA
This sequence comes from Gammaproteobacteria bacterium, assembly GCA_041690995.1. Classification (GTDB taxonomy): domain Bacteria; phylum Pseudomonadota; class Gammaproteobacteria; order DSM-16500; family DSM-16500; genus UBA4722. Next base: position 5,600 of record JBEPVM010000017.1, on the reverse strand, counting down.
TTTGATTCGTCTTCCAGATCACCTTCTTTTTTGGGCTTGATCGTTCCTCTTAAACCTTCCAAGGCATATTCGGGAAGTTCTCCTTGATATAAAACATGGGCACACCAGTTCGTGTCAATGACTGGCAAGAGAGCAGGCTCAAAAGCTCTTGGTAATAAAACTGTTCCTTCTAAGTTTTCTGGGACTGGCATAAGTCTATTGAGTGCAATTATTAACTGCTGGGGTGTATTCTATCATTTTGTTCTTTTAAATGCCAATCTGGATGTTTTATAGGATATGGATTGATTTTAAGTATTTTTTACCCGTTTTTTGTATATAATTCCAAGGGTTATTCATCCTGTTTACCATACGAGAAAAAACATGATTCAAACTATTTTTGACAAGGCGGACTGCCTTTATGATTTAAAAACAGTGGAACAAGCCTTAGACAAGATGGCAGGGGAGATCACATCTCAATTAAAAGATAAAAACCCATTAGTGATGTGTGTGATGGTGGGCGCGTTAATTCCTGGCGGGCATTTACTCACACGGTTAAATTTTCCCTTGGAAGTAGATTACATTCATGCCACACGGTATCGAAATGAAATACGTGGAGGTGATTTGCATTGGCTGGTTGAACCACGACAATTATTAAAAGACCGTACTATTTTATTGGTCGATGATGTGATGGATGGTGGTTTAACTCTATCCGCGATTATAGATTATTGTCATCAGGCAGGCGCTAAAAAAGTGTATTCCGCAGTGATTGTTAATAAACTTCGAGAAAGAGAGCCAGGTGTTAATTTTCATCCTGATTTTGTGGGGCTTGATGCGGAAGATCGTTTTTTATTTGGCTTTGGGCTTGACTATAAAGGTTATTTACGCAATGCGCCGGGGATTTATGCAGTTGCAAAAGAGCATGAAGGAATAGGGTAGTTAATTTCATGGATAAAAAAATAAGGGTCTTTTTATGTATTGCATTGTGTATATATGCTTATAGCTTATGTACAAAAGGTTTTTGTGGAAATACATCTGTTATTTATGTAGCGGCGGCGGAAAACATGTATGGTGAAATTGCTAAAGAACTCGGCGGTCCTTACGTGGATGTAACGAATATTATTAATAATCCTAATCAAGATCCTCATTTATTTACCACAAGCCCTGGCACTGCGCGTGCGTTGGCAAAAGCCAATATTATTATTTATAACGGGGCGGATTATGATCCTTGGATGAATTCGCTTTTAGGGATTCAAGGGCAGAAAAATAGAAATACGATTGTGATAGCAGAATTGATGGGTATCAAAAAAGGCGAAAATCCCCATATTTGGTATAAACCAGAAACCATTCCTCGATTCGCTCAAGCATTAGTGCGTCTTTATATTCAGCTTGATTCTCAGCACGAAGCCTACTATCAAAAACAATTAGAAATTTTTCATCAAAAATACCAACTTATTTTTGAAACAATCAAACAGATGAAACAAAAATTTAAAAATACACCTGTGATTGCAACCGAGTCTGTTTTTAACTATATGGCAGAGAGTTTAGGACTTCTGATGTATGGACAAGAGTTTCAATTGAGTATGATGAATGATATTCCACCGACTATTTCTCAAATAAAAGAATTCCAAAAAAAACTTTATCAGCATGCTGTACGCGTGATTATTTTTAATAAACAAGTGATTAATCCTGCGGTTAAGCAGATGTTAACGATTGCGAACAAACAAAAAATTCCGTCTGTGGGTGTGAGTGAAATGTTGCCCAGTCATACAACCTATATTCAGTGGATGATAAGTCAATTGAGTGAACTAAGAGGGAGTTTAAAGCAGTGATTGTCGCAGAGAATCTCACACTCGGGTTTGGCGAGCGGATTTTAGTATCCCATATTAATCTTACAATAGAGCAGGGTGAATTTATTGGTATTTTTGGGCCGAATGGGTCTGGCAAAAGTACATTCTTGCGAGCGATATTAGGGCTTATTATACCCTTAAAAGGTGCTCTTTCAGTGTTGGGCAACAAGCCATGCGATGGGCTTATTCAGGCAGGTTATATCCCCCAAACGCGTACTGGACGCACCGCGATTCATTTAACAAGCCGAGCTATTTTAGATGCCACTTATCAAGGAACTCGTTATGGGTTGCCCCTGTCCTCTCGTTCACAAAAAATGGCGATACAAAAAGTATTAGAATTGGTTGAAGCATTCTCTTATGCCGATAGACCTTTTCACCAGCTTTCAGGCGGAGAAAAACAGCGCGTGTATTTAGCGCAAGCGTTATTAAATGAACCCCGTATTTTGTTATTAGATGAACCTATGTCGAATTTAGATCCCCATTATCAAGAAATATTTATTCAGTTACTCCATGAGATACAAACAAAATTAAATATCACTATTTTATTTACAGCACATGATCCTAATCCTTTATTAAAAGTGATGAATCGTGTTTTATTTTTTGCAAAAGGCCAATGCTTAATTGGTAGGATAGATGACGTGATGACAAGTACGGCGCTGAGTGCGCTTTATGATACCCGTATTGAAGTCATCCCTCTGGATAATAGATTATTTGTGTTAGGTTACGGGCAAAATATAATAGGTGAGGTCGCGCATCATCATGATTAATTTTTCTATACTCTCGTATGATTTTATGACCCATGCGTTTATCGCAGGGACACTTGCCGCTATTCTTGCAGGCGTTGTGGGTTACTTTGTGATTCTTCGAAATTTGAGTTTTGCAGCGCATGCCTTAGGACATATTGGGTTCGCAGGCGCGAGCGGCGCATTGCTTGTGGCTTTATCTCCCATGACAGGCCAGTTATTATTAACCCTGGCTGCGGCAATGGGTATCGGGGCGTTAGGCAATCGAATTTATAAAAGTGATATGGTGATTGGAATCATATTATCGTTTAGTTTAGGGTTAGGAACATTATTTTTACATTTTTATCATGGTTATGCAGGGCAAGCCTCGATTATTTTATTTGGAAATTTGTTAGGTGTCTCCAATCATGATTTGAAAATAATGTTTTGGGTAACGATGATCAGTTTATTAGCTATTGCCCTGATCGCCAAGCGTTTATTATTTGCGAGTTTAGAGCCAGAATTGGCAGAAGCAAAAGGTATTTCTTTATTTTGGCTAGCCATTATTTTTATGGGGATGATATCAGTAGCAGTGACATTGGCAAGTCAAGTAGTAGGTATTTTTCTTGTATTTACACTCTTGATTGGCCCTGCGGCGATAGCGGTTCAGTGGACAAACCATTTCTGGAGCGGCATTGTCACCAGCGTAGTGTTGGCGGTAGGGATGGTGTGGATGGGAATTGGTTTGTCTTATATCACTGACTGGCCTATCAGTTTTTGGATTAGTACATTAGTTTTTGTTATTTACTTATTCAGTTCGTTTGAGAAAAAAAATGCAAAGCACTCAAAGTAGTCGAAGTCATTTATTTTTCTATTTACTATTATTAACCACTTTTTTTATTTTCGTTGAAATCAGTTTTTTCATTCATTCATCTGGATTTTATTTAGAGGATTTTAAATTGGTCTCTGACCATTTAAAAATACCTATTCATAAAATATTCCCCAGTCTTGCCTATTTTCTTTTTGTGCAACTCATGCTTCATCTTTTGTTTACGATGTTTATTTGGAGTATGGCTAGTTTAACCAGTATTGCTGTACGGAACTCTTCTCAAAAAACAGAAAAATTAGGGTTAATATTATGGATAATAGGCATTATCACGGTTTTATTAGCGAATCAATATTTTTATCCTGATTCTAAATTTGCATTATTGATTAGCAGTTTATTACCTCAAAAGATAGCCAACATTGCATTGATAGCTATGCTAATTATTTTAGGAATAGCTGTTTTATTTTCAATTGCAGGGTTAATGATTATTTTAATGCAGCGCAAAAAAATAGTAGTGTGTGGGTTAATCTGTGTAAGCATAGCGATGATTGGATATATTCAGCACGCGAGGGTTCCTATTACGATAGTCGCCGCCAACGCAGCGACTTCCGCGCGTCCCAATATTATTCTCATAGGCGTTGATTCATTAAGGCCTGATTTTTTAGGGTATTTTGGAGATAATCAACGTACACCCGCCATGGATGACTTTTTAAATCATGCGGCCGTCTTTTCAGAAGCGTTAACACCGCTTGCTCGCACCTATCCTTCCTGGGTCAGCATTTTAACGGGTGTTTATCCTAAAAAAGATGCCGTACGTTTTAATTTGAGCGAGTCCATTCATTTTAATTTAAAAGAGACATTGCCTGCCATTTTACGACAACACGGTTATAAAACTATTTTTGCAACGGATGAAACACGGTTTAGTAATATTGACCAGCATTTTGGGTTCGATAAAGTTGTGACGCCACCCATTGGGTTTAATGATTTTTTAATAGGTACATTGAATGATTTCCCCTTTTCTAATCTATTAGTTAATACGCCATTGGGTCGATATTTATTTCCCTTTAGTTATGGTAACAGACCTGCATTTGTTACCTATAATCCCGATTCATTTTTAAATCTTTTGCGGCCTGTGTTATCAGAACCCCGACATCAACCGCTTTTTATGGCCGTGCATTTTTGTTTGCCGCATTATCCTTATTTATGGGCAGGTCGCCCCAGTAATACCTCTTCATTCCATAATTATCAAAATGCAGTGTATCGAGCAGACCAACAAGTAGCGGATTTTTTGAGGATAGTAAAACAAAATAAATTATTAGAAAAAAGTATAGTAATTTTATTGTCAGATCACGGAGAAGCGCTGGAATTGCGTGGTGATAGAATTACAGAGTCCGCTTTATTTATGCCAAGTGTTAAAAACTTAAAACGCATTATTCCTCGTTTCTACCCCCCCACCTTTTCAAAAGAACGAGTGAACCAATCTGCAGGCCATGGGACAGATGTATTAGGGTTGTCGCAGTATCATATTGTATTGGCATTTCGTTTTTTTGGTATACCCGGGCAGCGTGTGGCTGTGATGCCTGGCATTGTCTCTTTATTAGATATTAAGCCAACGGTATTAAATTTTCTGGGTATTGTATCTCACAAGGGTGATGGAACATCCTTGAGTGATGTGATAGCAGGAAAAAAAGTAGCTGGTTTAGAGCAACCTGATTTCTTCATTGAAAGCGATTTTTCGCCAGAGGCAGTTCGTTCAGTACACCCTGAGACCCGTGCAGTGATGTTTGCAGGGGTTAAGTTTTTTCAGATTAATCCAGAGACAACACGTCTGACTATACGGAAGAGCATGGTTGACTTAATTCTTTCCAGTAAGCAATACGCAGATTTTCATGGGTCATGGGTGTTGGCGCTCTATCCGCAGACAGTTCATCAGATGATGCCGATCCTGGTAAATCTCAAAAGCGGGGAGTGGACGAATGATTTACGAACAGCATTTGCCCAACAAGCACCCGCAAGAGAGATGCTATCTGCTTTAAAGCGTTTTTATGGGGCGGATATTACCTTCGTCAGAAATATTGAGAACGTTCGTTTAACTATGTCATTCCCGTGAAAGTGTGTCATTCCCGTGAAAGCGTGTCATTCCCGTGAAAGCGTGTCATTCCTGTGAAAGCGTGTCATTCCCGCGAAGGCGGGAACCCATTTTGACATGTAGCTAAACTGACCTTA
>JBEPVM010000016.1:0-31878 GCA_041690995.1 Gammaproteobacteria bacterium | reverse complement strand
TTTAATCAGCAAAGTTAGTTGACGCAAGTAGCAAAGCTAGTTGACATTTAATAATTGCCGCTTATACAATACCTGATGCCAATATTGTTTATCAAGTCAGTCTGATTTGCCTTATTTTCATGATTACAGGCATCATTCCCAGTGTTGGCGTATGGTTATTTTTCGGGGCATTTTTAAAAAAAATTCTCAAAACACCTGCGCATAGAAAATATTTTAATTACACGATGAGTACATTGCTTGTTATTTCAATTATGTTGATTTTTATAAAATAGAAACGGAGCACACCCCATGAGCATCAAATCTGACAAATGGATTCGCCGAATGGCAGAACAGTGTAATATGATTTCACCCTTTGAACCCACCCAACAACGCGAAAGCGCCACAGGCAAAATCATTTCCTACGGTACCTCCAGTTATGGCTACGATATACGCTGCGCAGATGAATTTAAAATTTTTACCAATATTAGTTCAGTGATTGTGGATCCTAAAGCATTTTCGAAACACAGCTTTGTCGATCTCACGGCGCCCGTTTGCATTATTCCACCCAATTCTTTTGCATTAGCCCGCAGCGTTGAACATTTCCGCATTCCTCGCAATATACTCGTTATATGCGTAGGCAAATCCACTTATGCACGTTGCGGCATCATCGTCAATGTGACTCCACTTGAGCCTGAATGGGAAGGTCATATCACATTAGAATTTTCAAACACGACACCGCTACCCGCTAAAATCTACGCACACGAAGGTGTTGCGCAATTGCTTTTCATGGAATCAGACGAAGAATGTGAAACGTCTTACAAAGACCGTGCGGGAAAATACCAGGGTCAAGAAGGTGTGACGTTACCGATTACTTAATATTTTCTTAAGTTTTAGGGCGTATAGTGCTTTTTCTTTACTATTATTAAAATATAGTATATGACACTTAAACGCACCCCGTTATTTATGATTGGTCTCTTATACGGCGCTGTTGTTAATTCAGCTGTATTAGGTATCTGTTATGGCCTATGGGCAGCAGGTGTCGCGATCAAAGTAATAATAGAGGGATTATGCAGGTCCCCTCTGCTGGATGGTGGGAGCGAATCTGCCTGTCTTGCTTTTTGCACTCTGCTTGGGATACTGATAGGCACTGCCGCGGCCATCGGTTTTGCCGGTGGTGTTCTTTATGGCTTAGTGACGGGTTCATGGCATTGTGCGATGGATTTTTATAATAACGGTTTTAGACGAGGGTTCAGTTCTCCTTTTAGATTTTTATCTGCTTTGTGGAACCATAAAATAAATAATAACCACACAGAGCTTAGGGCTTATTACACCTCAACAAATATTAATTTCCTGGATGAAAAACAAAAAGCAGAAGAAAGAGTTCTTGATCGCGCTAAACTCATTCACGTCCTAATGAATAAAAGAAATGGAGAAATGTTCCCTGGCTCTGGCTGCCCCAAAGGCATATCAGATCTAGTAGTAAGGTTCGCAGGTTCTAGTGATTTAGAACTCTCTGGTAATAGCACCATCAGAAACATTGCTCGCACCATCGAAACCCAGGTATTGCCTCTATCTGCTGATGAAAGAGAATCTTTTCTACTACCTCAATCTGATAATAAAATAACTGTAGCAAAATTCTTAACACGGGCTGAAATAAGCAGCCTTATACAAGGTTTTTTTAAAGAAGATTCTATTCCTCACCTTCATCCGCATCACCAGACATCTCCTCAAGAACTGGGATCGTCTCTCGGCTCGCGTTAACTTGTTCGCGAAGCTCTTTGCCTGGTTTATAATGCACTGCGTACTTAGGTTGAGTCATTAGCCTCTCGCCTGTTTTGGGATTATGGGCATTACGGGGCGGGCGGTAATGCAAGCAAAAACTACCAAAACTACGAATCTCGATTCGGCCGCCTTGACTTAATACATCACCCATTTTGGCTACAATGTAATTCACCGCCAAAGCAATATCTTTCTCTGGAAGATGGGATAGCTTTTTACTCACTTCAGTAATCAATTGTGATTTTATCAGCATGATTTCCAGCAGTAGTGCCGCCTCCGTTTGGTTAGATGCCTTAAAGAATTATATCTCATTGAACAATATAGTATATCTCTGGAAAAAAAACTAGAGGGGATACTACCCACTGAGACAGCTCATTCATTTTATAAGAGGGTTCCTCTTAATAAATTCGGAAAAGCGATGCTCTACTAATGCTTTTCTTTTGCCAAATGTAATTTTATTGATTATTTTGTTAGCAGTAGCCAATTTGAAATTTTTAGGCAATTCGACTTCTGGAAGCGACCGAAATAATCGTGATTTTGTTTGGCTTAAATAAAAAATATCTAACAGTGCTTTTTCAGGAGTTGCCATTTTTAATAAGGGATTATTATTTACTTCTTCAAACCCGAAAAAAAATGAAGGTTGTATATGGTGTACTGAGACGCTCGCAATAGGTGTTTTGTATAAGTAGGTTCTCGCTAATGACACAGCGTAGATAATATCAGGTATTTGTGAAATCATGCCGTGGTAATACAATGCTGTCTGTAATGATATATAAGCAGGAAATGGAGAAGTAAGTAAACAAGGTAACATAAGTGGTTCTACAGTGGGAAATATCCAAGTTCCATGTTTTATATGAATAATTTGTTTTGCTTTTGATAATCGTGATAATAATTTATTCGCATGATTAATACTAATATTAAAAAAAGCAGCAACATCTTTTGTTTGGAAAACAGGTGATTTTAACCGTTGCAATTCTGAGTAAACATCAATTAATTTCATGTTTGCCCTCATCCAATGCCTGTATGACTTTTTCTATAATGCTATTCCACACGGATGGATTATCATATTGTGCTTGATAGTCTTCTGGCAAATAAGCAATGACTTGTCCTTTAAAATCTGAAAAACGAATACTCATCGCATTCGTTTTTGCTATGGATAGCTGCTGAATGGTTTCTTTATCTAATAACTTTATGTCTATTCCTCGTCCAAGAAGAAGATATAAATCAAAAATATCTCTTCCTTGTGTTTCATGCCGCAATGCAAGGGCTAGAATTTTTTGTTCATACATACTTTGTATAGAATAATGATTCGCCATAATGGGTATCAGTGAATATTGTTTCAATACTTGGGAATTTATCGCTTCAAAATGTACAAAACTGCCGAATTTTCGGCGCGAAAATTCTATTTTGGTTTGTATCGGTAATATACTAGCTAATGACTTTAATGAGATTTTCCATCGTTGGGTAGTCGGTGTTTGCTTTGGACTGCTTATGTTTAAAATTTCTATGCCATGGGTTTGTAAAATAGATCTGAATGGCGTAGCGTTCAATATTTGATTGACATTTTTATAGAGTGTATCTTTACTAATAATTTGAACATCAATATCTAAATCTTCGGAATAGCGAATGCTATTAAAATAAAAGCGCATGTTACATCCGCCTTTTACGGCATATAATTTTTTATCAAGCTTTCGCCCAAACTGGCTAAGAAAAAGCAGATGAAATAATTCAATACATTGTCTTAGGTTGTATGCACTCATGGTTAATTTCTCACTTTTTCATATAATACCTGAAATCGACATATATGTCGAATATAAGTATTATAAAAAGCCATAAGCTATTCCTATAACAAAAAGAAAAATCTTCATGTACTATAGCCGTTATTACTCTTAGGGTTAGATTTTAGGTTACGCATAATGAAAACAGCTTGGTTAGCCGGATTTGGTTTATATTTGCTCTTAATAACCACATCAGCATTTGCAGTCAAAGTAGATGCACTTTACAAAGCCACTTTGCCTGTTGCCGCCCAAACCTCGACAGAACGTAGCCAGGATGTGCAGCTTGGAATAAATCAAGTGTTAATTAAAGTCAGTGGCAATAGCCAAGTCATCAATAACCCGAAATTAAAAGCGCGCTTAAATACTGCTGAAACATTGGTACAACAATACGGATACTCTACTCCTCCCATCGCTAATAATAACGCCCCTTACTTGCTCGAAATTCAATTTGACGCAGAGGGTGTTAACCAATGGCTACGCGATGCAGCTGTACCTATATGGAGCCAGAATCGCCCTCTGATCGTTGCCTGGATTACTTACACAGCACTAAAACATCCTATCGAAATCCTCAGCAATGATACAACCAATGAAATCACCCGCCTGTTGAATCAATTAGCAACCCAAAGAGGACTACCGCTTCTGTTTCCTCTTATGGACGTGACGGATTTAACACAAGTCTCTACAAACGATGTTAGCAGCATGGCAATCACTAATTTAACCAGTGCAGCAAAACGCTATGATAATGATGTAATGTTAATAGGTAATATCATACAAAGCGCTGATGGCCTCACTTCGCAATGGAAACTCGTATTTGATGATAATCAATCAGACTGGTCTCTCCCCGGTAAAAACATGACTGATATACTGCCTGTGTTAATCAATAATGTGACTAACACACTAGCGACACGCTTTGCCGTGATGACAACCGATACCGTCCAAAAAGATTTAACTTTAAAAGTCACTGGCATTACGCAATATCCCGATTTTGCCAAACTCACGCGTTACCTCAATCAGCTAACACCCGTTGCTAACGTAGAAATTGTAGAAATTACCACAACCAATGAAGTGATACTCAAAATTAGCCTTCGGAGCACGCAAGAATCGTTTATGCAGACACTGGCTCAAGGAAAGAAGCTAACGCCTGTCAAAACAAATAGCAATGATACAACTGATACAATGGTGGTTTACCAATGGACTCCTTAATACTCAATAGTCATAAATTATTTTTTATTTTGCTGATCACTCTATTTAGCGGATTATTGTATTTACTTGCGCCAATATTAACGCCGTTTGTCATAGGCGCGCTGCTCGCTTATTTAGTCAACCCGCTCGTTACACAACTTATGCGACTGCGTTTACCCCGGCTATTGAGTATTATTATTATTTTTTCTTTATTATTTTCTTTGATCATACTCTTCGTTCTTTTATTGGTTCCACTCATTCAAAAACAAATTTCAAACTTAATCGATATGCTGCCGAAAATCATTGCCTGGGGAGAAGACACTGTTATACCTTGGATATCCGATCAATTGGGCATTCATGAACCCAGCATGGGTTCTATCAAGACTACGTTGGTTACCAACTTGGCTAAAACAAGCAATACTGCTGAAAAATTTTTTAATACAGTCATGCATTCGAGTTTTATTTTAGTAGAATGGATCATTAACTTAATACTTATTCCTGTTGTAACTTTTTATTTACTGCTCGACTGGAATAAAGTGATGGCTAATATAGGCTATTTATTACCACGCCGTATTGAACCGACTGTCGTGAAATTAATGAAAGAATGCGATACAGTTCTAAGTGCTTTTTTTCGTGGCCAACTATTAGTCGTATTAGTATTAAGCCTGTTTTATGCCGTAGGATTAACCTGGATCGGTTTACGTGTTGGTTTGATTCTTGGGTTTATGGTGGGTCTTGTCAGCATTGTTCCCTATCTTGGCGTCATCATTGGAATTATCATTGCAAGTATCGCGGCTTATATCCAATTGAATACCTTATCTTCTGTTTTATTTATTTTATTATTATTTATCGCCGGACATATTTTTGAACATTTATATTTAACACCTAAATTCGTAGGTAACCGCATTGGGTTACATCCTGTCGCCGTTATTTTTGCAATCTTGGCAGGAGGACAGTTGTTTGGGTTTTTTGGTATTTTGTTAGCATTACCCGTTGCTGCAGTCATCATGGTATGGCTACGTTATTTAATTGAAAAATATCATCAGAGTTCGCTTTACCAATGAATAAATTAAATCAACTGACATTAAGCGTCAGTTTAAAAGATGAAGCCACTTTCGCAAATTTTTTTATCAAGCCTGATGGACATAATGCACAGCTTGTCACTGCACTTAAAAACGCGGCCTCAGGAACTGGCGAACGTGTCATTTATTATTATGGCACAGGTGGACAAGGCTGCACGCATCTGCTACAAGCCTGTTGTCATGCGGCGTATGCCGCTCAAAAAAATGCTGTCTATATCCCCTTAAATAATATTACTGATTTTTCCCCTGATATTTTTGATGGTTTGGAATCACTGCAATTAATATGTATTGATGATATACATCGTATTGCTGAAAAACCTGCCTGGGAAGAAGCATTATTTCATCTTTATAATCGTATTCACGATAGTGGCAGCACATTAATTGTTACGGCTAATGTCGCACCCAAAGCGCTTAAATTAGCATTACCTGATATGTTATCACGTCTCATATCGGGCATTGTCTTTCAGCTACAATCCCTTTCTGATGCGGAAAAATTAGAAGCGTTAATGATGCGTGCTGAACGGCGCGGCCTGTCGCTCAATGAAAACGTCGGAAAATTTATAATGACACATTGCCCACGACATACTACTACTCTATTTGCAGCGCTTGATGCGCTCGATAAAATGTCACTAGCCGCTCAACGTAAATTAACGATTCCTTTTGTGAAAAATATTCTACAAATTTAGATTTTTAAAAATAGGAGTAAGCATGTCAAAGATAAAACAAATTAAAGCCCTCGAAATTTTAGATTCACGCGGCAATCCCACTGTAGCCGCTGAAGTCATACTCACCACAGGACAATCAGGCTATGCAGCCGCGCCTGCAGGTGCTTCAACAGGTTCTTATGAAGCGGCGGAACTACGCGATAAAGATCCTCATCGTTATCAAGGTAAAGGCGTATTAAAAGCTGTTGCTGGCATTCAAGGCGAAATCGCACACGCGCTTCAGGGTTTAGATATTAGCAACCAAAAAATAATTGATGAAACCCTGATTGCACTGGATGGCACAGAAAACAAAAGCCGTTTAGGTGCAAATGCTATTCTCGCTGTTTCACTTGCAGCCGCTAAAGCGGCGGCTGTATTTCATGGTATGGCTTTATATGAATATTTAGGTGGTAAAGGTCCTTTTATATTCCCCGTCCCTCTCATGAATATTATTAATGGCGGTATGCACGCAGATAATAATCTCGATATTCAAGAATTCATGATCTTACCTGTGGGTGCAACAACATTTGAAGAGGCTGTGCGATATGGCGTTGATGTTTTTCATCAATTAAAATGCGTCTTACATCAACGCGGCTTAAATACAAGTGTGGGCGATGAAGGCGGTTTCGCACCCAACTTACCCAATCATGCTGCCGCGCTCGACCTGATTTTACAAGCCATCGAACTCGCAGGACTTAAACCAGGCAGTGATGTGTGTCTAGGATTAGATATTGCAAGCAATGAACTCTATAAAAATGGCAAATATTGCTTGCAAGCTGAAAATAAAATATTAACAGCCGCCGAGTTTACGGATTATTTAACGCAATTAGTCACGCATTATCCTATTATTACTATTGAGGATGGCATGGCAGAAAATGATTGGGAAGGATGGAAAATTCTAACAGAAAAATTAGGTAAAAAAATTCAATTAGTAGGCGATGATTTATTTGTAACACATTCTGAATTATTGAAAAAAGGCATAGCGCAACATATTGCAAATGCTATTTTAATTAAACCCAACCAAATCGGCACATTGACTGAAACATTAACGACTATTCAAATAGCACAACAAGCGCATTATAAAACAATTATCTCTCACCGCTCGGGTGAAACAGAAGATACCACTATCGCTGATCTGGCAGTCGCCACATACGCAGGACAAATAAAAACAGGCTCTTTATGCCGATCAGATCGCATCGCGAAATATAATCGACTATTGCAAATTTCTGCTGAATTGCAAAAAAGAGGCCACTATACAGGATTAGATGTTTTTTCCTCTGAGTTATTGCACTCATGAGAAAGACAAAATTTCAATTGCTGCCTATTCTATTAGTTTCTCTGCTAATATTTTTACAATATCGGCTTTGGTTTGATACGGGCGGCATTCAAAATAGCGTCCAATTAAAAAAACAATTGGCGCAACAAACTCAAGAAAATGCTCTGTTAAAAAAGAATAATGATGAATTATTGCGCCAGGTCAAGTACATGCAAGCCAATCCAGATGCAATAGAGTCGCGCGCGCGTCGAGAATTAGGTATGATTAAAAAAGATGAGACATTTTACCAAATAATGAAATAATACAGGGAATTCATCAGCAATTCCCGCTAAACTTTGTGCGATTCAAGGAACCAGATGAACATATTAATTAGCAATGATGATGGATTTTTAGCCCCTGGCTTAGCTATTTTGGCAGAAAAATTAAAAGAAATCGCGGATATTACAGTTGTCGCGCCTGATCGTAATCGCAGTGGCGCTAGTAACTCTTTATCACTCATCAACCCGCTACGAGTGACACTTACAGAAAATGGTTTTTACAGCGTGAATGGTACACCGACTGATTGCGTACACTTAGCAGTCACAGGTTTATTAGCAACGCTGCCAAACATGGTCGTGTCTGGCATCAATGAGGGATCTAATTTAAGCGATGATGTATTATATTCTGGCACAGTAGCTGCCGCCATGGAGGGACGATTTTTAGGCCTGTCCTCTATTGCAGTATCATTAGCAGGGGGTTCTCAATGTCAGCATTATGACACAGCAGCAGAAATTGCTAAACAGCTTGTCTTACGCCTTAAGCAAGATCCTTTACCTAAAAATACTATTTTAAACGTCAATGTACCCGATGTACCGTTCGATGAACTCCGAGGCATTCAAGTCACTCGATTAGGCACACGTCATGTTGCAGAAGCCATGGTCAAAACCCAAGATCCACGTGGTCGTCCTATTTTCTGGATAGGCCAACCAGGACTCGAAGCAGATGCAGGCCCCGGTACAGATTTTCATGCAGTCAATTCAGGTTATGTTTCTATTACGCCATTACATCTTGACTTAACACATTACCAAGTCTTTGAACAATTATCGGGTTGGGTAAAAACATTAGATATAGGGCAATAATTGTGTGGATGATTTTTAAAATAATACTAAATGTTTTAATAGTGTTAAATATAAGTGCTTGCAGCAGCAGGACTGATTATGCGCCTATCAATAACATTGATACTATAGAACCTCTCCCTAAAAATGGCATTTATCACGTCTCTCATAGTGAAACACTTTATTCTATTGCGTGGCGTTATGGCTTAGATTATCGTGATTTAGCAACACGCAATCATCTTATCAAGCCTTATGCTGTATACTCTGGTCAGCTAATTTATTTAACAAAAACAAGATTATCCCCACTAAACGCTCCTGAGGTTCACAAACCCAGTCAATTACCACGGCAAGTTGTCGCACATGGACACGCCACGTTGCAATTTCACCCTCATCAAAATCGTAATGAAAATTACCTCATATCTAGCTGGAGTTGGCCAACACACGGACGAATTGTAAATGCATTTTCATCCAATAATAAGGGCATCAATATTAGTGGGTATGTGGGTAATCCTATTTTCGCAACAGCCGCAGGCAAAATAGTTTATAGTGGGCATGGACTACATGGGTATGGGAATTTAATTATTGTTAAACATAACAATCAATTTTTATCTGCGTATGCTCATAATAAAACAATACTCGTTAAAGAAGGGGACTGGGTCGAGAAAGGACAAAAAATAGCCGAAATGGGTAAGATAGACTCAAAGCATGCCTTGCTTCACTTTGAAATACGTCGAAATGGACAACCTGTAAACCCTCTTTTTTATTTAACAACCAAAACTTAATATATAATAGAAGTTATTAGCTTCGTCATTTCTAAAGGATTAGGAAATGTCTAAAAAGAGCGCTCAGGATCATCAAGACTCGAACGATCCTACTCAAATATATCTTTCTGAAATTGGCTACTCGCCTCTACTTTCTGCCACAGAAGAAATTAAGTGCGCGCGACTCGTCCAAAAAGGTAATAAAGCCGCACGTGCAAAAATGATCAAAAGTAATTTACGTTTAGTGGTCAGAATCGCACGCCATTATTACAATCGCGGGCTTGAGTTTTCTGATGTCATCGAAGAAGGCAATCTCGGTTTATTACGTGCTGTTGAAAAATATGATCCTGAGCGTGGTTTTCGTTTTTCAACTTATGCTACCTGGTGGATTAGACAAACCATTGAACGCGCGATTATGAACCAAAGCCGCACTATTCGATTGCCTATCCATGTTATCCGTGAATTAAACACCTATTTAATTGCTGCGCGTGAAATCATGCAGATGGAACATCATGAAGCAAGCTACCAAGAAATTGCTGATAAAACGCATCAACCTTATGAATATGTAAAAGATATGCTTGAGTTAAATGAACATACCATTTCACTCGATATGATCATTGGCAATGAAACAGACTCTGGCAAGTCTTTAGTGGATGCCATTGCTGATAAGAAAAAAACTGATCCTGCTGAATTACTAGCTGATGAATACCTGATGCACAATCTCGATGTTTGCTTAAAAGATCTCTCTGAGAAACATCGCAGTGTGTTATGTCGGCGTTTTGGCCTAATGGGCTTTGAACGGGAGACATTGGAAGAAGTTGGGAAAGCCATTGGACTCACGAGAGAAAGAGTCCGACAAATCCAAATGAGCGGCCTTAAAGCATTACGTGAAATTATGAAGTCACGCGGGATTACCAAAGAAGGCTAGCGAATTGTCAATAAACCCTCAATTCCGCTATAATCTGTGTTATCTATTACTATCAAGGGTCTTATGCTGCACAAAACACGTAAAATATTAGTCACTTATGCCTTACCGTATGCCAATGGCTCACTTCACCTGGGTCATTTAGTGGGTTTTGTTCAAACAGATATTTGGGTGCGCTTTCAGAAAATGCAAGGCGCTGACTGCCTATTCATTTGTGGATGCGATGGTCATGGCACGCCTATCATGATTCAAGCGGAAAAGCTTAACATACCGCCTGAACAACTTGTTGAACAATTCCGCGCAGAACACAGGCAAGATATCGAAGGGTTTCTTGTGGCACTCGATAATTATCACACAACACATTCAGATGAAAATCAAAAATTAGTGTCGGCTATTTTCCAAAAACATTTAGAGAAAGGGAATATTGAGAACCGCGCTATCAAACAAGCGTATGATCCTCTCAAAAAAATGTTTCTACCTGATCGCTATATTAAAGGCGATTGCCCGCGTTGCAACGCAAAAGATCAATATGGCGATAACTGTGAAGTCTGCGGTGCGACATATACCCCCACAGAATTAAAAAATGCTTACTCTACGTTGTCTGGCACAAAACCCATTGAAAAAGAATCAGATCACTATTTCTTTAAACTCAATCATTACACGCAGCTCTTAAAGGATTGGACTCGCCATGGGCATTTACAGGAACAGGTCACAAATAAACTCGATGAATGGTTTAAAGTCGGTCTGCGAGATTGGGATATTTCTCGTGACTCGCCTTATTTTGGTTTTAAAATTCCAGGCGAAAATGATAAATATTTTTATTGCTGGTTAGATGCGCCTGTGGGGTATATGGCCAGTTTTGAAAATTTCTGCGTTACGCATCCGCACTATTCATTTAAAAAATATTGGGATGAAAATAGCAAAGTTGAGCTTTATCATTTTATTGGAAAAGATATTCTTTATTTCCATACGCTTTTCTGGCCAGCTGTTTTAAACGGCGCTGAGTACCGTATGCCAACAGCTATATTTTGCCATGGTTTTTTAACCATTAATGGTCTTAAAATGTCTAAATCTCGTGGTACTTTCATCAAAGCGAAAACGTATCTCGCTCATTTGAATCCTGAATATTTTCGTTATTATCTAGCAAGTAAACTGAATGACCAAGTGGAAGATTTAGATATTAATTTTGATGATTTTTGTACGCGGGTCAATTCAGATTTGATTGGGAAATTTATTAATATTGGCAGTCGCTGCGCTAGCTTTATTCATAAAAATTTTGAAGGAAAGCTCGCAAAAAAACTTTCTAATCCCGAGTTGTTTACTCTATTTTCTAAAGAAGGTGATAGCATTGCAGAAAAATTTGAAAAGCGCGAATTCAGTCAAGCCATACGGCAAATCATGGCTTTGGCAGATCGCGCCAATCAATACATTGATGAGCATAAACCGTGGGTGACCGTAAAAGATCCCACGCTACAACATACAACGCTTGATACCTGTACGATGGGCATTAATTTATTTCGTGTATTAGCGATTTATTTAAAACCCATATTGCCTTCTATTGCGATAAAAATAGAGAGTTTTTTAAATATAACACCCCTCCAGTGGGCGGATAAAAATCACGCTTTACTTAATCATACTATTCAAATTTTTCAACCCCTGGCGCTGCGTTTAGATAAACTTCAAATAGATGCTATGAAAAATACTGCTCAAGAAAATGAATAGACAAAATCATGTAAAACTGCTTCGATTAGCTGTCATTCGCGAAGCGGAATGTATTGGCTGCACGAAGTGCATTCAAGCCTGTCCTGCGGATGCTATTTTAGGAAGTTTAAACCAGATGCACACTGTTATTGCAGAGGAGTGTATCGGTTGTGATTTGTGTGTCGCGCCTTGTCCTGTTGATTGTATTGATATGATTGATACAGAAATCATTCCTACGTCATCTATTCGACAAGAACGCGCCTCGCATTTTAGAAAACGCTATCAGGCGCGCAAAATCCGTTTGCAGAAATCAACTGTCGAAAAAATAGAACAGCCTTTATTATCCGAAAAAAAATCTTATATCCAAGCGGCATTGGAACGGGCGAGATTGAAGAAAAATATTCATGACTGATTGCCCGCATAAATAACATTATTCCCCCTCTTTTGTGTCGTGACAAAAGGTTTAAGGTGTAATTTGCTTTTTTTCTGTTGCGCTTTCCACAAATCATAGCCCGCTTGCATATCAACCCATAGTTTGTCAGAAGTATTAAAAACTATAGATAACCTGACCGCCATTTCTGGACTAATACTTATATGACCGTTCAACACTTTCGAGAGTGAAGGACGTGATACTTTGAGTACCTTGGCTGCCTGTGTTACAGACAGACCCAGTGGTTCCAGGCAAAGACTCTTAATAAGATAGCCTGGATGTTTTGGATTATGTATCATAATGTTTACCCCCTAATGGTAGCTCTATTAGTATAATTTTTAATAAAAACAATAAATTATTAATTGACTGTATATCGGATGATTATATCAAACCTGGCCATACCGCTCACTATTTCTCAGCCACCGCTTGATTAATGGCGTCACTAATTCTTTATAGTCTTCTAAGAAAATACTCGCGGCTTGTTGTACGGCAGGGAATAAATCACTGTCTCGCATTAAATCTGCAATGCGCATTGAAATATCCCCCGTTTGTTTTGTTCCTAATACTTCGCCAGGACCTCGTAATTCTAAATCACGTTGCGCGATCTTGAATCCATCTGTCGTTTCTCGCATGACAGCTAACCGTGCTTTAGCTAATGACGAAATAGGGGCTTGATAGAGTAATAAACAATGGCTTTCAATCGCACCTCGTCCGACTCGGCCGCGTAATTGATGTAGCTGCGCTAGCCCTAAGCGTTCTGCATTTTCAATCACCATTAAGCTGGCTTTAGGTACATCAACGCCGACTTCAATGACGGTAGTTGCAACCAATAAATGTGTTTCGCCTTTTTTAAAAGCCTGCATAATCTGTTCTTTATCAGTTGATTTCATTCGGCCATGCAATAAAGCTATTTTTAATTCGGGTAATGCACTGTGTAACATCGCAGCCGTTTCTTCTGCTGTTTGACATTGCAATGTTTCGGATTCTTCAATTAAAGTACATACCCAATACGCTTGTCGGCCTGATTTGCATGCCTCACGTATCCGCGTTAATACTTCATCACGTCTATCATTAGAAATCACGCGAGTAATGACAGGTGTACGTCCTGGGGGCAATTCATCAATCACCGAATAATCTAAATCCGCATACACGCTCATCGCTAATGTTCTGGGGATAGGTGTGGCTGTCATGATTAATTGATGGGGATAAGAGTGATTATAAATGCCTTTTTCTCGCAGTAACGCACGCTGCTGAACGCCAAACCGATGTTGTTCATCTACTATAATTAAGGCAAGTTTTGAAAATTCTATGCCTTTTTGAAAAATCGCCTGAGTACCAATAATCACCTGCGCCTGACCTGTAGTGATATCACTTAATACTTCGCGGCGTACTGTTGTTTTCACACGGCCTGCTAACATTACAACTTTAATTCCTAACGATTCAAACCATTTTTGAAATGTTTGATAATGCTGTTCCACTAATAATTCAGTGGGCGCTAATAACGCTGCCTGGCAACCTTGCTCAACCGCTTGTAAAATAGCGAATGCTGCCACGACTGTTTTACCCGATCCCACATCGCCTTGTACTAAACGTAACATAGGATGTATACGACACAAATCCTGACTCATTTCTTCAGCTACTTTTTTCTGTGCTGCGGTTAATTGAAAAGATAATAGTTCTAAAAATTTTTTTATCAAAATACTGCTTTTTGGCAATGGAATCGCTTTCTGCACTTGAAATAATTTTTTTAAATTCAGCAAACTTAAACGGTGCGCTAATAATTCTTCAAACACTAAACGCTTTTGTGAAATATGTTTGCCTTCCAGTAATAAATCCAATGGGGCATCCACTAGCGGGCGATGCACAAAATGTAAAGCTTCTTTCAATGAGGGAAATGTAAATCTTTCTAAAATAGGAACAGGTAAAATATCCTGTAACACACCGCCTTCAGCAAGTAAGTGTAATGCTTGTGTCGTCAGTTTTCTCCACATCAACTGGCTTAACCCTTCTGTGGTAGGATAAATCGGTGTTAGATTTTTCTCAATCGGGGTGGTTGTTTCTTCGGATGTAAGGCTATATTCAGGGTGAATCATTTCTAATCCATACTTCCCCCATCGCACTTCGCCAAAGCATCTTAAACGCATACCTGTTTTTAATGATTTTATTTGTAACCTATTCAGATAAAAAAATCGTAAATGCACGCGTCCCGTTTTATCTTCTAATCGACACAGTAATCGAGTGCGACCTCCTACGGGCACAGTCACGGACATTACTTCACCTTCAATAACTGCCATATCACCAGGTGATATATCAGAAATAGAATAAATTCGTGTGCGATCTTGATAGCGAAAAGGTAAATGAAATAATAAATCTTGTACGTGATGAATTTCCAAACGTGCGAGATGCTCGGCAATGCGCTGCCCGACACCTTTTAAATATTGGCAAGGGAATGTGCTCAAATCTATAGTGGATTGTTTAAATGTCACGTCACCCTCCCCCCATTTTCTTCTACTCTCGAAAAAAACTTCCTGAGAGAGAGGACGAGGACAGTAGTAAGTTGGCGCACATACACTTTATATGACACTCTTTAGTAATTATGGTTATGGAGAATAATTTAGTTATCTATTCATGCGAGGGCTTTGTGCATTGTCGTTATTTTCATTCTCTTGCTTCTGTTGATCTTCTTCTTTTGGTAAGCGCTGTAAAATTAATGCTTTTAGCTGCTCTATTTCATCACCTTGTCTTTTTAGTTCGCTACCTTGTTCATTTACTTGGATACCAAGTCTTGATATTTCTGCAGCCTGCTTTCCTATTGTTCTACGAAGTTCTTCTATTTCTATATCCTGTGCTTTTATTTTTTTGTCCTTTTCTTCTATTTCTCTATCTTTTTCTGTTATTTTTTTATCGTATTCTTTAATTTTCTCATTAGCACCAAAAAGGAGAACCTCAAAAGTCTGTCCTCTTTTTGCTGTATCTTTAGCAAGGTTAGCTGCTTCTTCAAACTGATCACGCTCTAATTTAACCCTCTGAAGGGTAAGCTCGATAGATTGTCCTGGCTGTTCATCATCTATTTCTACGTCTTTTTCTTCTTCTCCATTTCCTGCATCTCTTGTACCACTTAATGCTGCAGTAAGCTTTTCATATTCTTCGTCTGCTTCCTTGATACGATCTACATTTTTATGAAGTTTATATGCCGTAACTGCACCCAATCCAATGGCTGCTGCAGAAGCTCTCATTATAGCAAAAGGTAACGCGCCAGCTCCTGCAACAATAACTCCTGCTCCACCAAGAACACTGGTTACACCTACTGCTGCCGCTTTTTTTGTATCTTTCTTCATGGCATTGTCACGCATAGCCTTTATTTCTTCTCTTGATTTCATATTTTCATCCTTGTGTTTTAGTTAATAAGGAAGGTTGTTTTTTATTTGGTTGCGATACATTAGAAAAAACTTTTAATGTACTGCCAAAAAGACCCGTAATAGATGTTTTTGCGGGGGTAAAGCACCCATTACGAGATTCTCTTTTGGTATCTTCTGATTCTTTATTTTTAAATTCTAAGATCTTATTTTTTAAAATTTCTATTCTTTCTTTAAATTTTTCGTATGAACCATGAACATTTTCTATATATTCTATTATCTTATTTACAATAGGAGAACTATTCAATTTTTTTGGATCAGTTAATTTTTTGGTTCTATTTAGTGGGCATCTTGCACCACTCCTATCATTCTTACGAGCGTCATAATGTTGTTGCAAAAGGTTTCTATCATAAGAATGGCCGTCATTCGCTATAACATGATTCTCTAATAATGGTTCAATGGAAATAGGACAAGTCATTCTTGACTCTAATCCCTCTAAAAAGCTTAACTCTCTTTCCATATCTTGTTTTGTAGCAGTTATTTCTAATGGAATATACGGTTCTAATGAAGGGGAAAGCAAAGGAATTCCTCGAGCAATTTTTTTTCTATCGCTTGCTATGAACAATTTATCGACTCTTGCTATATTTTCCTGTAATTCCCGTGCAAGCCTTTCAAGATTATCTAATCTTTCTCTATTTTCTTTTATTACTTCGTATATATTCTGTTCTTTCACTTCGGGCGCTTGATTACTTCCTATCATTAATTGTAATTGGCTAGTATCTAATTCATCATGTTTCTGTTCTTCCGATTTTACTTCTAATGGATCATCATTTGATTTTCTTCTATCATTTACTATTTTTGAAATACCAGCAATTACGAGGATGCCCACTACACCTACTCCTGATCCTATACCTATTGCTGTTACAGTTCCTATAGTAGCAGCTGTCAGAAGAGACGTTGCAGAAAACAAATAAGCCCCTCCAATCGCTATACCATGTTTAGTTAAAAAACCATCTTCTGTTTCATTACTATTTTGATCATTTGGCATTTTTTCCCCTTTTCTATTTTCCGTAGCTGCTCGAAAGAAAAATGGTATCATATATTTCATGTTCATAATATCATTAAAATTGGCTTTTTTAATGAATCATTTAAGAGGGAAATAGCATGGCCACTTTGAGAGAATGGAACACCAATATCACCGCCACCTCTGAAATAATAAGTACAGTAGGGACAACCGCTCTTACAGTAGGATTCATATTAACAGCATGTCAGGTTATAGCAACCAGTACAGCTTTGCTTATGCTACCCTGGCTTATTCCAGCAGTCTGCGTAGGAATTACTATTTCAAAGATTGTGTATGCTTTAGCACTCGTTGAAAAAAAGCAATCCGTTTCCGCAATCTTCGCAATCATGGAAACTATTTTAGGTGGTTTAATAACAGTAGCAGGTTTTAGGGTTTCTACGCCCGCTTATGCTGCTAAGTACGGTTCAACAACGGGTGTGATAAGCATTTGCATAATGCTTGGCATATTTGCTTTGGAGGATGCCACCTTTGAGTACCTTTACCTACAAAAAATAAAAAAAGATATAGCTCAAAGCCGTACGGTTTTAAATCCACAGGTAGCAGCAACTATTGCAGATAGAAAAGAAGTCTTTCTATTATCGCTTATAAGAGGCATCAGCTGGTTCATCGTAGCTGCTGCCATCGCATTATCTGCTCCCGTTTTTATGGGTGCAGGGCTAGCAGCTATTACAGGAACTCATTTCTACAGCAATAGAGCCCCGCTCTTTTTCAGAGAAAGACGAACTGACACTCCAGGAAATAATTCTGAAGATAACGCTATTACTCTCCCTTTTGTAAAACGCATGGAACTTCGCACCAAACTCCTGCTATGCCCGCTATAATAATCGCATTTGCTTATATAAAGAATAAACAAGCTTACTCGCTATTAGCTGTCTAAGAGGATGTAATAATTTATCCATTCAATGACAAGATTCGTTAAGCTTTGCTTATCACACTTCCAGTTCCAAAATAATTTTGACAATAGAAACATTTCTCATTACAGTTCAACCTGATGCCGAGGTGGTGGAACTGGTAGACACGCAAGTTTCAGGTACTTGTGGGGGTAACCCTGTGGAGGTTCGAGTCCTCTCCCCGGCATTTATCTGTACTTGATTTCGTGGTACTTTCAAATAAATCTCTCAATACAATCGTTTCGTTACGCTCAGGTCCGGTTGAAACAATATCAATCGGAATACCTGCCAACTCCTCAATTCGCAATAAATATTTTTGTGCGTTAATGGGAAGTTTGGAAAATACTTTAATGCCTGCCGTCGATTCTTTCCATCCAGGTAAATCTTCGTAAATTGGCTCACATAATGCTAATACATCTGCATCAATAGGCAACACTGTAATTGTACGCCCATGCAACTGATATCCTGTACAAATACGTAGAGTTTCTAATCCATCTAAAACATCTATTTTCATAATACACAACCCAGAAAAACTATTGAGTTGTATAGAACGACGTAGAATAGCCATATCTAACCAACCACAGCGCCGTGGCCGTCCTGTCACTGAACCAAATTCTTTACCACGCTCTGCTAACTGTTTCCCAGTGTCGTCATGTAATTCTGTCGGAAAGGGTCCACTGCCTACGCGCGTAGTATAGGCTTTCATCACGCCTAACACATAATCCAGATACAAAGGACCCACGCCACTGCCTATACTCGCTGCACCTGCAACAGTATTCGAAGATGTCACGTAGGGATATGTGCCATGATCGACATCTAACAAAGTTCCTTGCGCACCTTCAAAAATAATAGGCTGACCTTGCGCACGATAGTCTGCTAACAATTCAACAACATCTGCTTTCATGGGTTTTAACTGCGGCGCCAATGCCAACATCGTCTCACATAATTGATGACAATCAATGGGAGCTTGTTGATAATAATTTTTTAAAATAAAATTATGATACTCAAGCACTTCGGCCAATTTAGCACTGAATTTTTTCTCATCAAACAAATCACCGAATCGCAAAGCACGTCTAGCAATTTTATCTTCATAAGCAGGCCCTATGCCTCGACCCGTTGTTCCAATCGCAGTGACACCTTTGGCCTTTTCCCGCGCCTGATCCAAAGCAACATGGTAGGGTAAAATCAAAGTGCATGATTCGCTGATTCGTAACCGTTCTGGGACATGAATTCCACGTTTTTCTAACTCACTGATTTCCTGTAACAATGCTACGGGTGACAACACAACGCCATTGCCAATTAAACAATGGACGTGGGGGTGCAGAATACCCGATGGGATGAGCCGTAAAATAGTTTTCTGCCCACCAATGATTAAAGTATGCCCTGCATTATGTCCTCCTTGGAATCGCACAACAACAGAGGCTTTGCTCATCAGCATATCAACAATTTTACCTTTACCCTCGTCCCCCCATTGACCGCCGAGGATTACAATATGCTTGCTCATCAAAAAATTCCTATCATTTTTTAGTTGTTATATTAGCTATGTTATTTGATCCACCATGGAAGTAATTAAAAAATCGTCCTTCAGGTTTTAAAACTAAAATATCATTTTTATCTTTAAAGCTATTCTTATACACTTCTAAACTGCGATAAAAAGTATAAAATGCGGGATCGCCGCCATACGCTTTTGCATAAATGCCTGCAGCTTCTTGATCGCCTTTAGCACGAATAGTCGCCGCTTGCATTAACGCTTTTGCTTTAATCACTGTTACGTCTTGATCGGCAAGCGCTCTAATTTCTTCTGATTTTTCTACTCCCCCTGCGCGTTTCGCTTCAGCAAATTGCTTACGTTCGGTTGCCATGCGTTTAAATACAGACCCCATGACGTCTTTAGGTAACGTGATTTGTTGAATACGCACATCAACCACACTGACGCCTTGATCTTTGCCAATCGTATCCGCTTGTTCTCTAATGGCTAACATCATGTTGGCACGATCTGTCGAAATGGCTTGAATACTGGTACGTCTACCATATTCCGCACGCACAATATCATTAATGCGTTGCTCTAATAACGTCTCAGCCCAACTCACAATACCGCCCGTACTCGTGTAAAATTTCGTTAAATTAGTAATATGCCATTTTGCAAAATATTCTATTTCCAAATAAGTCTGTTCTTTAGTTACAACAGTTAATGGATGCGACACTGGCGTTGCAAGTTCTTGCATACGCATATCGAAATAACGCACATGATCAATAAAAGGAATTTTAAAATGTAACCCTGGGTTTTGAATAGTCGGTTGATCTTTACCCCTTCCCACAATTTTACCCAAACGCAAAATAAATGCGCTTTGTCCTTCATTGACTGTAAAAAAAATAAAAAACCCAATCACTAAAATGACAATAGCTGCAAGTATAACATTCTTTTTAATTGGCATCATTTTTGACCTCCAATTCATTTGTTCGACTTGGAAGAGCAGATGCGTTCCCCAGCTTATCCAATGGCAAGTAAATTAAATTATTGCCAGCATTACTATCAATTAATATTTTACTCGTATTTTGCAATACCGTTTCCATCGTTTCTAAATACATACGATCACGTGTAATCTCTGGTGCGGCTTTATACACTTGCAAAACAGCTTGATATTTTGCGACATTCGCTTGCGCGTGCAGCACAATTTGTTGCTGATAGGCATTGGCATCCGCCAGAATACGTGCTGCCATACCCTGTGCTATTGGCACTACTTTACTTGCATAAGCTTCCGCTTGTTGCACGTAAGTTGCCTTATCTTGATCTGCACGATTCACATCACTAAATGCAGCGCGCACTTGATCTGGCGCCTGCACTTTACGTAATGTGACTGTAATCACTTCTAAACCTGAGTTATAAGAAGTCAGGACACGTTTAACTCGCTCCAGGATTCCTGAACTGAGCGTTTCACGACCTGTGGTCAGTACCTCATCTAGTTTCATTTGGCCAACCATATCAGACAATGCGCTGGAAGCTACTGCTTTAATCGTCGCATCAGGATCAACTACATTAAATAAATAAGCGCGCGGATCGCTAATACGATACTGCACATTTAACTCAACATTGACGAGATTTTTGGATTGATCAGACATATCAGATATTTTTTTTGTCGTACCAATGACATTTGGTAAATCATTTTGATCGGACGATTTTGTGATGAAATCACCTTGCAAGGAAAATGAATATATTTTCTGCACATCAACCAGGTATTTGGTATCAATAAACCGCGCAAACCAGTGCAATCCAGGTTGCATCACATCTGAATATTGGCCAAATCGTAAGATAACCGCTTCTTCTGCTGGGTTCACAATGAATAACCCAGATAACATCCAAGCAATCGCTATAACAACTCCCATGACTCCAAAAACAAAGCCCACTTCTTGATTCATGGAGGGCTGCCAAGGAATATTCCCCTTTTTTAAAGCAAAAAGAACGGATAATTTTTTCAGTAATTCTCGCAAGAATTTATCAAGGTCTGGAGGACCACTGAACCCTTTTTTTCCACTCCATGGATCTTTATGGCTACTATTTCCATTGGGTTCATTCCACGGCATAATTTAACTCCCACTACAAACAGTCTTAAAACAATGATTCTAGTGGGCAATGATACCGCACGCAACTGACTTTATTCTTTTTCTTTATCTTTCTCTGGTAACCCTTGTCCAGTACCACTGCCACTATTGTGACTACTGTAGTCCAATGGTGAAGGAACATTCCGTGATGGAACAACCGTAGAAATAGCGTGTTTATAAACCATTTGACTCACTGTATTTTTTAATAGCACAACGAATTGATCAAACGACTCCACTATTCCTTGCAGCTTTATTCCATTTACTAGATAAATTGATACTGGAATCTTTTCTTTGCGTAACGTATTCAAGAAAGGATCTTGTAATGAGGGCCCTTTTGTCATATTTTTATTCTCCATGTAATTATCCCATATTATTACTGCTCAATAGCAATATAATCAACGCGTTGAGCATACTCTAATCTTTAAACCACAGCAAGCGCTTCCCACTGTAACCACTATCGTTTATAATCAAGTTCATCCAAGGATGAGGTATGTCATGGCAACACCCACCAGCCCGCTCACTCGCACCTGTAGCGCTTGCAGCATCGAGAAGCCATTGTCTGCTTTTCTACAATTAGGCGGCGCACACGGCGCCAGCTATGGGAAAATCTGCGCAGCCTGTCGGGGCGCTGGTAAAACAGAAAAAACTGCCCTCAGTATTGCTAATGAAGAAGGTTCAACGACACCCTCAGGCATAGGCATTCGAGGTAAAGAGAAACTTTATATTGATGCGAAGAGCCAGCAACAGATTCACTCTATAAAAGAGCTTTATAAAAAAGAAGATATTAAAAAACAAGAAGCCAAGGATAATAAAGCCGAGCAAATTCATACCAAAGAAAAATCCGAGAGAGAACACCGTGAAATTTATATAACAACTCCAAAGAGTCCTGAATCACAAGGTAAAGAACTCTCTCGACAACAAGTCATTGCGCAGCAACAAACAAAGAAAACAACAATCGCACGTGGCGCAACCGAACATCAAAGAGTGTTAGGCGTAAAAAACAAAGAGAATGCCGATACCATTAAGAGAGTTAAAAAAGAAGAACTTAGAAAAACAACGACTGATTTCAATAATCTCTTCCATGCAATAGAACCTGGAAAAATTGAAATGCAAGGTGAGTTAAAGCGGTTTTTTACTTGGTTAGGTAACAGTGCGCCTATTGTAAGGACCCTTAATCAAGGGAAACCCTTGACCAACACTCCTACTAACAAACAAGCCAGCCGTCACCGTGGTTAACTGGTTTTTTTGATAAGTTCGCCTTTCTCGTTTAAAATATATTCCTGGTCGTTATAAACAAAAGCCAGTAATCTATCGAACGATAAAGAACCTTCTTTTATTTTTATCAGTGAACAACCTAAACTATCTTTTAATCCAGAGTCAGACTGTAGAATATCAACTGCATTAACAGCAACAATTAAATAAGCATGTTGGATTTTATTATTTTTGGATTTCAATAAATTTTCAATCTGTAGTCTTTCTGCATAAATAGGTCTATTCACACTGTATTCAAAAAACACGTTAGGAGTCAGCATATTATACCAACTTGATAATACTATTCCTTTTGCGTTATAAAGATGCACATGGACAGCCATTTCATTTTCACGTAACCCTGTGCCGACCTCATTTCTATCTGCTTTAACCGTTAAGTCCGGTTCTTTTTGTTCTACATTTTTTAAAAGTAGTTGTAACTGCTCACGCACAAAACGAAATTTATTATCTATTTCATATTTTTTTCTAAGCGCTTCATCATTATTGAGAAGCGCGCGAACCGATTGAAGCAACTGAGTATAAAACTCCTCCTTCTGTTGACTCGTTTCCAATAATTGTTCAATTTCACCGCTTATCTGTGTGATCTGTGCTGCCGCTTCCAAGAGATATTGTACTGATTGACCAGGCGTTCCAACTGGCGCTACATTTTTCAATCCTGTTGCCAGTCCATAAATTTGTTGAGCGAGCCTATTCAGTTCCTCGATGATAGCGCTTATTATTTCAGTCATCATATTTTTCTAAGTTACCTTGGACTTATTATTTGCACCCGGCGATGACGCATCGTGCTCCACTTGATTATTTTTTTCAAGATAGGGATCATTCAATTCTGCGTTACGTTCTATTTGATAAGCCCTACGTTGCATATACGCATCACGAATAAACGTATAATCATCTAATGACGCTTGCTCCAACACGTTTTGATAATGCAATAACTCAGCACGCCTCACTCCAACACCTGCAAAATACAGTTGATAGCGTGTTGCTATAGGATAGATATACGGATAAATAGTGAAGAATTGATAATTAAGCAGCCAGGAAATCTGGTCGCGTGTAGTGCCAGAACCTAAGAAAGGCAATACCAAATAGTTAGAGTTTCTATAACCCCACTGAGCTAATGTTAAACCAAAGTCTTCTTTATTAGGTTCCAGTCCCATATCAGATGCAAAATCAAAGAAACCTAAGAGGCCAATCGTGCTATTAATCGCTAAACGCCACGTATCACTGGTGGCCTGGTAGAAATTAGCCTGCAATACATCATTTACAACTGTTGGAATGGTATCAATATTATTATAAAAATGACTGATCCCTCTACTTAAGGGCTTAGGTACAAGCTTAATATAAAGAGTCGCCCCCGGCTTTAAAATAAGGGTATCAAAAACGTAATTAAACTGAAACATGACACGATTAAACCGCTCATAAGGATCATTATGATTGGTATTATTCGTATTCGCTTGATCTATTGCTGCAAAAACGCCACTATTTGCGCCGAATAAAATCACTAGGGCAGTCATTTTCTTTAGGAGTTTTATCATTCGTCCATTATCCGATCATCTAAATTTACGTTAGTTTAACTTTAGCGAAGCGATAAGCCAATCAGATTTAATTATCAAATTTGCTCATCCTGTTTATTTTGCTCGCTCAAAAAGAAAATATATTTATAATAGGCAAACTGTTTTTCACTGGAATTACCCAAAATGACTCATCAACCGCGTCCTCTTGCCTTAATTATTTTAGATGGCTGGGGCTATCGTGAAGACATCCAGGCCAATGCGATTGCACTTGCGAAAAAACCCTACTGGGATCATCTTTGGCAATCTTATCCTCACCTGTTACTCGATACCTCTGGTCATGCGGTCGGCTTGCCTGATGAACAAATGGGCAATTCAGAAGTAGGTCATCTGAATATGGGTGCGGGTCGCATTGTACATCAAGATTTAACCCGTATTGATCTTGCTATTGCAAACGGTGATTTTTTTGAAAATTCTTTATTAGTAAATACTATTGAACAAACTATAAAAGCAAAAAAAGCAATTCATATTCTTGGGTTACTTTCGCCAGGTGGTGTACATAGCCATGAGCGCCATATCCACGCACTTCTTAAACTAGCTGCAGAACATTCTGCAAGCCAAGTCTATATTCACGTATTTTTAGATGGTCGTGATACCCCCCCTCGCAGCGCTGAAAACTCCCTGCTGGCACTTGAAAACACTTGTCATGCACTCCATTGCGGAAAAATTGTATCTATTGTAGGCCGTTACTATGCAATGGATCGTGATAAGCGTTGGGAGCGCACTCAAATGGCATATCACTTAATCACGCAAGGTACAGCATTATACGATGCAACTGACGCTATCACAGCATTACATCTTGCTTATGCGCGTGGAGAAAATGATGAGTTTGTGCAAGCGACTTGTATTCAAGAAAGAAAGACTGTACCCATCACAATGAATGAAGGTGATGCTGTTATTTTTATGAATTTTCGTGCTGATCGCGCGCGTCAGTTAACAAAAGCCTTTATAGATCCTCTTTTTAATTCTTTTACTCGTACTCAATGGCCTAAAGTGAATTTCATCACTCTGACTGAGTATGACGCTGCTTTCAAACTTCCAAACATCTTTCCCTCCAAAGCTCTCTCTAATATTTTAGCAGAATACGTCAGTCGGCTAGGACTACGACAATTACGTATCGCCGAAACAGAAAAATACGCGCATATTACTTTTTTCTTTAACGGCGGAATTGAAAAAGCTTATCCCGGTGAAGATAGAATCCTCATTCCTTCACCTAAAGTTGCCACTTATGACTTGCAACCTGAAATGAGTGCGTCTGAAGTGACTGAACGTCTCGTCGCAGAAATAAAAAGCCAGCGCTATGATATGATTATTTGTAATTTCGCTAATGCAGATATGGTTGGACACACCGGCCATTTAGCTGCAACCATCAAAGCCATCGAAACCATTGATCATTGTCTCAGTAAAATTATACCTGCTTTACACGCTGTGGGAGGTGAAGCGCTTATCACAGCAGATCATGGCAACGCTGAAATGATGTTTGATAATAAAACGCAACAACCGCACACTGCACATACGCTGCAACTTGTTCCACTTGTTTATGTAGGCCGCAAAGCGACTATGACTAAACCTGATGGATTGTTATCTGATATTGCACCGACTATGCTTTATCTATTGAATATCCCTCAACCTAGTGAAATGACTGGCCAGCCATTATTCGCAATAAACTAAAAATTCTAGCTCGTTATATTGACGCCCTCTACTAAACCTAAACGAATGGCCAAGAGAGTCATCTCTACATCACTATTAAGTTTTAATTTTTCAAAAATACGATAACGATAACTGTTCACCGTTTTTGGACTGATACATAATTTAGCGGAAATTTCCTGAACATTGCTCCCCTTCGTAATCATCAGCATAATTTGTAATTCACGTTCAGATAACATGTCCAGCGCTGATTCTTCATCCGCTTTAGTGAAATGCTTAAACGCGAGTTGCTGTGCAATATCACTGCCAATATAACGTTGCCCCGAGTGTACCATGCGAATAGCACGAATCATCTCCTCGGATGTACAACCCTTTGTAATATAACCGGCGGCACCTGCTTGTAAAACACGAGAGGGATAAGGTTCGTAAGTATAAATAGTCAACGCCAACACTTTAATATCTGGATTATGGCGTATCATTTTGCGTGTGGCTTCTAAACCACTCATTCCAGGCATTTGTATATCCATCAATACAACATTAGGGATCAACTCTTTTGCTAAACGTACTGCATCTTCACCCGTACATGCTTCACCGGCAACTTTAATTCCTTGTACATCCTGTAATAACCTTTTAATACCAATGCGAACAAGCTCATGATCTTCTACCATCAAAATTTTGATCACTGCTCATCTCCTTAGTTTATTTCCGCGAGATTCTAACACATTGCCTCTTTGCAGCAAGTTGAAATTATTTTGTATCAAAAGCCAATTTTATTTTTAATAGATTAACGAAAAATCAATTTTTATATAAACGATCAAATAATAGATTAAAAAGAAAATTGGGGGAAAATAATATTCACTAAAAAAATAGTGAAATTATTGATACATTGATTACGCATTACTGTGAACCCCCCTAAAGAATTATTTTAAATAATCATGCGAAGCAATGTGCTTAAAATAATAATGAACAAGAAAGCTCTTATTTCTTCTATGATATTCTAGCCCGAGTAAAGCCGATGATATAACAAAAATCTTCGCATGCTATTCCGTTTATAGTATTAGTAATGTTAAAGTCTGATTTAGTGCTGATGCTATTATAATTAATAGTCACTAATCAGAAGGATAATAAAAAATGCACTTACCGATTAACATATTCGATTTACTCCAGAGTTCAATTGTTGAGTCAGATCGTTTGGAGTTTAAAGCAGATTGGAACCCTGAAGCAGTATTACGCACGATCTGTGCTTTTGCCAATGATTTTAATAATTTTGGTGGTGGCTATATTATCATTGGAGTTGAAGAGAATAATGGCAAGCCTGTTTTTCCTCCAAAGGGTATTGATATTGCAAAAGCAGATAATATTCAGAAAGACCTTTTACGCATCTGTTCGTTTTTAAAACCCGCTTATACCCCCGTTATTTCCTTTGAAAAATATGAGGATAGAGATATTTTGATTATATGGGTACCTGGCGGCCAAACACGGCCTTATGCAGTGCCAACATCATTGGGAAAAGAAAAAGGATACAAATACTTCATCAGGAAATTTTCCAACAATATTATTCCTAAGAATGACGAATTAAAAGAATTATTGAACTTAACCGCTACGATTCCTTTCGATGATCGTCTAAATCATCATGCGTCATTAGAAGATATAAAATTACCTCTTATTCAATCATTTCTAAAAGAAGTGGGCAGCAATTTGCTTGAGGAATCCCGAAGCATGTCTTTGGCAAC
This sequence comes from Gammaproteobacteria bacterium, assembly GCA_041690995.1. Lineage (GTDB taxonomy): Bacteria > Pseudomonadota > Gammaproteobacteria > DSM-16500 > DSM-16500 > UBA4722. The sequence goes on along the minus strand of JBEPVM010000016.1, from coordinate 4,040 downwards.
TTTATGCAGACAGATGATGCTTGTAGATGGTGGAAATGAATACCTAAAACCTCGGAACGTAGGACTATTATTTTTCAGTGATCAGCCAGAAAAATTTTTTCCTTATATCCAGATTGATGTGGTAAGGTTTCCTGATAATGAAGGAGGTGACATTATTCAAGAAGAAATTTTCAAGGGGCCATTAGATTATCAATTGCGTAGCGCATTGCGTCATATTAGAAATAATTTTATTTCTGAGCGAATAATAAAAATTCCTGGACAAGCCGAAGCAAAGCGATTTTTCAACTATCCTTATGAAGCAGTTGAAGAGGCATTAGTTAATGCTGTTTATCACCGTAGTTATGACATCAGAGAACCGATAGAAGTTCGCATCAATCGTAGTAGTCTTAGCATTGTTAGTCACCCAGGTCCTGATCCTTCGATTACATTAGAGGATATGAGAGCAGGAAAGATGGTAAGCCGCCGTTATCGGAACAGGCGTATTGGTGAATTTCTAAAAGAACTAGAATTCACTGAAGGTCGGGGTACTGGCGTTCCTAAGATGCAATGGGCTTTAAAAAGAAACGGCTCACCTAAACCTGAGTTCTTTACTGATGAAACCCGACAGTCTTTTTGGACAGAAATTAGGATACATCCTGAATTTTTAAAAGATTATGAGATGCCAGAAGTCCTATATAAGATAGCAGAAGCCCAAGTCGAAGCCCAAGTCGAAGCCCAAGTCGAAGCCCATGTTAAGCTAACTGATACTGAGTTAAAAATACTAGCTATTTGCCTAAACAACCCTATTGGAAACAAAGAAATTGTAACAGCATTGGGATACAAAACCCTTAGCGGCAATGTTAAAAAAGCATTGCAGCATCTGCGAGAACTAGAAGCCATTGCTTATACTATTCCTGACAAACCAAGAAGTCAAAATCAGCAATATAGACTTACAGAGCATGGGAAGAGTTTTTTAAAAGAAAATTAAGGGGTTACGGCCACCCTGGTAGAATTGTCAACAAATTCTAAAGATTTTAATGCCACAACGCCATGTAATAAGCTATATTATAAAAGCTATTCTTTTAATAAAATAGGTCAATTATCTGATATAGATGGATGAATGACTTAGTAAGTTTTAATAAGTTAAAATAAAGAAGGAGTAATTTATTTATGAAATATTTTATAGCGTGGCTTTTAGGCATCCCAATGGGAGTATTATTATTAATATGGATAGTTTCACATGCTTTTTAATTTATTTTAATAACCCATAAGGCTCTTTAATTAATTAGGAGGATCGCATGAATAATCAACCTCATCTTGCAGCAACAGGTCACTTTTCTTCTCCATCAAACTTAGCGTGCGAGGTAAATATTGCTTGGAGCGCTATTTTAATCGGTGCGTTAACTTCGGTAGGGCTAAGCTTCTTATTAAATTTATTTAGTATGGCGATAGGACTGACGGTGATTTCAAGGAATGCAGCAGGTAATGGCACTTTAGCAATAGGTGGGTTAATAGGAGTGCTAATTGGTGCTATCGCATGTATGTTTTTTTCTGGTTGGTTAGCAGGATATATAGCTCGCCCTTATTACAGAAACCCTCATTTGGGTGGACTTTATGGTTTTTCAGCATGGTGTTTAGCACTACTCATGACTATATTAACCGCTTCTTATGTAGGAAAATTTATTGCTGATTCTTCTCATTTTCTTTCTAATCCTTCTGTTGTTGAAGAGAATGTTGCTAACCGGCCTCCTGTCCTTTCTTTAGACACGCCTTCTGTTGGAAATAATCAAACAATAAATAGTACAGAGGCTGTGAATGCTGCTGCAGGCGTTGGAGCTTTCATTATATTTATAATGTTTTTTGTAGGAGCACTTTCAAGTACTATTGGTGGGTACTGTGCGGGATCAGTCACGCATAAAGATTAAAAAAATCAAATAATGATGGATACGAGAATAAGTTGCTAATATTTATTCATACTACTATAATAAAATTTGTTACATTTAAATATAGTTTATTTAGATCTTCATTTTCGTACTACATAATTATTAACTAAAAGAGGATTGAATATGAACACACACTCATCTGAATCTGCTGGCAACAAGTCTGAAAATCATTCCCAAAAAAATCATGACTCTCATCAAACTGGTTTTAAAAAACCCAATGAGATAAAAAATAAGATCAAAAATAATCTCAGCCCTTTGACAGATGAAATTAAAAATAAATCTTCTATGGCTAAGAATAAGATAGCTTCTTACGTCAAGGCGAATCCTTTTAAAGCTATGGGCTGGGCGGCTGTCACTTCATTTTTAATTTCAAAATTTTTATAAGCGAGCGTGCGATCCCGATAATCTGCTGCCTGGCATCCGTCTTATGATGAATAGAATAGAAGAAGATACTATGGCGCTTCTCTAAAAATATCAGATTGACGATTCCGATGCCTGGCCACAGATGGATATAACGTCAAAATGACACAAAAATAATTAAACGAGGTAATGATGATAACTTTATTCCGAAATTTAATGGTAATAGGATTAGCAATTAATATCGCATACGCTAGCTTAACCCCCCATGTGTTTTTAACTTCTTCATTAAATTGGCAACAAATTCCTGGTATGCCTGTAGGGGCAAAGATAGCTATTATCGATGGGAACCCGTACGGCCAAGATGCTTTTGTAGTGCGAGTAAAATTACCCCCTAATTATTCCATGCCAATCCATAATCATCCTGTTGATCAATACTATACTATCTTGTCAGGTACTTATTATTTAGGCATTGGGAACGAAAGAGATCCCAAAAACAGTCTAGTACTACCTCAGGGTAGTTTCATTAAAATTCCTGCTCTATTGCCCCACTATGGCTGGACAAAAACAGAAACAATTCTCCAAATTCACGGCATTGGGCCTCATGGGCTTGAATATAATAAGAACCGCGATCAACTTAATAATACGATTTTGCCCTGATTATCCAACCCTAATTATGAAAAATTTTCAAAGAAGAGTATTGTATAAATAAATGTTAAAAATATATCGCCTTTTTCATAACCGTTCAGGACAAATCGGCTAAGAACGAATGAAACTAAATAAATTAAATCTAATACTGTTTATCATAACTTTATATGGAGAACCTACCCTAGCAGAAATACCTGCCTCGGGTGTACAATCTCTTTCTCTTGAGCAGTTGGTTAATTATGAAAAGTACTCGCCAGTTGTAAAAGAGCTGATTGCTAAAACATACCATCTCGAACAGCAAAATTTAACTTATTTATATGGCTCCGATAATCCCAAAAAAGGAGGGATGGATTGTTCAGGTGTCATCTCTTATCTTTTAAAATCATTTTTACCTGATCTCAAACTCCGTCAAGCAAATGAAATATATCAATGGGCATGGCAAAAAGGTAAATTTTATGCTGTCAATAGCCATGACTTTAATTCATTTGAATTTGAAAAACTTCAACCGGGCGATTTATTATTTTGGAGTGGGACATACGAGATTTCTCGTGATCCTCCTATTACGCATGTTATGTTGTATTTAGGTAAAAATAAAAAAGGGAAACCCTTAATGTTCGGCGCAAGTAACGGACGCAGTTATAATGGAAACAAAATATATGGAGTAAGTGTATTTGACTTCCAATTACCTGCCCCAAATTCTTCTGGTCGATTCCTGGGGTATAGCTGTATTCCTTTTTTAACATGTATGGGAAAAAATTTACTCTCTAAAATAGAGTGACACATACGGTAACACGGAAAATTCTAAGTCATTCTTTTAAAAAATTACGCGTATTTCCTATAGAAAAATAACCTCGCTCGTGTAAAATACGAAAAGCTTTAATCCTTTAAGGAAAAGCAGATGGTAGAACTTTTACTTCTTATTTTATAAATAGCATGTCTAGTGAATGTGGTGGTGGTGGTGGGTGCGGTGGCGGTGGTAGTGATACTGGATTTAGTTATCCGTCATGGACTGCGGAGGACAGTAAAAATTACGCGATTTGGATAGCAGCTGGAAATACGGTATTAAATGACAATTAGCTTTGCCGATCGCGACAACTAACGTTGCCGATTAAA
>JBEPVM010000015.1:0-32140 GCA_041690995.1 Gammaproteobacteria bacterium | reverse complement strand
CATACAGTTATTCTATCTATTATTCCTTAAGGTAGTGCCATTGGGGTCTGGTGGGAACTCAAGTAGTCAGGGCAATCGCACTGAAATTTTAGGTTTTAGCTAAATAAAAAATCAGTCTTGTATTTTTGAAGAGGAATGCACTCTCTACGCTGTAGAGTTGCTTACTCATCTGGCTAAAAAGAAAAAGCTGAGTACGATTACCCTGGGCTGACCTGTTCCTGCATACCATAACTAATGCAGTAATGTATCCCCTTGAATTGAATAAAAACGGCCGTTTCAAGGGAAAGACTGACCTGTTACCTAATGCACATTATTCCCTTCTAATTCTTCTATCGCAAACTTAAGCTTGCCTTCCTCAACTGTAATTAAGACATGGCCGCCGTTATGCAATTTACCGAATAGCAACTCATCTGCTAAAGGTCGTTTAATTTGTTCTTGAATCAAACGCGCCATTGGACGCGCACCCATTTTTTTATCATACCCATGCGATGCTAACCAGGCACGCGCATCATCATCTATTTCAAGTACGACATGCTTGGACTCTAATTGAATTTCTAATTCCATCAAGAATTTATTAACGACATATAAAATAGTTTTTGGCTCTAAGGACGCAAATTGAATAATAGCATCTAACCGATTACGAAACTCAGGAGAAAATAATTTATTAATCACAGAAAAGACATCTGTTATTTGACCTTCATTATGTGTAAATCCAATGGCGGTTTTATCCAGTAAATCAGCGCCTGCATTGGAAGTCATGATGAAAATGGTATGACGAAAATCTGTCTTTCTACCATTCGTATCGGTCAATGTTCCATGATCCATAATTTGCAATAATAAATTATAAACATCAGGATGTGCTTTTTCGATTTCATCTAACAAGACGACTGAATGAGGATGTTTATTCACGGCTTCTGTTAATAACCCGCCTTCATCATAACCGACATAACCAGGAGGCGCGCCAATCAAACGCGAAACCGTATGACGCTCCATATACTCTGACATGTCAAAACGAATCAACTCTACACCTAATAATTTCGATAAGGATTTACAGACTTCTGTTTTACCCACGCCTGTCGGCCCAATAAATAAAAAAGAACCAATGGGTTTATTGGGATCACGTAATCCTGAACGAGCAAGACGTACTGCCGAACCTAGCATTTCCATGGCGGCGTCTTGACCGAAAATCATCATCTTTAGATCACGCACTAAATTTTTTAATACTTCACGATCAGAGGTTGATACATTCCGTTCTGGAATACGCGCAATCTTTGCGACTACTTTTTCAATATCATTCGCTTCGATAATTTTTTTACGATTCGCTTCAGGCAGTAAATATTGATAAGCACCGACTTCATCAATTAAATCAATCGCTTTATCGGGTAAACGACGATCAGCAATATAACGTGCTGATAACTTAGCAGCTGCTTCTAATGACGCATCCGAATAGCTCACATGATGATGTATTTCAAAACGGCTACGTAACCCCTTTAGAATACCAATAGTTTGTTCTACCGTAGGTTCTTTAACATCAATTTTTTGGAATCGTCTTGCTAGCGCATGGTCTTTTTCAAAAACACCGCGATATTCTTTATAAGTCGTTGAACCAATACACGTTAAGTCACCTGATGCCAATAAGGGTTTAATCAAATTAGACACATCCATCAAACCACCTGATGCGGCACCCGCGCCAATAATCGTGTGGATTTCATCAATAAATAAAATGGCACCCTTCTGGCCTTTCAATTGGTGTAATACGCTTTTTAATCTTTTCTCAAAATCACCACGGTATTTAGTACCTGCTAATAAACTGCCTAAATCTAACGAATAAATAACGCCTTCTTCTAATATACTCGGCACTTTTTTTTCTATGATTAATCTTGCCAACCCTTCTGCAATCGCCGTTTTACCAACACCTGCTTCTCCCACTAATAATGGATTATTTTTGCGACGACGGCAAAGCACTTGCACAGTCCGTTCTATTTCATCTTCACGTCCCACTAAAGGATCAATCATGCCTGCTTTAGCACGCACATTAAGATTAGTTGTGAATTGCTCCAGTGGACTGCCATTCGCGTCACTCGCATCACCTTCCCCTTCTTCCATATAATGAGCGCCGCCAAAATGATCTTGATCACGTACCATAGGCCGGGTTTTGGTTGACCCATGCGAAATATAATTAATCACGTCTAAACGACTGACATTTTCTTGGCGAATCAGATAAACACTTTGGCTTTCTTGTTCGCTAAAAATAGCCGCCAATACATTCGCGCCAGTCACTTCTGTTTTGCCAGAGGATTGCACATGAAAAACAGCCCGTTGTAAAACGCGCTGAAATCCTAACGTGGGCTGTGTGTCACGGTCATGTATATGCATTGGAATCACAGGTGTTGTACGGTCAATGAAATCAATTAAGCTAGTGCGTAAACGTGGTAAATTAGCGCCGCAGGCTTTTAATACCTCGATAGCTGTTGAATTTTCCAGAAGTGCAATTAACAAATGCTCTACGGTCACAAACTCGTGCCGTTTCACGCGTGCTTCTTTGAATGCTAAATTCAAAGTGTACTCTAGTTCTTTATCCAACATGGCGCACCTCCTGGCTCTCCATTAAATGACTTCCGTGCTACACAATAAAGGATGTTCTTGGTTTCTCGCATACTCCATAACCTGATTTGCCTTTGTCTCTGCTACATCTTTACTATACACACCACATATAGCCTTCCCTGCCATATGAACTTCATACATAACCTTAGTGGCTAATGCTCTTTCCATATTGAAAAATAACTCCAACACTGTCACTACAAATTCCATGGGGGTAAAGTCATCATTATGCATAATGACTTGGTACTTCGAAGGCTCTTTTAATTTAGGTTGAGCTTCCTGTACCATTAATTCTGATCTATCTTTGGTTTCCATATTATTTAACCCCTCGTACTTTCTTTATAGCTTATAAACACCATTTTTTCCTTGTTTTAGAAAAAAATCCATGAGGATCATTCCGTATATAAAAAATGTACTGCCTTAAAAAATACAGAATAACAGGTGAATCCGCATCAATATTAGTCTAATCACTGAGGAAAAGAGGTGATTCAACCCAAAAAACCTTAGCTAACCCTGAAGAAATGCTTAAAAAAAATTATTTTATCATCTGGCTAATAACTGCTTCTCCAAAGGCTGAACAGCTCACTTGCTGGGCGTTATCCATTAATCTCGCAAAATCGTAAGTGACTGTTTTTGCCAAAATAGCCCCTGCGATGCCTTGAATAATAAAATCTGCTGCCTCATTCCAACCTAAAAAACGCAGCATCATTTCAGCCGATAAAATTAATGAACCTGGGTTTACTTGATCAAGCCCTGCGTATTTAGGTGCAGTGCCATGCGTGGCTTCAAACATAGCTATATGATCCCCTATATTCGCACCAGGTGCGATGCCTATACCGCCTACCTGTGCTGCCAGCGCATCTGAAATATAATCGCCATTCAAATTAAGCGTTGCAATAACACTGTATTCTTCTGGACGAATTAAAATTTGTTGCAAAAAAGCATCGGCTATCACATCTTTAATAGTAATATATTTTCCTGTTTTTGGATTTTTTAAAATACACCAAGGGCCTTGGTCGATAAGTGCCGCGCCGAATTGCTCGCGTGCCACTTCATAACCCCAATCACGAAAACTACCTTCGGTATATTTCATAATATTGCCTTTATGAACTAATGTCACCGAATCACGCTGGTTATCAATCGCATATTGAATTGCGCGTTTTACTAAGCGTGTCGTTCCTTCGCGTGACACAGGTTTAATTCCAATGCCGCAATGCTCAGGAAAACGAATTTTTTTTACTTGCATTTCTGTTTTTAAAAAATCAATTATTTTTTTGGCTTCAACACTATCTGCTGGCCACTCAATACCCGCATAAATATCTTCTGAATTTTCTCGGAAAATAACCATGTTCGTTTTCCAAGGCTCTTTCAAAGGACTGGGAACACCTTGAAAATAACGAACAGGACGTAAGCAGACATATAAATCAAGCGCTTGACGTAATGTCACATTCAACGAGCGCATACCGCCGCCGATGGGAGTCGTTAAAGGGCCTTTAATAGAAACAACATAGTCTTTAATCGCTTCTAATGTTTCATCAGGTAATCCTGTTGTTGAATCATAAAGTTTGGTGGCTTTCTCGCCTGCGTACACTTCCATCCATTGAATTTGTCGTTTACCTTGATAGGCTTTTTTAACTGCTGCATCTACTACTTTTTTCATCACGGGAGTAATATCAACGCCTGTTCCATCGCCTTCAATAAAAGGAATAATGGGCTGTGAAGGTACTTTTAATGTTAAATCTGGATTGACTTGAATTTTTTCTCCCATGGTTGGGATTTTAATATGTTGGTAGACCACTAAAATACTCCTTTACTTAAGTCAGTTATATTAACTTCATCATTCCTACACCCGCCATTAAAAAAGCCACTATTATCAGTAATAATATCGCTATTTTTCCACCCACTACTTGATAACGCCCTACGCTTAAATTTTTATAATAACGACCGCTCCATATCATAAATGCGGGCAATAAAACGAGTAAAACAATCGCAAAAATACCTGCATAACTTAATGCTTTCACAAAAATACTGGGATAAAACAAAACAATCAACAAGGAGGGTAAAAAGGCTAATAGAGCAATCATCGCGTGGCCTTTGCCTTTTTTTTCAATTTTCAATCCATCGGATAAAAAATCAAATAAGCCTAAGGAAACACTTAAAAATGAGGTCAGCACACAAATCACCGTAAAGAGATGCGCAACGCTTGTAATTAAATTGCTTTTCAAAAAATAACTTAAAGACTGCACAAGCTCTGATGCGGAACTACCTGTTTGCATGAGATATAACAAGCCTTTATCACCTTCTCGTGGAACAGAACCTAAAATTGCCAGGTTCCATAACATATAACAAATCAGGGGGATAAGACTGCCGATTAAAATACAAAGCCTTAATTTTTTAATATCACTGTCAAAATAACTTCGCAAACTTGGAATCAATGGCGCAAAACCAAAGGATGTCAGCATGACTGTCACGGTTGGTGTTAATAATAATGCTTTTCCACAGGCTAATTTATGAGGATCTAAATAGGGTATGGCAAATAAAACCAGCAGTAAAAAAGAACCGAATTTTGCAAACATCAGATAACGATTCACATAATCAACGGGTTTAATGCCTTTATAAACAATGCATCCAAAACATAAGACAAATAAAATAGCATCGAGTGCAGCAGGAAATTTTACATGCAAGACACTCGCAACGACATCAAAAGTCGCAGAACCACCTGAAATATAGGCCGCTAATAGCGAATATAATAATAAAAGGTAACTCACCCACGCGACACACTCGCCTGGTTTACCGAGGGTCGCACGCGCCATGGAAATCATATTTGTGCGGGGCGGCAACCAAAGTGTGACTTCTAATAGTAAAAACGCACTGAACGTCATCACTATCCAACAGGCAATTAACAACAGTGTCGAATAAATAAAACCGCCGCCTGCGGAGGCAATCGGTAACGCCAACATGCCAGCCCCGATAGAAGTTCCGACAACGAGCAACACCCCTCCGAAAAATTTAGTATCCATTTTTTAATCTCAAATTTTATTATGTTAACCCATTGTAATGACTAAATATTTATATTTAACTTTAATATTTTTTAGCAATTTTTTATTACAGCCTGCTACAATACCGTTCCGCGAAGTTATTATCAATGTGAATGTGAAAATCAGATGGCATTAGAAATTATAAAGAAAGTGGTAGATAAAGCCTTGGGCGCGCTGGTCAGCGTGATAATAGGTACGGTACTCAGTGCGATAATAATTGCAATAATAGTTATATCTGCAGCTACCGTAGGGCTATATTTTTCATTGTTTAAAAACGGGAAACTATCTTGCCTCATAACGATACTATGCATAGCATTCATGGCATCTTTTATAGGATGCCTTTTTGCTCCACTTGTTCTTCCGCTACTGCTAGGAAAATTGGGATGGGGCATAAACGCGCTTCTTATTTCAAGTGGATCTATACTGTCATCCACAGCAGCATATTGGACATTCCTGATGATATTTAAAAGTCTATTGCAAGATTTAAAAACAGGATTTACGCATGGAATCAGTCAGATGTTCACACGCATAAACTGGGAGGAATTTTTCTTTCGACGTTTTAATAATTTTGGAGATGACTCTCTTCAATCTCCTGGTGATGCTCCATCTATGAGAAGAGCGCAAGAAGAAGAGAAACAAGCAGAAAAATGGTTAAATAAAACTAAAGTCGCTGCAACAAAATATAGTAAAACAATGTTAACACCAGAGGAGCTTCAAGAATTTAAACAAGCTATAGACACTGAATCAGACGATTCTCCTACTAAAAAAGATAATCAATTGCTCTATGAAAGTATTGCGGAGAACTGTCCACTCTCCCTTTGCCCGTTACTCAATGCAGAAGATCCTCCTATCACTATAATAGGAAAATTTCCAGATAGAAAATATCATAGAACATATAATTATTCTTCACTTTCAGAGCTAATAACAACTTCCGTCAGAAAGGGACAGCATCCTCAGGTTCCTGACACAAAAGATACAATATGTCAGCCACATATTACTTATTCTATCGGGTTTTACGAAGTTGATTTTAATTATATTAGAGAAGAAATTAAAAAATGGAAGGAAAAAGTACGTGCTCAATCTGCTGACAAAGAATCTAAAGAAGAAGATGTACATACAGCGACTTACGCAGCAGCTAAAGAACCTGCTACAGCAGAAGTAGAAAATGCAACGATTGTGAAAAAACCGTTTACACCTCCCGCTTCAAGTTTAGAAGAACTCAGAGCATCTCGGGCAGCGTATTTTAATTTTCCTCAAGAAAATGAACCGACGAACTCAAATCGAATAGTAACTCCCTCTACTTCTCCTTCTTCTACATAAGTGTGTCGTTTCTTTTAAAATCTCTTGCCTTTAGGTAGCAAATTTGCTACCCTTATTTTATGAAATGGGAATTTGTTTATTATAGTAATCGCGTTGCACGAGCTATCCTTAGTCTGCCTAAAGATTTGCTTGCTGAATTTTTCACTGTACAAAAAATAATGATAGAAACAGGTTCAAATCTCGGTATGCCATACACTCGGGCAATGGGGGATGGTTTATTTGAAATTCGCTTAGATGCTAAGGATGGTATAGCACGTGTTTTTTATTGCGTGATTGAAAAGCAGGAAATTTTGGTTTTGCACAGTTTTGTTAAGAAAACAAGAGCAACTCCCACTCGTGAACTTCAATTAGCAAGAAAACGTTTAAAAGAGGTAAAAAAATATGAGTAAATTTTCTTTAAAAAAAGCCAGGGAATCATCTAAAAAAATAAATGCCCAAATAGAAAAAAAAGTGTTATCTGATCCTGAATCTCGTGAAATATATGAGCGTAAACATCGTGAAATTGAAATCGCATTATTAATGCGTAAAACTCGCGAGAAAGCTAAATTAAGCCAAGAAGATGTTGCGGAACGTATGCATACAACACGTAGTGCTGTCTCCCGCCTTGAATCTTGTGGTATTGGCAGACATTCACCCTCTATTGAAACGCTATTAAAATATGCACACGTATTGGGGTATGCTGTAAAAATTAATCTTTCTCGCATAAAAGAACAAAAATAAAATTCGGCAAAGAAACTCAATATAAACATAGAGGGTATTCAGTCATTTCATTTTTTGTTACTACTTATTGCTGTTTTTACTTTCTTTAACACTTTAGCAGTCACTTGGCTTTGGGCTTCAAGCTTACTAATATAAGCTTGTGTCACTTTCATGCGTCTTGCTAATGTTTCCTGAGTCATTTCAGCATTAATACGCATTAAGGCAACAGGATTATCAACATAATCCGTTAACTCAAAGGCCACATAATCTTCATCGCTATATTTTTTTCCAAGCGCTTTACTAATCTCATGGCGCAGCGTATTGTAGATATTGACTGGCAATAATACATATTCTACTTTCCCATTAGTTGATTTAATAGTTTGTAAAGTCATTTGTAAGCATCTCCACGTGGCTTAATTTTCTCGATTGCAATAATTCTTACTTCATCATCCCTGTCATAAATGACACGTCACTGCCCAACCTGCAATCGATAATACGGTTGCCCTTCTAATGCTTTAATGTCTAAACCAGAATCGTCAGGGTTTTCTCCCAAGCACTTAATTTTTTCAGCAATCCGATTACGGTCAGGTCTACTCAAGCTTTGCAGTGCCTTTTTTGCCTGCTTTTTTATAAGCAATGTGTAGTGCATCCCTACTCCTCTGTTCATTATTATAAGTTATATTAAGTTATATTTCTATAATTTTTTGCAAGGTTCTTTACCCTAACCCCTCACTACATCTTTATTTCAATCATTTTTAATCATAATCGTTGGAAACTTTGCGGATGGATTTTCTTGAGATAACTTCATCATGATGCGCTTCGCTATCGCACGATAAAGCTGGGCATTTTGGCTTTCAGGATCGCTTGCGACAGTTGGGTTTCCGTTATCTGTTTGTTCACGGATATGAATATCAAGCGGTAGCTGGCCTAATAACTCAATAGCATATTGCTCTGCCATTCGTTGCCCGCCGCCTGTGCCAAAAATCGGTTCTGCATGGCCGCATTGTGTGCATCTATGAAGGCTCATGTTTTCAATGACACCCAACACAGGCACGTTGACTTTTTTAAACATTTCATAAGCGCGTCTTGCATCGAGTAATGCTAAATCTTGGGGCGTTGTAACGATCACAGCGCCTGTCACTGGAATTTTTTGCGCGAGTGTCAGTTGAATGTCGCCTGTGCCAGGTGGCAAATCAATCACGAGATAATCTAAATTATCCCACTGGGTATCGTTTAATAATTGCTGCAATGCCATACTCACCATGGGGCCGCGCCATACCATTGGGGATGTCGTGTCAACCAAATAGCCTATGGACATGGATTGAATACCATGCGCTAGCACTGGCATTATCATTTTTTTGTCTTTGACTTCTGGAGGAGTCGTCACGCCGAGCATCAATGGTTGGCTAGGCCCGTAAATATCTGCATCTAAAATGCCCGCGCGTGCGCCTTCTTTAGAAAAAGCGAGTGCAAGATTGACGGCAGTCGTTGATTTTCCAACGCCGCCTTTTCCTGACGCAACTGCAATAATATTTTTAATATTAGGTATTTTATTCATATTAAATACTACTAAATATTCCTTCTTTCAATTTCTTTTCTACGGCACTATTTTTTAAAGCAATATAGCATGGCAAGCCATTTTCATAAGGCGGATACTCTTCTCCACAAATCAATGGCAGCAAATATTGGCGACATTTTTCAGTGATACCAAAACCGTCTTCAGTAATATAATCGTTTGGCATTTTGACTTCAACATTAGCAACTTTTTCAAGCGGTGCTTCACCTATTACCCAACGATAAGGTTGGTTCGACTCGCGTACAATAATAGGCATCACCGCATTTTTGCCCATTAACGCGAACTCAACGGCTGCTTTTCCGAGGGCATAGGCTTGTTCTACATCTGTTTTAGAGGCAATATGACGCGCTGCCCGTTGTAAATAATCCGCCACCGCCCAATGATATTTCAAACCTAATTGGTCTTTAATTAATTTAGCAATAACAGGTGCAACGCCACCTAATTGTTTATGCCCAAACGCATCCACAAATCCTGATTCAGAAATAAAAGAGCCTTCCGAATTTCGCAATCCTTCAGAAACAACTATAGAACAAGAGCCATATTGCTCCACGCACTCTGCAACACGCGCTAAAAATTTATCTGGCGAAAAAGCTACTTCGGGGAATAAAATAATATGCGGCGCATCACCTGCTTTTTCTGCTGCAAGCCCTCCTGCGGCTGCAATCCAGCCCGCATGGCGTCCCATGACTTCTAAAATAAATATTTTTGTCGAAGTTAATGCCATGGAAGCAACATCTAATCCTGCTTCACGAATAGACACTGCGACATATTTAGCAACTGAGCCAAAGCCAGGTGAATTGTCTGTAAACGGTAAATCATTGTCTACTGTTTTAGGAATACCAATACAGGTAATAGGATAACCTAATGTTTGACTAATTTGAGAAACTTTAAACGCTGTATCTTGTGAATCACCTCCGCCATTATAGAAAAAATAACGAATATGATGCGCAGAAAAGACTTCCACAAGACGTTCGTATTGCGCACGATCTTTTTCTAAAGAGCCTAATTTATGCCGACAAGAGCCGAAAGCCCCTGCGGGGGTATGTCGCAGCGCCGCAATATCTGCATCAGATTCGTGGCTTGTATCAATTAAATCTTCGGTGAGGGCGCCGATAATGCCATTTCGTGCGGCGAAAACTTTAGCTATTTTATCTTGATGTTGTCTTGCTGTTTGGATAACACCACACGCAGACGCATTAATCACGGCCGTCACGCCGCCTGATTGGGCATAAAGGGCATTATATTGGGTCATAAATTTTCCTTGTTCTACTGGGTTTAAATTTTTCGACTATAACTTGGTTTTTGGGGCAAGATCAAGCGAGATATGGGAGGATTTCTCGATAGCCACTCCCTCATCAATATCGGAAAGAAACTTGCTTTTATAGGAAGTTTCTTGCTAAAATAAACCCTATGACAACACTCAAAGATAAAATTATAGAATCAGGGCTGGCAAATCATGTCCTTACAGACGTTGATCTTAATAACTTATTATTAAGGAGCACCCATGCCGCCCGTTACGGGATGGTCAATAAGTCATTAAAAAAAACAGAACTCATTAAGATTCGTCGGGGCCTTTATCTACTTGCAGACAAATACCGGCAAAAAAAGCTGAGTAAATTTTTTCTTGCAAGCCGAATTGTACCTCACAGTTATGTTTCTTTGGAAAGCGCACTGGCTTATCATGGCTGGATTCCGGAACATGTTAGAACAATCCTGAGCGTTATTGCGCACGGCCGCACTAAAGAATTTGTAACACCCTTTCAGGAATTTGTCTTCTATCAACTACCTGTTAACGAATATGAGTTCTTAACAGGTGTCACTCGCATCGAAGATATTAAAGATGAACCTTTCTTTCTCGCATCACCCCTTCGGGCATTGGCTGATTATGTCTACCTCAAAAAAATAAAGTGGGAAGGCCTTCGCTATTTAACCCATAGTCTGCGTATTGAGATAGAACAACTCATGCAAATTGATTCTGATTGTTTTTTAGAAATTAAAAAAGTATATCATTCAAAGCGTGTTTTATGCTTTTTGGATAATCTTAAAAAGGAACTTAACAAATAATGGCTACCACTATTATTGATACAAGACTTGAAACGTATACTCTTAGTACATTAGAGGATGAGGAACATGCGCTAAAAGAAATCTTACAGGAAATTGCCTTGTATGGTCTGGCAAACGCGAATTTTTTTGACAAAGCTATTTTTCATGGGGGATCAGCGCTCCGGATTTTATATGGGCTACCTCGTTTTTCAGAAGATTTGGATTTTTTATTAAAAAATCCGAATCCTGACTTTCATTGGGAACCCTATATAGAGGCCATTATCACAACTTGTAAACAATATGGTGTTCGTCCTGAAATTATTGATAAAAGCCGCGTTAATAATACGGTTAAGAAAATGTTTTTAAAAGATAATTCCATCGGAAAAATGATTAATTTATCATTCGCTCACTATCCTAAAAAGAAACTTGCAATAAAATTTGAAATTGATACTAACCCGCCTTTAGGTTCCAATCTGGAGATTAAATTTCTAGAATTTCCTTTAGATTATTCTATTGCCGCACAAGATCTTAGCAGTGGCTTTGCGGGGAAATGTCATGCTTTATTATGTCGCGAATATATTAAAGGTCGTGACTGGTACGATTTTACCTGGTATATCGCCAAGAAAATTTCTCCTAACTTTATTTTTCTGATCCACGCACTTGATCAACAAGGACCTTGGGCTAAGCAAAAAAATAGTATGACACCCGAGTGGTTTATTAAGGTCATGAGGGAAAAAATTAAAAGTATTGACTGGAAAAAAGCAGCAAGCGATGTCGCCCCTTTTCTCAATGTCCAAGATAAAAAAGCATTAACTGTATGGGGGGTTGATTTTTTTATAGATAAACTGGCTAAGCTGGAAACTATTCTTAATGATGAAAAATAAATCCTCCCCTAAACACATCATCGTCGGCATGTCTGGCGGTGTCGATTCTTCGGTTACGGCTCTTTTACTCAAAGAGCAAGGGCATCATCTGGAAGGGGTTTTCATGAAGAATTGGGAGGAAGATGATACAGATACGTATTGCCCTGCCAGTCGAGACATGGCCGATGCGCAAGCGGTGTGCGATCAATTGGGTATTGAACTCAAACGTATTAATTTTTCTGCTGAATACTGGGAACGTGTATTTACCTATTTTCTCAGTGAGTATCGTGCAGGCCGCACGCCTAACCCTGATATTCTTTGCAATAAAGAAATCAAATTTAAAGCTTTTTTAGACTATGCCAAACAACGTGGCGCGGATTATATCGCGACAGGGCATTATGCGCGTATTTTAGAAAAAAATGGCGAATTTCACTTACTCAAAGGCTTGGATTCTGCTAAAGATCAAAGCTATTTCTTACATTTATTAGATCAATCTCAACTTGCGCATAGTTTATTCCCTCTCGGTAATCTTACTAAACAAACTGTACGTGAGATCGCTCATCGGGCTGGATTTAAAAATTCTCTTAAAAAAGACAGTACGGGTATTTGCTTTATTGGGGAACGTAAATTTAAAACTTTTTTGAATGATTATCTGCCAGCCCAACCAGGCAATATCGAAACGATTGATGGGAAAGTAATAGGCACTCATGAGGGTCTCATGTTTCATACGTTGGGTCAGCGACAAGGCTTAAAAATTGGCGGGCAAAAAAATATGTCTGAAGCGCCTTGGTATGTTGTTGCTAAAAATATAGCAAAAAATACGCTCATCGTTGCTCAAGGACCCAACACCCCTTTACTTTATACCCGCCGTTTATTGACTTATCCTGTTCACTGGATTAATGCTCCGCCACAATCTTTCCCCTACGCAGCTTCTGCCAAAACCCGCTACCGTCAAGCTGACCAACGGTGTATGATTCACCCTGATAGCCATCAAAATTGGTATTTAGTCATTGATTTTAACGAGCCGCAACGCGCTGTGACACCTGGGCAGTCTGTGGTTTTTTATCAAGAGGATATCTGTTTGGGTGGCGGAATTATCCTGGAAGATAACGGAGCGTAATTTTGCAAGACCCCTTTGACAATATCACAATTGCACTCGCAGGCATTATACAAGCGATTAGCCTTGCGCGAGAATTGGCACAAACAGGGAAAGTAGATGAAATGGCTTTTCAAACAATACTCAATAGCCTTTTTCAAACACATCCTCAAAATGCGTTAGACATTTATGGTAGCCTTCCCCATATCAAATTAGGTTTGGAAAGATTGATTAATACTCTCGATTCAAAAACCGTTTCAACAGCACAAACCATCCATTACATGCATTCCATTATACACTTGCAAACAAAAATTAATCGCTCAGAAAAAATAAGCCATGCACTGATACAACGTATTCAACAGGCCAAAAAACAAGTGGAATATTTTTCTCTTACACATCCAACAGTCATGGCGAATCTAGCTGATATTTATATTAATAGCATTAGCACATTTCGCGTCAAATTTTTTATTTTGGGCAATCAACGTATTTTAAGCAGTACAGGTACTATCGAAAAAATTCGAGCGCTCTTATTAGCTGCTATTCGCTCTGCTGTGTTATGGCGACAAGTCGGTGGCTCTCGTTTACAACTGATTTTTTTTCGCAGTAAAATAAAAAAAACAGCACGAAAATTACTGTCACAAATTGAAGGAGTTTAACATCATGACAATCTCAACACTCACCGCCATCTCACCCCTGGAAGGGCGCTATCAAGAAAAACTCGATGACTTACGCCCTACTTTCAGTGAATATGGTTTAATTAGATTTCGCGTCATCGTTGAAATTCGTTGGCTACAAACATTAGCTGAACACGCTAGCCTGCCTGAATTACCTCCGTTTAGCCAGCATGCGAATATGTTATTAAATTCGATTATCGACAATTTTTCTGAACAAGATGCCGTTCGCATTAAGCATATTGAAAATGTGACTAACCATGATGTTAAAGCTGTCGAATATTTTTTGAAAGAGCGTATGGAAGGCAATACTGAACTCGCTGCCATCAGTGAATTTATTCATTTCGGCTGCACCTCGGAAGATATTAATAATCTGGCTTATGCACTCATGCTATCAACCGCGCGTAAACAACATATTTTACCGCTTTTAGACGAATTATTAAGCCTATTAAAAAAATTAGCCCACGATTATGCTGATGCACCCATGCTATCACGTACGCATGGCCAGCCTGCAACGCCTACGACAGCAGGTAAAGAAATCGCTAATATTATCGCGCGGCTGCATCGCCAAATAGAACAAATCAGCTCTACACCTCTTTTAGGAAAAATAAATGGCGCTTCAGGTAATTATAATGCGATGGTAATCGCTTATCCTGAAACAGACTGGCAAAAAATTAGCAAAAATTTTGTTTGCCAATTGGGCTTACTTTGGAACCCTTATACCACGCAAATTGAACCGCATGATTATATGGCAGAGTTTTTTTCAGTGATCACACGAGTCAATACTATTTTAATTGATTTTAACCGTGATATATGGGCTTATATTTCATTAGGTTATTTCAAACAAAAATCTGTGAGTTCCGAAGTGGGTTCTTCGACCATGCCGCATAAAATTAACCCGATTGATTTTGAAAATTCTGAAGGCAATCTCGGCATTGCTAATGCGTTACTTGAACACATGGCAATGAAATTACCGATTTCTCGGTGGCAACGTGATCTCTCTGACTCCACTGTATTGCGTAATATAGGTGTAGCGATTTCGCATGCTGTATTGGCTTATCAATCCACTTGCCGTGGTTTAAATAAAATTAGCCTTGATGAGTCTATAATTGCAGCCGATCTTGATAATCATTGGGAAGTACTCGCAGAGGCAGTGCAAACCGTCATGCGGCGTTATGGGATTGAACGACCTTATGAAAAATTAAAAACATTTACACGTGGTCAAAAAATAACGAAGGTCTTGCTACATGAGTTTATTTCAGAATTAGCACTTGAGGACACTATTAAACAGACTCTTTTAAAACTCACGCCCAGTAATTATTTAGGCTATGCTAATGATTTAGCCAAGCGAATCTAATACAATAGGAAAAAACAAAGGAATGCTAGGATGGCACAATCATTATACGATAGGATAATCAATCATTTTGGTGACTGGCTGACACTGGAAAGACCACCTTCTGAAACACCTCCCTGCGATTTCAATCGCTTAAAATATGAAGTCCGACCAGGGGATGTGTTACTGGTCGAAGGCCGCAGCCGAGTCAGTAACATTATTAGCATAATCACTCAAAGCCCGTGGACGCACGCCGCCTTATATTTAGGCCGATTACATGATATTGAAGACCCTGTTTTACGCAAAGCAGTGGCTATCCGACTCAAAAAACGTGAAAACGTGCGTTTAGTCATTGAAGGCGTATTAGGCCATGGCATGATCGTATCGCCCCTTAGCGTCTACCGTTACCATCACTTGCGTATCTGCAGGCCAATTGGCATTGCACCGAATGATACAGAACAAGTGATTGCTTACGCTATCAAAGCGCTGGGATTACCTTATAACGTGCGACACTTACTGGATCTTGCACGGTTTTTGCTTCCGTGGTCACTCTTGCCGCGTCGCTGGGGATCGAGTTTATTTAGAACGACTCAAGGTGAGATTGAAAGCGGTATTTGTTCCTCTCTTATTGCAGAAGCGTTTACAGCCATTAAGTTTCCTATTTTACCTTTTCTTAAAATAGACTCGGATGATAATAATGTAGAATTAATTCATCGTAATCCTTATTTATTTACGCCCAAGGATTTTGATTATTCGCCTTATTTTGAAATTATTAAATACCCTATTTTTGATCCTAATGAACCGCTACCTTATTATCGACGTTTGCCTTGGGCAAAAAAAGGAAAACTGCATCAAGATCATGGTATCATCAGTGAACCGTCTTCTGAAAAGAAGAAACAAAAAAGTTTTTTCAGTGAATTATTATTTGGTGATGATACAACAAAAATGCAGAAACCTGAGCCTCATCATGATGATAAACCAGAAACAGATTAAAAAAGATGTAAGTATTCAGCATTTATAGCAATAATTAAATTAGCAAAATAAATTATAAAAGCGAGCTATCATGATTCCGTACCCACTCTTTGACACCTTGGAAAATTTACAAGAGACGCCTCTGAGCGTTTTTGATTATTTAAAATCAATTGGGATTCCCTCTGCTATTCAAGAATATCAATTATGTCTGGAATTTTTAAAAAGCTACAGCCAATCACCTGATACGTTTACCGCATATCGCCGTGAAGTGGAACGTATTTTGCAATGGGCTTGGTTAATCTGTAAAAAACCACTCAAAGAAATTAATCGTAATGATATTCGTGATTATTTAGAATTTATTAATGCTCCACCCAGAGCATGGATTGCTAATAAAACTGTGAATCGTTTTATCAACAATGGATTGGGTTTGCGTGAAGCGAATCCCGCATGGCGGCCTTTTGTCGTCCGTATCAGTAAAATTGCACGTCGCCATGGCAAACAACCTGATAAATCCGCTTATCAACTCAGCAATAAATCGCTCGAAGCAGTTTTCGCAACTTTAAGTTCGCTCTATACTTTTTTACAACAAGAAGATTATTTAGAAATGAATCCTATTCGTTTAATCCGACAGAAAAAGGGCTATATTCAACGTCACCAGGTGCGTAAAGTCACTCGTAAGCTCAGTAGATTGCAATGGCATACAGTTATCTCTGCGGCGCAAAAAATGGCGGAAGAAAACCCGCAACATGAACGCACTCTTTTTATGATGTCTGCCTTTTATTTATTAGGCGTGCGTATTTCAGAATTAGCTTATACCAAAGATCGCCTGGCAACGATGGGTAGCTTTGCGCCTGATAAACAAAGCTTGTGGTGGTTTACGACTGTCGGTAAGGGCAATAAAGTACGTGATATTGCTGTGCCTGATGAATTGCTCACTGCGTTAAAACGCTATCGCAATTCTCTTGATTTACCTAATTTGCCGAGTCGTGAAGAATCAATGCCTTTATTGCCTAAATTAAATAGAAAAACGGGGCTAGGTACAAGACAAATCCGCAATATTGTGCAATCTGTTTTTGATCGCGCGATACGTGAATTGCAGATGCAGGGTAAAACAGATGAAGCAGAAGATTTAGCGACAGCGACCGTCCATTGGTTACGTCACACGGCTATTTCGACGGATGTCGAAACACGCCCTCGTGAACATATTCGGGATGATGTCGGGCATGAAAACCCGGCGACTATGGATAAATATATTGATACTGACCGGCTTGCACGCCATCAATCTGCGCAATATAAAAAATTGAAGCCTGAATAGAATCGGGTTAATATCAGGTAAGCGTTCACACAGTATAAGTAATAGAGGCATTTCCACAACTCCGCCATGCATGCTCAATCATCACGTGTAATTCGGGATATTGTGGGTGCCAGTCTAATTCGCGCATCGCATTAGCAGGATTTGCAATTAATATCGCGGGATCGCCTGAACGTCGAGTGCCTTCTCGCACTTGAATATCACGCTGTGTGACTATGCGTGCAGTATCTATGACTTGTTGTACGGAATGACCCTCGCCTGTTCCTAAATTGTAAGTAAAATTTTGTTTACCTTCAGCAAGAGCTTGTAAGGCGAGTAAATGTGCCCGGCATAAATCTGTGACATGAATATAATCACGTATACACGTGCCATCGAGGGTTGGGTAATCACGGCCAAAAACTGTGATGGTTTTTGTTTGATCGTACGCGGCTTGTAATATCAAGGGGATTAAATGTGTTTCTGGTTCATGTCGCTCTGCCAGTTTGCCACTGGGTTCTGCGCCTGCTGCATTAAAATAACGTAAAATAGCACATTGTAAACCATACGCTTGTGCGTAATCAGCCAGTACTTGCTCGACCATTCGTTTACTGTGTCCGTAAGGATTCACGGGGGCAATCGGATGAAGTTCATCTATCGGGGTATATAAGGGTTCGCCATACACGGCCGCAGAGGATGAAAAAATAAATTTATTGACTTGCCATTTCAACATCGCATTTAATAAATTAAGCGTAGCTGCGAAATTATTACTATAATATTTTGCGGGGTTTTCGACAGACTCTCCGACTTGAATAAAAGATGCGAAGTGTATCACTGCAAAAATTGTGCGTTGTGAGAAAATATCATCTAATAATTTTGCGTCTGCAATATCGCCGACTATTAATTTTTCGCCTGAAATAGAGGCTGCGTGTCCCGTTGCAAGATTATCAATAATAATCGGTGTCCATTCTGTTTGGCGCAAGCAACGCACGAAGTGTGAACCAATATACCCCGCGCCTCCTACGACTAAAATAGTTTTAGTAGGCATTTTTATTAATAAATCCATGAAAAAAAGTTAAGAAAATTATTTTGATGTCTAAGAACAACGACCAGTTTTTTATGTAATATAAATCGTATTCTATTCTTTTTTCTAAACTGGTATCTCCTCGCCAGCCATGAATTTGCGCCCATCCTGTGATGCCTGCCTTCACTAAATGTTTTTGCATATAATGTGGAATTTGTTCTTTGAATTGATTCACAAAAACAGGGCGTTCGGGTCGAGGCCCTACAATAGACATATCACCCCGCAATACGTTAATAAATTGTGGTAATTCATCCAGACTTGTTTTTCGTAAAAATCGGCCTATCCATGTTGCGCGTGTTTCGCCTGCTTTCGCCCATACGGGGCCTGTTTTTGCTTCTGTACCCACTGGCATAGTGCGGAATTTTAACATGGAAAATTCTTTGCCATTCCAACTCATGCGTTTTTGTTTATAAAAAATGGGGCCTTTTGAAGTGATTTTAATAAGGATCGCGATGCTTAAAAGCAATGGACTAATGAGGAGTAAAATAATCATTGCGAAGATACGATCTTCGATTGCTTTGACCATTCGATTCATTCCCACCATGGGTGTTGCTCGCACGTTAATCATGGGAACGCCTGCTAAATGCGTCATTGAATAATTTAGCAGTCCTAAATCCATGCCGAAAATATCTAATACAAGTCGGATAGTAACCGTTTCATGCCTGAGTTCATGTAGAATTTCTTTAATTCGTGCTTCTGAATGTAATGGCAATGCAATCCAGATTTCATCTATAGATTCTGTAAGGGATTTTTTTATAGCATACTGATCGAAAGAATTATCTGCCAAAACAGCCACAATACGAAACCCTGTCCACAGAGCTTGTTGTACGGTTTCTGCAATCTGTTGTGCGAGTGGGCCTGCTCCAATAATCACAATGCGCCGTTCGTTGAATCCTTTCGCGCGCATTAAACGTAAAACAAGTAAAAGACTGCAACGAAATAACAGTAATAATAATAAGGTGCAACCCGCCCATAGACAAAACCATGCGCGCGAAAAATCTTCGCCCGTTTTGGTTAAAAAAGCTAATCCTGCTACTATAATTAAAACAATTAAAATACCTTGGAGTAATTGACTGCTATATTGCCAAAGGCTCAGTGTACGCACTGATTCGTAAATGCGAAATAAAGGAAAAACGATTGAGAGTAATAGGGCAGCAGTGGCTAAGGCAATAATATAGTGTTTAGGTAACGCTAAATCTCCAAATTTATAAAAATACGCAAAAAATCCTGCTGCAACAATCGCAACCATGTCAAGGCCGCGTATGACCCAGGAAAGTATTTCTGAATATTCTTTTAATAAACCTTTAGGTAACATGTTTTTCCAATCTATCATCTTGTGTTCGTAGGCTATTGTATGTGAATTCATTTTTTAACGCGAGCGTATCAGCACTGTTTTATTAATGACGCAGTGGTGAACTGCAGGGTGACATAGAAGTAAATCTTTTTTGATTTTTTTCTAATCTATGATACCATGCTGAACTTTTTTTAATTTGTGCTCGTCAAGGGAATAAGCCGTAACCAGATGCTAATGCTAGAGACGGCGCACGTGTTTACAGTAGGTCATTAAGTGCTTTATGAAAACAGCAATTATCTGTGATTGGCTTGTCACTTATGCAGGCTCTGAGCGTCTTTTGGGGGAGATGATTCAATGCTTTCCCGAAGCGGATTTGTTTGCTGTCGTTGATTTTATTCCACCGAGTGAGCGGGATTTTTTGCAGAATAAACCTGTTAAAACGACTTATATTCAGCGATTTCCTTTGGCAAAAAAAATGTATCGGCATTATTTGCCTTGGATGCCTTTGGCGATTGAACAATGGGATCTTTCTGAGTATCAACTGATTATTTCAAGTTCACATGCGGTTGCAAAAGGGGTCATTACAGGGCCTGATCAAATACACATTAGCTATGTGCATTCACCTATGCGTTACGCGTGGGATTTACAGCACCAATATCTCAAAGAAACAGGGCTTGATCGCGGGATTAAAGGCTATTTTGCGAAATATTTTCTGCATTCTCTACGTCTGTGGGACCAGCGCACAGCGAACGGTGTTGATCATTTTATTGCAAATTCAAATTTTATTGCTCAACGTATTTGGAAAACCTATAGACGTGAGGCTGAAGTGATCTACCCGCCTGTGGATCTTTCGTTATTTCAGCCTCTGGCTCAGGAAACTTTAAAAGAAGAATATTATGTCACTGCTTCGCGGTTGGTTCCTTATAAAAAAATAGATTTGATTGTAGATGCGTTTGCAACACTGCCTGATAAAAAATTAATTGTGATAGGTGATGGGCCTGAATTAGCTAAAATAAAAACAAAAGCAACTCCGAATATACAAATTCTTGGATTTCAACCGAATGAAGTGTTAATCCATTATCTCCAACGTGCAAAGGCATTCATTTTTGCCGCAGAGGAAGATTTTGGGTTGTTACCTTTGGAAGCACAAGCCTGTGGCACACCTGTGATTGCTTATGGGAAAGGGGGGGCTTTGGAAACTGTTCGTGGGGTTCCTCAAGAAAATCCAACGGGGTTATTTTTTAATCAGCAGACGGTTCCAGCATTATGTGATGCCATCTATCAATTTGAAAAACAGCTTTCTTTATTTCAACCGAAGAATTGTGTTGAAAATGCAAGCCGATTTTCACCTCAAAAATTCAGAGAAGAATTTAAGTCGTTTGTGTTGAAACAACTGCCATGGTAAGCTTTTGCGATTTATGAATCTAAGAAGCATTATGCAAACAGAATCGGTTATTAATAATTCAATGACAGAGCAGCAGGAAATACCTTGCTTCTCCGCGCGCACTGCGCGTCAGCTTGCACTGAATGACATTCAAGATGGCATGGCAAAATGGCGCATCTGGCTCATGCTGGCTTATCAAGATGTGCGGCTGCGCTATCGTCGCTCAGTCCTGGGTCCCTTTTGGATTACTATTAGTATGGCGATTACTGTCTATTCTATGGGGTATTTGTATAGCCATCTGTTTCATAGCGACATACAAACGTATTTCCCTTTTTTGGTCGCAGGTATGTTAGCCTGGGCATTGATTTCTACTCAAGTGAGTGATCTTACTGAAGCTTTAACATTGTCTGATGGGTTAATCAAACAAATCAAACTGCCTTATAGTTTATATATACATAGAATCGCTACGCGTAATATTATTATTTTTTTTCATAATGTTTTGGTCATTATTCCTATTCTGATTGTTTTTCATAATGTTGCAAAAATAAATGGATGTACTTTATTATTAATTCCTGGATTAATTATCATTTATATTAATTCTATCTCGTATGGTTTAGTGTTGGGGATGATAGGCGCTCGTTATCGTGACATCCTGCAAATTGTCAAAAGTTTAATTCAAGTCGCTTTTTTTCTAACGCCTGTGATGTGGAACCCCGCTATTTTACCGCCACAAGATCGCTATATCGTATTTCTCAATCCATTTTATGCGTTTATTGAGTTGATCAGAGCCCCTCTCTTAGGTACAATGCCTGCGGGATCTACGCTCATCATGGTCTCTGTCGTTACGTTGATTGGTCTACTATTATCTTTAAAAATGCTAACGCGCTACCGTGCGCGCATTGTGTATTGGTTGTAATCTATGGCAAAAATTACCTTACAATCTGTTTCTGTTGAATTTCCTATTTATAATATCAATGCGCGTTCATTTAAAAAGCAGTTTCTACGACTTGCGACAGGTGGCGCGGTAATTGAAGATACGAACCAGCGTATCCTCGTTAACGCACTCAATAATATTACATTGACTTTCAATCACGGTGATCAAATTGGTTTAATAGGACATAATGGTTCTGGCAAAAGTACATTTTTAAGCTTGCTCGCCACTATTTATGAACCTACTCAAGGAAAAATCACGATAGAAGGTCATATTTCTCCCATGCTGAGTTTAATGCCTGGCATTGAAACAGAATTAACAGGGTATGAAAATATTAAAACACGCGGCTTGATTATGGGGTTATCAAAACGAGAAATTCAGGCACGCACCACTGAAATCGCTGAACTCACAGGGCTTGGAGATTACCTGGCCATGCCTCTTCGTACTTATTCTTCAGGCATGTTAGTCAGGCTGGCTTTTGCTATTTCCGCCAGTATTAAACCTGATATTTTACTAATTGATGAAATTTTTGGTGCGGGTGATGCTGAGTTTATGAAAATAGCACGAAAAAAAATGATTTCTTTGTTGGATCAATCGAGTATCGTTGTCATGGCCACTCATTCAGATGATCTCATTAAGGAATTTTGTAATAAAACCTTATTGCTTGAAAGTGGCCAGGTAAGATATTTTGGAGATACGCAAACAGCGTTGGATATTTATCATAACAAACAGGATGTTTATCAATGAGAATAAAGACAATAGAATTAAAAAATTTTAAGCGATTTACAGATTTAATTATTTCAGATATTCCAGCCACATCAAAATTAGTGCTCATTATCGGTTCTAATGGTTCTGGGAAGTCATCTCTATTTGATGCTTTTGATTGGTTAAGCAAAGGGCTATATAAAGGATTACCGCCCTATGATTCGTCAGAAAATTACTATCGAAAAAATGGAAGTAGTAACACAAATACTATTATAGAGCCCACTATTTTAGTAGAGCTTTCGGACGAAGGATTAATTGAAAAAACAGGAACCCATGTAATAAAAGGAAAGGAGCTAGTTAAAAAATTCTTTGGACGAAGCAGTATCCGTATTGTTCCTCGTATTTCTAATAATGCTAATCTTATTAGCGTACCTACAGATGAGGATAGTCCAGTGACATACATTGAGAACGACACTCGTTTTATCAATGATGTATTTCTCTATATTCAAGAAATAAATAATGCCTTAAGAGAGCCTGTCTTTAGTGGAAAACAAGCAGATACTTTAAAAATTTTTAGAGAATGCATTGAACCACTCAATAACTCATTGCGCAAAATACTTGGCAAGGATGAAACTACTACCATTCAAATTGCAGAATTTCAAGATGCAACACCTGGTAATACAGCCAAACTGATCTTTAAAAAAGGTAAATCTAAAATTAATTATGATTTACTAAGTCATGGTGAAAAACAAATCATTATTTTGCTTATCAATTTCATTGTACGTCGTCAATATTACGAAGATTCGATTATCTTTATTGATGAAATGGATAGTCATTTACATACCACTTTACAATCACGTCTGTTAGAAGAAATTATTTCTAAATGGATCCCTGATAGCGCTCAACTTTGGACAGCTTCTCATGCTTTAGGATTCATAGATTATGCAAGAAATAGCGAAACTGCTTCTATTATTGATTTTGACTTATTAGATTTTGATTCTAAAAAAGAGTTATTTCCTCTTCCTAAAGATAAATTAGACGTCTACGAAATCGCTATTCCAAAGTCTACTATTACATCCATACTCAAAGGATATAAGCTGGTTGTTGTTGAAAACCAAAATGACGAATACTTTAATGCTGCATTAGGACAAGAGGGTTATTTATTCTTACCTGCCAATAATAACAGAGAAGTCTTTTTGACCATCAAGAGCGATAAAGATAAACTGGGACTCAGAGATAGAGATTATTTAAGAACGGATGAAATAGAAAAAATAAAGCTAAAATTACCCAATTTAAAAATTTTACCTTTTTCAACTTTTGAGAATTATATTTATCATCCGGATAATATTGCTGAATTAAAACTTAGTCATTTTGACAGAAATATCTACCTGGCTGAAATTATAAAACAAAAGAAGGAAAAATTAATCGAGATAGTCAGTGAGATTGGAACATCGAGAAATCATTATATTGAATTCAAAGATTGTATTGTCAATGATGGCAACATGAAACCCATCACTGATTTATTAGAAAGTGATCGCTTCGAGGATTTTTATCCTTATTTTAATATGAAAAAATATTTCAATAAAAAATATCTTGCTCAATTTAACTGCTCTCTCATTGAATTATCTAAAACAGCTTGGTTCAAGAATGAGATATTGAAAACGATTAAGGATAATCTACATGGTCATTAGCCGCACGCCTTACCGTATTTCGTTTTTTGGTGGTGGTACTGATTACCCAACCTGGTATCAAGAACATGGTGCGGCCGTCTTAACAAGCACCATTAACCATTATTGTTATTTACATTGTCGATTGCTGCCGCCTTTCTTTGAGCATAAATCGCGTGTCATTTGGCGACAGGTGGAAGAGATATTTGAACATACAGAAATACAACACCCCTCTGTGAGAGCGGTACTGAATTATTTAAAATTCGAACAAGGTATTGAAATTCATCACCAAGGGGATTTGCCTGCACGTTCAGGACTCGGCTCAAGTTCTGCCTTCACGGTGGGCTTATTGCATGCGATGTATGCCATGAATGGCTTGATCTCCAGCAAACGCGAACTCGCTTGTGAAGCCATTCATATTGAACGGGATATTTTGCAGGAACACGTGGGTGTTCAAGACCAGATTGAAACAGCCTACGGCGGATTAAACAGAATTGTTATCACGCAGAGCGGTGATTTTGAAGTCAACCCATTGGTACTGCCCACTACTCAAATGACTGCTCTGCATGATCATTTAGTCTTGTTTTTTACGGGTGTTTCGCGCACTGCCTCTGATATTGCGGCGGAAAAAATAAAATCTATCCCTCTTAAACAACAAGAAATGCATGAAATGCACCAAATGGTTGATTCCGCCACGCATATTTTATCTCGAGGAAATGATATAACAGATTTCGGTCGTTTACTGCATGAAAGCTGGATGTTGAAACGTCAAATCAGCGCAAGTATTTCACCTACTTTTATTGATGCTATTTATGAAAAAGGCCGAAAAGCAGGTGCGCTTGGGGGTAAATTACTCGGTGCAGGAGGTGGTGGTTTTATGTTATTTTTCATAAAACCAGAGCATAAACCGCAGTTATATGACGCGCTTAAAGATTTATTACTGGTGCCTTTTGAGTTTGAAAATGGCGGTTCACAAATTATTTATTACGATAATCAACGTTACACCATGATGTCCATGCAACGCCGTGATTATATACATTTACAGAAAGAAAAACAGTCAGCGCTTCCAACCCGTTTAAATTCTATCAATCACCTAAAAGAGTCAATCACATAAGAGAAGGAAATATGGATAAAAAACAGCAGTTACTCAATCAAATTCAAATGAATATTAAACAATATTGCGATGATTATTTTGATTTTTCTTTTAAACCTGAAAAACCGTCCGTACATTTGCATGAACCGACAACAGGTCATGACGAAATATTCTCAGCCGTTGAAACAATGCTATCAACGTATACGACCATGGGGCAAAAAGTACGTGCATTTGAAAAACAATATGCGGATTACGCAGGCACACACTATGGCGTCATGTCTAACTCAGGCTCCTCTGCTAATTTGCTTTCCATTGCAGCACTGGCAAACCCTGTCACGCCCAATTATTTAAAACCAGGCGATGAAGTTATTGTACCCGCACTTTCCTGGTCAACGACTATTTGGCCTGTCATTCAACATCATCTGGTTCCTGTGATTGTAGATTGCGATATTAATAGTTTTAATCTTGATTTGACCAAATTAGAAAAAGCCATTGGCCCTAAAACACGTGCAATTAAACTCGTACACGTGTATGGCAACCCTTGCAATATGGATGCCATTATGTCGCTTGCTAAAAAACATAATCTATTTGTGATTGAAGATTGCTGTGAAGCCATGGGTTCTTTTTACGATGGAAAATCGGTCGGTAGTTTTGGGAACATTGGCAATTTCAGTTTCTTTTTTTCGCACCACATCAGCACGCTCGAAGGCGGCATTTCTATCTCGAATGATTTTAATTTAACAGAAACCATGCGTATTTTACGCGCACATGGTTGGTCTCGGGAAGCGGATGAACACCAAAAATATGTGGCGCGTTACCCTGATATTGATCCGCGCTTTATTTTTATTAACTTAGGCTATAATTTAAGACCCACAGAAGTCAATGCGGCGATGGGACAACACCAGTTACCTAAATTAGATTCACTGATTGATAAACGCCGAGAAACAGCAGATTTCTATTTAAACTATTTATCAAAATACAATGATTTTTTTCAATTCCAACAAGAAACGCCTAAAGGTAAACATGTCTGGTTTGGTTTTCCTATCATATTAAAAGAAAACGCACCCTTTACGGTGAAAGACATCACGACTTTTATTCAAAAAAATGCGATCGAAACCCGTCCTATTATTGCGGGTAATATGGCAAGACATCCTGCATTTGAGATGTATCAGCACCGTATTGCGGGTGAATTAAACAATGCAGATACCGTCATGAAACGTGGTTTTGCAATCGCGTGCCATCATGCTGTTAATCAGGCAGCACGTGATTATGTCGTCCATACGATTGATAAATTTATGCAACAATATACGAGAGTTCTATAATGCTAAAAAAGAAAATTTTAATTTGCGGGGCAACAGGTTTCATTGGACGCAATTTCACGGAACAACTCAGCGCATTGCCTGAATTTGAAGTCCATGCCGTGCGTTTTCAACGTCCCGAATATGACTGCCCCAATGTTACCTGGCACCAGGCTGATTTACGTGACCCTAAAGAGATTGCGCGCGTCATACAAGGCATGGATATTGTCATCCAGGCGGCTGCAACGACTTCAGGCTCTAAAGATATCGTCATGCGCCCCGAAATTCATGTCACAGATAATGCTGTCATGAATTCTTATTTATTTCGCATTGCGTTTGAACAAAAAGTTAAGCATGTGATTTTTTTCAGTTGTACTGTGATGTATCCTTCTCGTGAAACAGCACTCCAAGAAACTGATTTTGATGCGAATACGGCACTACATCCTCGTTATTTTGGCGTAGGTAACACTAAACTGTATATCGAAAAAATGTGCGAGTTCTACGCGAATATTTCTGAAACTAAATTTACTGCCATTCGTCATTCTAATATTTATGGCTCTCATGATAAATTTGATTTAGAGCGCAGCCATGTCTTTGGCGCGACAGTCACTAAAGTCATGACGGCTGATAATAAAATCAGCGTGTGGGGTACAGGGGACGAAGAGCGTGATTTACTGTATATTGATGACTTAGTCAATTTTGTTAAACTGGCAATTGAGAAACAGCCTGAAAAATATCGTCTCTATAACTGTGGTTATGGAAAAGCAATTGCCATTAAAGAATTAGTGAAAAAAATAATCTCTCATTCTGGAAAAAACCTGGCTATCGAACATGATCTCTCACAGCCGACCATTAAAACCAGTTTATTTTTAGATTGCACGCGTGCGAAACAAGAATTGGGTTGGGAAGTGAAAACAGATTTAGACACAGGCATTCAAAAAACACTCCAGTGGTGGAAAGAAAATATCGCAACGAAAATAGCAGAGGTCATTGCATGAGTTTTTACAAAGGCAAAAAAGTATTAGTCACAGGCGGCACGGGATTAATCGGCCGACCTTTAGTCGAGCAATTAGTTGAAAAAGGCGCAATAGTCACGATTGCGTCACTAGACACCCCAAATAATTTGTCTCCTCATATTACTTTTAAAAAAACCGATTTACGTGAATTTAGTAATTGTTTAAGCCTCTGTCAAGATCAGGAAATCGTGTTTCAACTCGCAGGCGTCAAAGGCTCGCCTGCCATGACTGCAAAAAGACCCGCGAGTTTTTTTGTGCCGACTATCACATTCAGCATCAATATGATGGAAGCGGCAAGACGCGCTGGCGTTGAGCGATTTTTATTTACGAGTTCAGTGGGTGTATACTCCCCTGCTGAAATTTTCTATGAAGACGATGTGTGGAAGACCTTCCCCTCCCCTCACGATCGCTTTGCCGGCTGGGCAAAACGGATGGGTGAATTACAAGCCGAAGCGTATAAAATCGAATACGACTGGGACAAAATTTCTATCGTCCGCCCCGCGAATGTGTATGGCTCCTATGATAATTTTGATCCTAATAACGCGATGGTCATTCCTTCTCTCATTCATCGAGCTATGAATGGCGAAAATCCTTTGACCGTTTGGGGTGATGGCTCTCCTATTCGTGATTTCATTCATGCCACTGATGTTGCAAGAGGCATGATGCTCGCTGTCGAACAAGGCATTAATGAACCGATTAATTTAGGCAGTGGTACGGGTGTGACTATTAAAGAAATCGCGGAAATTATAGCCGCTCATGCACCGAATGGCGCTATTGACCTTGTGTGGGATGTGACTAAACCTGCGGGAGATGCGAAGCGTTTGATGGATATGACACGCGCGCATTCTTATGGATTTCAACCCAAAATGTCAATTAAAGACGGTATTATTGATACGATTGAATGGTATAAAAATAATCGTCATATACTGAATAATCGTTATAATGCGTTTACTGAAAAGGCACATTTACCGATGCAAGAGCCTATATAAAAAGAGATACCTTAATGAAAAACATTGCGATTATTACAGGAGCAAGTCGAGGGATTGGTGCTGCAACAGCAAAGTTGCTTGCGAAACAAGGCTATGCAGTTTGCGTCAACTACCATCATGGACAAGAGAAAGCGGAAGCCCTTGTCACTGAAATCTGTGGTGCAGGTGGCAAAGCCATTTCAGTCAAAGCAGATATTGCATCACAAGACGCTGTTACTGCTTTATTTGAAACAGTCGATCGCGAATTGGGTTCTGTGACTGCGCTAGTCAATAATGCGGGGATCAATGGTGGAATTTTTGCAGTCGAAGATGTCACAGCTAACACCTTGGAAACTGTATTTGCAACCAATGTGTTTGGTACTTTTTTCTGTTGTCAGGAAGCGATTAAACGCATGAAACACGAAAAAAGGGGCAGCATTGTGAATGTATCCTCTGAAGCAGCACGTTTTGGCGGCACTCATCTTGCACATTATGCGGCATCAAAAGCGGCTATTAATACATTTACGATTGCTTGTGCGCGTGAAATTGCAGCCTATCAGCTTCGCATCAATACCATCAGCCCAGGCGTGATTGATACAGAGATGCATGCGGGTTCTCCGCCCGATAGAATAAATAATTTAATTAACAGCTTACCGATGAAACGTATGGGAAAACCCAGTGAAGTCGCTGAATTAATATCCTGGCTTCTTTCGGATGCGGCATCTTATGTCAGTGGTGCTGTAATTCCTATTACAGGGTCGAGATAGCAAAGGTATTACTTATGTTTTTATCCATTTTTGCGGCCACTTGCAGACCTTATAATATTATAGGGTTTCTTGATAATTTAGCACAAACAGCAGACGATCCTGGTTCTTTCGAAGTGTTACTTAAACTAGACAAAGGTGCGATTGATTTAATAACCCTTATAGAGAATTATAAAAAGACCGCTCAATTTAGTATTAAATATTTAGAAACTCCGATACTAGAGGGTTATTATTCCCTCGATACGGGCTATAACGAACTATTAAAAATTGCAGATGAAAATACTTATTTTTGCTGGTTATTGACCGATGAAATACGATTTAAAAAAAAAGGCTGGGATACTATCTTAAAAAAATACATAGGCTTTTATCCAGACAATATTTTCCGTATTAAATTATCTATTTTTCAATTAAAAAATTACAATGATTTTTTTGAATGCCTGCCAGCACCTGATAACTATGCCGTCACTACCCGTCAATGGTTAGAGATTACAGGTGGTTGGGGCCACTTTTGGGGCCCTGACTCCTGGCACCAATGTATTGATTACTTCCTTGGGCTTTGTAAGAATAAAGATAACCCTTACGGCACCTGGCGTTCATTTCCCATTTTTGATATTACAGTCGAAGGACAGGAAGCAGGACAAGGTATCACAGACCCTTCAAAAGAAAGAGAACGTTCTGCTCGTATTTATGCTGGCTGGAATAAATACAGCACACACGAAGCGCAAGAAAATTTTTATAGACTTGCCTTAAGATTAAATTTGCATATCATTGCTGTCGCTAATAAACTGGACCGCTATATTTTAGAAGAGAACCTCCATAAAAAAACGGTCAGCCTTTTTGATTTAGAAAAAAATTCATATGCAACATCGAGTTACAAGTTGCCTTCGTTAAAGATAAAATTTCTTATTGGAGTAAAAAAACTCACTCTAACGCGAGCATCTTTTCCTCGTTTATATCGCATAGCAAAAAAAATAAAGGAAAGTCATAAAGATTTAATTTCATCATACGAATCATTAAAACAATCTCTTCGCTCGGCTACGGTTCGTTTTTTTAAATTTATTCTTTCTACTTTAAGAATAAAAATAAAGAAATCCCTTAAATTGGCTACGATTCGTTTTTTTAAATTTATTCTTTCTATTTTAAGGATAAAAATAAAAAAACCCCTTAAAAAATATCTCCTCTATTTTTACGATGGGAAGAACCTAGCTAAAATGGATCCAACAGAGCAACAGAAACAATGATCTGCTTAAAAATTCCTAAAATTTCTATTATTACCGTTGTTCTCAATGGCGAAAAACATTTAGAAAAAGCTATCAAAAGCGTTATCCAACAACAATATAATCATCTGGAATATATTATCATTGATGGTGGTTCCACTGATAATACGATCCGTATGATTGAATCCTATAGCGCCTATATTACTTATTGGCACAGCAAACCTGATCGGGGTGGCAATGATGCATATAATCTTGGATTACAGCATGCCACAGGCGATATTATTGCCTTTTTAAATGCAGATGACTGGTATGAACCTGAAATTTTAAAAAAAGTAGCACGCGCTTTTTTAGATAACGAACAGCCTGACGTAATCAGTTGCAATACCCGGATAATAAGCTCTCTCAAAAAAAATAAATTATACCAGGGAAAACAACTTGATCTCACTTTAAAAAACATTTTATTTGGTCTGCCATTATTAAATGCCCGTTTTTTTAAACGAGAATTTTTACATCGTATTGGTATCTTTAACTCACACGATAGTCATGCGAATTACCTTATTTCTGCAGATAGAGATTTCCTCATTCGTGTTGTTCTCAATCACGCTCGGGATATTACTACTCATCACTTAGGTTATACTTATTTAGCACACCCTGAATCAAAAACAATGTCCAATTGCAATATAACAGCAAAAAAAGTGTTGAACGAACATATCAATCTTTGCCAACATTATTTAAACTCTTCTAACTTAAATAAAAAACAAATGGGCTTATTTAAAAATTGGTTAATACATCAGTCTATTCGTCTTGCGTGGCTTGAATTTTTATCTGGTCATTATAGTCAAGCAATGAAAATTGCTATCCATGGCTGGCGGAAAGATAAATTTAAATGGCTGTGTCTGTTTCTGGAAGCAGTAATAAGCTATATTTTAAAGTCAATAACACCCTCACCCTCTTAAAAAACGTAATAGGTCAGCCCCTATGCCATAAGAAGCAAGCGGGCTGATGTTTGTTTTCCAGCGAAGTGATTTTTCATCAGTGTTGTTAGAAATTCAAATGAACTCTTTCCATTCAGTTTACACGTTGTAATAATCGATGCACTTCTTGCAACAAATTCGCTTCCATAATCAGATCGTGTGCAAAAATATTTTTTTCGCCAAATGACTAATGTATTAAATGTCAACTAGCTTTGCTACTTGCGTCAACTAACTTTGCTGATTAA
>JBEPVM010000014.1:0-32470 GCA_041690995.1 Gammaproteobacteria bacterium | reverse complement strand
TGATTGCGCCTATTGCGATGGAAGAAGGGTTACGTTTTGCGATTCGAGAAGGCGGTCGTACAGTGGGTGCAGGGGTCGTGACTAAGGTTCTTGAATAGTCGCTGAATAATTATTATTAATTTGATTATATTTAAAGAGTGAAACTATATGGGTATGGCAAGAAAAAACCAAAGAATACGCATCCGATTAAAAGCGTTTGATTACCGTTTGATTGATCGCTCAACACGCGAAATTGTTGAGACGGCGAAGAGAACAGGCGCGCAAGTACACGGACCTATTCCCTTACCAACACGCATTGAGCGATACACTGTTTTGAACTCACCACATGTCGATAAAGATGCACGAGATCAATATGAGTTGCGTACACACAAACGTGTGGTCGATATTAATCAACCGACAGATAAGACAATTGATGCGTTGATGAAGCTTGATCTTGCTGCAGGGGTTGATGTTCAAATTAGCGTAGATGCTGAAGATTAATATTATTGAGAGACTATAAAAATGGATACTAGTTTAGCGGGGCGAAAAGTGGGAATGACTCGGGTTTTTACCGAAGAAGGCGCGTCCATTCCAGTGACTGTGATTGAAGTGTTGCCAAATAAAGTTACGCAAATAAAAACAGTAGCGAATGATGGTTATCAAGCTATTCAAGTCACGACTGGTTCGCGTAAAAGATCACGTGTTAAAAAACCTCAAGCAGGTCATTTTGCAAAAGCGAATGTGGAACCTGGTAGAGGTTTATGGGAATTTCGTGCTGATGATTTAGAAGGTATTAGCCTGGGTACAGAATTGACGGTAGACAAGTTTGCTGTTGGCCAGTTAGTCGATGTCACAGGCACAACCAAAGGTAAAGGTTTTGCAGGTACTGTGAAGCGATGGCATTTTAGTATGGGAGACGCAACGCACGGTAACTCATTGTCACATAGAGCGCCAGGGTCTATCGGTCAAAGGCAGTCACCCGGTAAAGTGTTTAAAGGGAAAAAAATGTCAGGTCATTTAGGGAATGTCACTCGTACGGTATTGTCCCAAAAAATTATACGCATTGATGTAGAACGCAATCTCTTATTAGTGAGTGGAGCTGTTCCAGGCGCACCAGGGGGCGATGTTATTGTTCGCTCTGCCATAAAAGATAAGAAAAAAAGTAAAAAAAAGAGTGGAGGTAACTAATGGAATTGCAAGTAACAGGCGAAAATAGTCAAAAAATCGAAGTAGCAGAAGGTGTTTTTGCGTGTGCTTTTAACGAGCCTTTGATTCATCAAGTTGTGACAGCGTATTTATCAGCCGGTCGCGCTGGAACAAAAGCTCAAAAAACACGATCAGAAGTGAGCGGGGGTGGTATTAAGCCATGGCGACAAAAGGGAACAGGTCGTGCGCGTGCAGGAACAACGCGTAGTCCTATATGGCGTAAGGGTGGCGTTACATTTGCAGCCAAACCACGTAGCTATGAGCAGAAAGTAAATAAAAAAATGTATCGAGGTGCATTGCGTTCTATTATCTCTGAATTAATTCGCGATGGACGCTGGCTTGTTGTAGAATCTTTCGCGCTTGATACATCAAAAACAAAAGATTTTATAAAAAAAATAGATTTGCTTAATTTAAACGATCGTTTATTGATTATTACAGAAGCAGTAGAAGAGAATTTATATTTAGCCACGCGCAACTTACATACTATAGAAGTACGAGATGTTGCCGCTATTGATCCAGTTGTTTTAGTGGGAAGTGAAAAAGTGTTGATTACTGTTGCTGCGCTTAAGCAGCTTGAGGAGTTGCTCAAATGAAAGAAGAGCGTCTAATAAATGTTATTTTACGTCCGCACCTGTCTGAAAAGGCTTCTATAGGTACAGAAAAACGCCGCGAATATACGTTTGAAGTCGCAAAAAATGCGACTAAGCCAGATGTTAAAAACGCAGTTGAACTTTTTTTTAAAGTGCTAGTTCAATCAGTACGTATTCTGAATGTAAAGACCAAGCCCAGACGGTTTGGCCAAATTCAGGGTAAGACCAAAGCTTGGAAAAAAGCGTATGTGAAGTTACAAGATGGCCAAGCGATTGATTTTGCTAAAATATAGTTAAATTTTTTTTATTTTGTTTTTTAGTGTTATTTATATTGGCTTTTGTCTACTTATCATTATAATAGCGGGTCTTGTTAAAATGATAAGAACAAGTAAAAGCAGAGAATAGTTATTTATTGAGGAAGTTATGTCATTAGTTATTTCTAAACCAACTTCGCCAGGGCGACGTTTTGTTATAAAAGTGGTTAATAAAGACTTGCATAAAGGTCAGCCATACGCTGCGTTGGTGACAAAGAAAAATAAAACAGGTGGTCGTAACAATCAAGGCCGTATTACTTGCAGACATATCGGCGGTGGCCATAAGCAAAAATATCGACTGATTGATTTCAAAAGAAATAAAGATAGCATTGGCGCTTCTGTAGAAAGACTTGAATATGATCCAAACCGCAGCGCAAATATTGCATTAGTGCTTTATGCAGATGGTGAAAGACGTTATATTATCGCCCCTGCTGGATTAGCTGTCGGAGATAAAATATATTCGGGCGCAGAATCACAAATTAAGGTTGGCAATTGTTTGCCATTAACAAATATTCCTATTGGTTCGGTGATTCATTGTTTAGAATTGACCCCTAAAAAAGGAGCGCAGTTAGCACGTAGTGCAGGTGCTTCGGTGCAGCTAATCGCAAGAGAAGGTATTTATGCCACTGTGCGGTTACGCTCTGGTCAAATGCGAAAAATACTGGCAGATTGCCGAGCAGTGATTGGCGAAGTCAGTAATTCAGAGCATAATCTTCGGTCGCTTGGCAACGCAGGTGCAAACCGAAGACGTGGTATTCGTCCGACAGTGCGTGGTGTAGCAATGAACCCCGTGGATCACCCCATGGGCGGTGGTGAAGGTAAGACATCAGGTGGCCGTCACCCCGTAAGTCCATGGGGCCAGCCAGCTAAAGGATATAAGACACGTAGGAATAAACGAACATCAAAGTTTATCGTGCGCGATAGAGATAGAAGTAGGTAGTTGCGTTTTAAATAATAATGAGGGTATAAACAGTGCCGCGTTCAGTAAAAAAAGGGCCATTTGTTGACGATCATCTAATGAAAAAAGTAGAAAAGGCGGTTTCATCTAAAGATAAACGCCCTATTAAAACTTGGTCGCGTCGATCAGTAATTTTGCCAACATTTGTTGGAGTGACAATAGCAGTACACAACGGTCGTTTGCATGTACCTATTTTTATTACAGAAAATATGGTCGGCTATAAATTGGGTGCATTTGCAATAACACGCACATTTAAGGGTCATTCGGGTGATAAAAAAGTGAAGGCTGAACAGTCTTCTTCAGCGCCAGCAAAATCAGGTGATAAGAAATCCGATAAATCTAAATAGTTAGAGTGAGGGGGTAAAGAATGGAAGTCGCGGCAAGCTTAAAAAGTGCCAGACTATCTGCGCAAAAATGTCGATTAGTGTGCGATCTTATTCGAGGATTGCCTGTTGATCGAGCGTTAGATATTTTGCGATTTAATACAAAAAAGGCAGCAGCCATTGTAAAAAAAGTGCTTGAGTCAGCTATTGCAAATGCAGAACATAATGAAGGCGCTGATATTGACGAGTTGAAAGTCAGCCAGATTTATGCAGACCAGGCAGCGAGTTACAAGCGTATGCATGCAAGAGCAAAGGGACGGGGTTGTCGAATATTGAAACCCACGTGCCATATTACTGTAATCGTGTCTAATCAGGAGAAAAACTAATGGGACAAAAGGTACATCCCAAAGGCATACGTTTAGGCATTGTAAAAGACTGGGATTCAAGATGGTATGCGTCATCGAAAGATTTTGCTAATACATTATGTGCGGACTTAGAAGTACGTGCTTTTTTAAACAAAAAATTAGCGCCAGCAGGTGTTAGCCGTATTCAGATTGATCGACCTGCGCGCAATGCTAAAATTACGGTGCATGTGGCACGGCCAGGTATGATTATTGGGAAAAGCGGCAAAGAAATGGATTCATTGCGTAATGCAATTAATAAAATTTTAAAAGTACCTGTTCATATCAGTATTGAAGAAGTTCGTAAACCTGAACTTGATTCTAAGTTAGTTGCTGAAACAGTCGCGCAACAATTAGAAAAAAGAGTTATGTTTAGACGCGCGATGAAACGAGTGGTAACAACTGCGATGCGTTTAGGTGCGAAAGGGATCAAGATTTGTGTGAGTGGGCGATTAGGCGGTTCGGAAATTGCACGAAGTGAATGGTATAGAGAAGGACGTGTGCCATTACATACGTTACGTGCAGATATTGATTATGGATTAGCCGAAGCGTTTACGACCTATGGTGTGATAGGTGTGAAAGTGTGGATATTTAAAGGCGAAGTGATTGGTGATAAAGAAGCATCAGACGCAGGGTTAGAAAAAGCGTCAGCGAAACAGGAGATCTAACAATGTTGCAGCCAAAGCGGACGAAATTCCGCAAACAATTTAAAGGGCGAAATCGTGGTGTTGCAACCCGAGGAAATAAAGTGAGTTTTGGTGAATATGGACTAAAATCATCTGAATTTGGCCGTATTACATCAAGGCAAATCGAAGCAGCTCGACGGGCGATGTCGAGACATGTGAAACGCGGTGGCAAAATTTGGATTAGAATTTTTCCAGACAAGCCCATCACTAAAAAACCGCTTGAAGTGAGACAAGGAAAAGGAAAAGGTAGTGTCGAGTATTGGGTAGCGCTTGTTCAACCAGGACGAATGATGTTTGAGATAGAAGGGGTGACGGAAGACATTGCTCGGCAGGCATTAAGATTAGCTGCTGATAAATTGTCAGTTAAATCAATATTTGAAACGCGGACGATAATGTAATGAATGTGACGGAATTAAGAACTAAATCAGTTGAAGAGTTACGGGTTGTTGAACTGCTTGCTTTATTGAAAGAGCATATGAGTTTACGCATACAAAAAGGTATGGGACAGACACCGCAGGGTCACTTATTTAAAAAGGTGAGGCGCCAAATAGCTCGTGTGAAAACAATCATACGCGAAAAAGAAGGTTCAGGATTATGATAGAGCAGATAGAGCAGAAAGCATCAGGCGGCCGACATGTTATTGGACGAGTGGTGAGCGACAAAATGCATAAAACGATTGTCGTACAGATTGAACGCAAGGTTAAGCATCCATTGTATGGCAAGTACATGAAACGTTTTTCAAAAATGTATGCTCATGATGATGAAAATACCTGCAGGATGGGCGATAGGGTGGAAATTAAACAAAGCCGTCCGTTCTCAAAAACAAAACATTGGGTTTTAGTGCGGAAAGTGTTGGAAGCTGAGCAGGACGTTTTAGAATAATAAAACAAATATATTTGATTTTTCTATTTATTTTTCAGCCAAACATGCTAGTATTGGCGGTCGTTTTTTTTAGTAAATTGGAGTTAAGGCATGATACAAACGCAGACAGTGCTTGGAGTCGCAGATAATAGTGGTGCGCATCGCGTCATGTGCATAAAAGTATTGGGTGGATCGCATCGTCGTTATGCCAATATTGGTGATGTCATTAAGGTTAGCATAAAAGAAGCTATTCCAAGAGGTAGAGTGAAGAAAGGGGAAGTGTGGTTTGCCCTCGTTGTTAGGTCTTGCAAAGGGATTAGACGTCCGGATGGCTCTGCGATACGGTTTGATGAAAATGCAGTGGTATTGCTTAACCCGCAACAGCAACTGGTTGGAACACGTATTTTTGGCACTGTGACACGTGAATTACGCGGCGAAAATTTTATGAAGATTATCTCATTAGCCGATGAAGTTATCTAAGTTTTAGGCTATTTATTAAAGATTTATAACAAGATTTATAACAAGATTTATTATAGAGATTATTAGCATGAAAAAGATAAAAAAAGGCGATGAAGTCATCGTCATTACAGGTAAAGATAAGGGTAGACGAGGTGTTGTGTTGTCTGTGTTATTAGCAGGAGAGAAGCTTTTAGTTGAAGGAATTAATACAGTAAAAAAACACGTCAAAGCTAATCCAAACGCAGGTGATGAGGGCGGCATTATTATTAAAACACAGCCTATACATCGTTCTAACGTGATGCTGTATGACTCCGTATCAGGTAAAGGTCGTAGGGTTTGGATTCAAACACAAAAAGACGGTAAAAAAGTACGCTGTTTTAAAGCTAACGCTTTAAATCCATTAACTGAAGTGATTGATGTGTAAGAACAGGTGAGTTATGGCAAGATTACAAGATCATTATAAAAAACAGGTTGTGAAAAAACTACAAGATCAGTTTAAGTATACTTCAGTTATGCAAGTACCACGCTTCCTTAAAGCGACATTAAATATGGGGCTTGGCGAAGCGATGGAAAATAAAAAAGTCATTGAAAATGCAATGGCAGATCTTGAGAAAATTACAGGACAAAAACCAGTAGCGACTTTAGCAAGAAAATCAATTGCTGGCTTTAAAGTTCGTGAAGGTTGGCCTATCGGTTGTAAAGTAACACTGCGTGGCAAACGCATGTATGAATTTTTAGATCGATTAATTAGTATCGCCTTGCCACGAGTACGTGATTTTCGTGGGTTAAGTATTAAGTCGTTTGATGGGCGGGGAAATTACAGCTTAGGTTTTAAAGAGCAGATTGTTTTTCCAGAAATTGACTACGATAAAATTGATGCAGTGAGGGGCCTGGATATTACAATCACCACCTCCGCCCGTTCTGATAAAGAAGCACAAGCATTATTACAGGCATTTAGTTTTCCCTTTAAAGAAAAAGAGATGAGTTAAAATTATGGCAAAAACGTCAATGATAGAGCGTGAAAAAAGGCGAGTAATCTTAAATAAAAAGTTTCATGAGCAACGCCAGCAGTTAAAAGCGGTGATATGTGATCTGAATGCCGATGATGACGAACGATTCGAAGCAGAGCGTAAGCTTCAAATGTTACCTCGAGATTCCAGTCGTACACGGCAACGCAGTCGTTGTAGACTGTGCGGAAGATCACGTTCTTATAATCAATTGACAGGTCTTTGCAGAATACACATGCGATACGCTGTGATGAATGGATTAGTTCCAGGAATGCGTAAAGCGAGCTGGTGATGTATGGTAATTTAGTAAAAGATTTTAAAAAGAGGGTTGTATGGATCCAATAGCAGATATGTTGACTAGAATACGTAATGCACAAGCAGTTGGACACAAGGAAATTAAGTTTCCTGCGTCTAAATTAAAGGCGGCAATTTTGACCGTATTAAAACAAGAAGGGTATATCGAGCATTTTGAGTTACTCATCGAAAACGGTAAAAATTATATCAAGGCGGCATTAAAATATTTCCAGGATTCTCCCGTCATTGAGAAAATTGATCGAGTGAGTCGTCCAGGGTTACGAATTTATAAACGCAGTGATGCAATGCCAACTGTTCGTGCAGGCATGGGCATTGCAATTGTATCAACACCCAAAGGTGTGATGACCGCACAAACCGCACAAGCACAACGTGTGGGCGGTGAAATTTTGTGTGTTGTTGAGTAAGGGGATTATATGCCATCTGCATCGAGAGTCGGTAGAAAGCCAGTGGTTATTCCTGCAGGAGTTGATGTAAAAATTCACGAGCAGACTATTGCAATTAAAGGCCCAAAAGGGCATTTAACCTTGGCCATCAATCCATTTGTAGAGATTACGATAGACAAAAATGATATTAAGATTTCGACAAACCCCAACAGAGGTTATTGCCGTACGGGTTCAGGCGCGCGGTTATTAGATGCTATTCCTGGTACTATGCGCGCTGAAATTAATAATGCAGTACATGGCGTGACAGTCGGTTTTGAATCTAAGCTTACATTAAAAGGGGTTGGTTATAACGCCCAAGTCAAAGGCAAAGTTTTATCATTGAAGGTGGGTCATTCTCATCTCGATGAATTTGTTGCTCCAGACGGGATAACATTAGAAGCCCCGACAGCGACTGAAATCGTAGTAAAAGGCCCTGATAAGCATCGTGTCGGGCATGTTGCATCCATGATTAGAGGTTTTCGTCCTCCAGAGCTTTATAAAGGCAAAGG
This sequence comes from Gammaproteobacteria bacterium, assembly GCA_041690995.1. Classification (GTDB taxonomy): domain Bacteria; phylum Pseudomonadota; class Gammaproteobacteria; order DSM-16500; family DSM-16500; genus UBA4722. The sequence goes on along the minus strand of JBEPVM010000014.1, from coordinate 24,440 downwards.
CATTCGTTACGCTGATGAAACAATTAAATTGAAAGAAACCAAAAAGAAATAACTAAGCAGGATTTTTGTATATGATGAAGAAAAAAATTTCAAGATTACGCCGAGGCAAGCGTGGAAGAATGAAAATGAAAGAATTGGATGCTGTGCGCTTATGCGTTCATAGAACACCACGTCATATCTATGCTCAAGTTATTTCGGCGGATGGAGCAAAAGTATTAACCTCTGCATCGACATTAGATAAAAGAATTCAAGAGAAACTAAAGTCAACTGGAAATAAAGAAGCGGCTAAACTGGTAGGTAAAATTTTGGCGGAGCGTGCTTTAAGCGTAGGTGTTAAAGAAGTTGCATTTGATCGATCAGGATTTATTTATCATGGCCGCGTCAAAGAATTGGCAGAGGGTGCTAGAGAAGGCGGGTTATTGTTTTAATGGCATTATAATTTAAGGGTTAAGGGTTTATATGGGTTTTGACCGAACAACACAAAGCGATGGGTTGAAAGAAAAATTAGTTCACGTATCACGTCATGACAAAGTGACTAAAGGCTGCAAGATTTTCAGCTTTAAAGCACTCGTTGTTGTTGGTAATGGCAACGGTCTGATTGGTGTGGGAGTGGGTAAGGCGCGTGAAGTGCCTGTTGCTATCCAAAAAGCATTAGAAAATGCACGTAAAAATACACGTCATATCACATTAAAAGGCGATACATTGTATTATCAAGTCATAGGAAAACATGGCGCAGCAAAAGTTTTCATGAAGCCTGCTTCAGACGGTACAGGGATTATCGCGGGGGGTGCGATGCGCGCGGTGTTAGAAGTGCTGGGCGTTAAAAACGTGTTAGCTAAAATTATAGGGTCAACAAATCCTACTAATGTCGTTAGAGCAACGCTTAAGGCGTTATCAAGTATATCCACACCTGAAACAGTTGCGGCAAAACGCGGTAAAACAGTCGAAGAATTATTACATTGAGAATACTATTAATACTTAGAGAAATTAATTATGGCGCTTAAGAAAAAGTTAAACGTGACTTTAGTGCGGAGCTTAATTGCACGACATCCCAAACACAAAGAATGTGTTAAGTGCTTAGGGTTGCACCGTATACATGAAACAGTCCAAATAGATGATACACCGGGCAACCGAGGCAATATCAATAAAGTGGCTTATTTACTATCAGTTGAGGAAATTTAACATGTACCTTAATACGCTACAGCCAGCACTAGGGGCGAAAACTCCTGCTAAAAGATTAGGTCGGGGAATAGGTTCTGGCAAAGGTAAAACGTGTGGAAGAGGTCATAAAGGCCAAAAAGCACGCGCAGGCGGATTTCATAAAATAGGTTTTGAAGGCGGACAAATGCCTATACAAAGACGAATCCCAAAATCAGGGTTTCGTTCACAAAAAGCTTTGATTACTGAAGAAGTTCGTTTATCCGATCTGAATAAAATTACTGTTGACGTGATTGATCTTACTGCACTGAAAGCAAAAGGACTTGTGAATAAAAATACTTTATTTGTCAAAATCATTCTTGCTGGAGAGCTGAATAAAAAAGCGATCACTCTACAAGGATTGGGGGTGACATCAGGTGCGCGTAAAGCGATCGAAGCTTTGGGCGGAAGGGTTGAGGTTTAATTAATCAATGGCAACGACATTCAATAAGCAAGCCACAAATACTGCAAGTGCAGGCATAGCAGATTTAAAGCATCGCTTATTATTTGTATTGTTTGCGATTATTGTATTCCGTATAGGGTCTTATATTCCCGTTCCAGGGTTAAATCCCCAACGGTTACAAGAATTATTTAATGCACAACAGAATAATATTATCGGTTTATTTAATATGTTTTCTGGCGGTGCTTTAGTAAGGTTTAGTTTATTTGCATTAGGGATTATGCCTTATATTTCTGCCTCTATTATTATTCAGGTGCTGACATTAGTTTCACCGCAGCTTGCAGAGCTACGCAAAGAGGGGGAAGCAGGCCAGCGTAAAATTAATAAATATACCCGTTATGGCACATTAGTTTTATCCACTTTTCAGGCAGCAGGTGCTGCAAAAATGTTGGCAGCGCATGGCATTGCGCTCGACCCAGGATTATCATTTTATGTTGTGTCTACGTTGACGTTAGTGACAGGCACTTTATTTTTAATGTGGTTAGGCGAGCAAGTAACAGAGCGCGGCATTGGGAATGGTATTTCTTTGATTATTTTTTCAGGAATTGTGGCAGGATTACCCGCAGCCATTGGTCGAACGCTAGAACAAGTAAGAGAAGGGCAGTTACAGATAGTTGTGTTACTGTTAATTATTGTTGCTGTTGCTGCAGTCGTTGGCCTGGTTGTTTTTATAGAGCGCGGACAGCGTAGAATTACTATTAATTATGCGCGCCGAATGCAGGGCGGGAATGTTTATTCTGCAAAGAGCAGTCACCTACCCTTAAAAATTAATATGGCAGGTGTGATACCCCCTATTTTTGCATCGAGCATTATTTTATTGCCCGCGACTATTGCCCAGTGGTTCGGCCATGGAAAGGGTATGGAGTGGCTGGGAACAGTCGGAATAGCTCTACAGAATGGACAGCCATTGCATATGTTATTATTCGCATCTGCGATTATTCTTTTTTGTTTTTGGTACACGGCGATGTTATTTAATCCACGTGAGACGGCAGAAAATTTAAAAAAATCGGGTGCGTTTATTCCAGGTATTAGACCGGGTGAACATACAGCAAACTACATTGATACAGTGATGACACGGCTTACCTTAGCGGGATCAATTTATGTGACGTTAGTATGTTTGTTGCCCGAGTTTATGATTGCAACGTGGAATGTTCCTTTCTATTTTGGCGGCACATCGTTATTGATTATTGTAGTAGTTGTGATGGATTTTATGGCACAAGTCCAAACACATATAATGTCCTACCAATACGAGTCATTGCTTAAAAAGACAAATTCACGAGGTTCTAATTTAGGGTTGTTGCGTTAAGGTTCATAGAGCGAGGTATAAGTATGAAAGTAGGTGCATCGGTAAAGAAAATGTGTCGCAATTGTAAAATTGTACGTAGAAATCGCGTGGTTAGAGTGATTTGCAAAGAAAAAAAGCATAAACAGAAGCAAGGTTAATAATAGATAGATAAGTTAGTGCCAATAGTCGCTAAATTTTGCGCGATGGGGTGTCCTTAGAGGGGAGAAGCGCAGCTCTCCCCTCTAAGTGCAAGCACAAGCTTGGCTTGTGCGAAGCATATGATAATTTAGTAAATTTATAATGTTGCTTTTTTATCAGCAGGATATTAAACTGACCGCCATTTTAAATTATGCGGACCAGGGTCACATATAGATGAGTAGAAGTAGTAGGAGTGTTTAAATGTCAGCCCGTATTGCAGGTGTAAATATACCGATACAAAAACATGTGGTTATTGGCCTCACTGCGATTTATGGTGTGGGTCGCCAGAGAGCAGCGAAAATTTGTACTGCGGCAAGAGTGAATCCGCAAACTAAAGTAAAAGAACTTTCTGATGCGGAGTTAGAAAATTTACGTAATGAAATCGCCAAATTGAAAGTAGAGGGTGATTTACGTCGTGATGTCTCGATGAATATTAAGCGTCTTATCGAGCTAGGTTCATACCGTGGATCACGTCATCGTCGAGGTTTGCCAGTACGTGGACAACGTACCCGAACTAATGCAAGAACGCGTAAAGGTAAGCGTAAGGGTAAGGTATAGTTAAAGTAGCGGCATTAAAGTAATTTAGGAAATAATATTCAAATGACACAAAATCAGACGAGAGAAGCAAAAGTATCCAAGGTTTCGAAAGCGCCGAAGGAATCAGTGGATGTGAAAGAAAGCGAAGGCACCGGTTCACAAACCACGGGGTCTGCGGGACCCGCATCGACGAAATTAATAAAAGGGCGTAAAAAAGCTAAAAAGCTAGTTTTTGATGGCATTGCGTATATCCATGCCTCCTTTAATAATACCATTGTAACGATTACAGACGTTCAAGGTAATGCAATTACCTGGGCCAGTGCTGCAAGTTGCGGGTATCATGGGTCGCGTAAGTCAACGCCTTATGCTGGAGGCGAAGCAGGCGCGAAAGCAGCCCAACAAGCCATTGATAATTTTGGTATGAAGAATGTGCATGTGCGAGTCAAAGGTCCTGGCCCTGGAAGAGAATCTGCTGCGAGAGCATTAAATACAGCAGGATTGAAAGTATTGTCAATTACAGATGCGACTGGCATACCCTTTAATGGTTGCCGTGATCCTAAAAAACGTCGAGTATAGTTATAGTGCAGGAGAAAGTTGATGGCGAGTTATCGTAGCCCACGGGCTAAGCGTAGATGTAAATATTCCCGTCGAGAGAAAGCCGATCTTTCACTGACCAGTGGAGTTCGTTCTTTAGATTCGAAATGTAAATTAGATACAGCGCCAGGTGTACACGGAGCAAGACGTGGTCGTGACACAGAATACGGAGTACAGTTGCGCGAAAAGCAAAAAGTACGCCGTACTTATGGTGTTATGGAAAGGCCGTTTGTGAATTATTTTAAAAAAGCGGCTCGCTTAAAAGGTTCTACAGGTGAAAATCTACTAAAGTTATTAGAAAGTAGATTAGATAATGTAGTTTACAAAATGGGGTTTGCAGCGACTCGAGCGATGGCAAGACAGTTAGTTAATCACTGTGCGATCTTAGTAAATGGCGGTGTAGTCAATATACCCTCTTACTCAGTTGAACCAGGCGATATGATTAGCCTCAGAGATCGTGCTAAACAACAGTTACGCGTTCAAAATGCACTTGCTTTAGCGCAAGCTAGACCAAGCTGTAGCTGGTTAGAGGTGGATGCAACGAAACTCGAAGGCATTTTTAAAGAATTGCCCCAGAGGAGTGAGTTGCCTCCTGATATTAATGAAAAGCTGATCGTTGAGCTTTATTCCAAATAATGATTGGATTGATGAGGTTCTCATGCAAAATAATCCATATGAGTTTTTAACCCCGCGCGAAATTGCTGTTGAAGCAATAACACCCTTTCATGCGAAGGTTACATTGGAACCATTAGAGTCTGGTTTTGGTCATACGTTGGGAACAACAATAAGAAGAATTTTACTTTCTTCTATGCCAGGAGCAGCCATTGTAGAAGTGAAAATTGATGGCCTGTTACACGAGTACGGTACTATACCAGGCGTGCTTCAAGATGCGTTTGAGATCCTTTTAAATCTCAAAAATGTTGCTATTAAGTTATTGGGTCGTGAAGAAGTGACCTTACGGTTATATAAAAAGGGTGCTGGTCCAGTATTAGCAGGTGATATTGAGGCAGAGCATGATGTTCAAATTGTTAACCCAGAGTATGTGATTGCAGACCTGAATGAAACAGGCGAACTCAGCATGACACTCAAGGTCCAGGTAGGGCGAGGCTATCAGACAGCTTCAACAAGAAGTCATATGGTAGAAGATGCCAAAGTGGGTATTGGTGTATTGCATTTAGATGCAAGCTTCAGTCCTGTACGTAGGGTCTCTTATTCTGTTGAAAATGCGCGTGTTGAACAGCGTACTAACTTAGATAAATTAGTGATTGATCTTGAGACGAATGGTACTTTAGATCCAGAAGAAGCGATTCGCCGTACAGCAACAATTCTACAGCAGCAATTAGCACCTTTTGTTGATTTAAGATCATTGCCATCAATGAAAGAAGCAAGTGATCAGCAAACGATTAACCCACTTTTTATGCGTCCAGTGGATGATCTTGAATTAACAGTGCGATCAAGCAATTGTTTAAAAGCAGAGGGTATTTATGACATTGGTACTTTAATACAGCGCACTGAAACAGATTTGTTAAAGACACCTAATTTAGGTAAAAAATCACTGACTGAAATTAAAAATATTTTACAGGTGCACGGCCTATCCTTAGGTACACGGTTAGAAAATTGGCAGGCAATTACTCATCAAGATAAAGAGTAGGAAGGTTTCTTATGCGTCATCGACATAGCGGCAGATATTTTGGTCGTACCAGCAGTCATCGTAAAGCGATGTTTAAAAATATGATGGCTTCATTATTAAAACACGAGCAAATTACAACAACCCTGGCTAAAGCCAAAGAATTAAGAGGTTATATAGAACCGATGATTACTTTAGCTAAATCAGACAGCGTACATCATCGACGTATTGCGTTTGCTCGTTTACGTGATAGAGAAATGGTGACTAAGTTATTTAATGATATTGCTCCCCACTTTAAAACACGTCCAGGCGGTTATCTGCGAGTGTTGAAATGCGGTTTTCGCAAAGGGGATACCGCTCCAATGGCAATCGTTGAGTTGGTCGGTCGGGAAAAAACGTCCGAAGCAATTGCGTGAAAATAGTGTAGATAGCCTTTATTTGCTCCAAGCGCTCGAGTGTGCCAAGCTTCGTTGCGGCTTTTGTGCGCCTAATCCTGCTGTAGGGGCAGTCATTACCTTCAATGATAAAATCCTTGCTACAGGGTATCACTTTGCGGCGGGATCACCGCATGCTGAAATAGATGCTTTAAAAAAACTTAATAACAAAGCGATTGGCGCTACTATTTATATCACACTTGAACCTTGTTGCCATTGGGGTAGAACACCACCGTGTACAGAGGCACTGATCCAGGCGGGCATAAAACGCGTTATCTATGGCTATCGTGATCCAAACCCCCTTGTCAGTGATAAAAGCGCGTTGTTATTATTACAGGCAAAAGGGATACTATGCGAGCATATTCCATTACCAGAAATTGATGAGTTTTATAAAAGTTACCAATATTGGCATGATACGAAAATGCCTTTTATTACCGCAAAAATTGCATTAAGTTTAGATGGGAAAATTGCAGGAAAATCAGGCGAACGAATACAAATAACAGGACACGCGCTGCAAGAATTCACACACGCTGCTCGCAAAAAAACAGATGCGATTTTGACAACCGTCAAGACGATTATGTGCGATGATCCAAATCTTAACGCGCGAGATACTAATGAAATTATCGCAAAACCTCTCTATATTTTAGATAGCAAACTACAAATTTCACCTATAATGACCGTGTTTAAAACAGCGCAATCACTTACTGTTTTTTATGCAGAAGATACTCAAAAACAACTTCAAAAATTAACAGATTTAGGTGTACGTTGTATCCAACTCGATAAAAGCACACAAGGGCTTGATTTGCACCCCGTCATCAAGTCCATAGGGCAAGAAGGTATCCATGATTTATGGGTAGAGGCAGGCGGGAAATGTTTTTCAGCCTTAATCATGCAAAAATTAGTACAACGCGCTTTGGTTTACATAGCTCCTCGGTGGATAGGAGAGGGACAAACTGCATTTCCAGATAATTTTTCACTTGAGGTAGCCGAATGCAAAATTTATTGGCAACAAGTTGGAAATGATGCTTTATGCGATATTCGTTGGTAGTATAGAAGTTCATTTGAAAATGATAGGGATTAATAATGATGATAGCGAGCAGCCTGGAGATAGAAAAAGAATTTTGTTTCCAATTTAAAGCAAATTTTTTACCCTGTATCCTATTACAAATTACGCGATATGACTGGGAAGCGTTTGCACGACAGTTAGCAATAACTATTCAGCGCGCACCCAATTTTTTTATGGATTTACCCGTGGTGATTGACTTGGATAAAGTTAAAATAGCGGGCATTTTAGATTTTATAAAATTAAAAGAAATTTTATTAGCCAATAAAATGACTGCGATTGGCATACGCGGCGGCAGTCCAGAACAGCGTACTGCCGCTATGATGAGCGGCCTGTCCTTATTATCAGCCACCAGTAAAAACAGCCCTGTTGATGAGACTGTTGCTACACCCACACAAAAGAAAAAAGAAGAGCCAATCGTACGGGAAACGAAATTAGTAACCACCCCTATTCGCTCAGGGATGCAAGTGTATGCGAAAGAAAGTGATTTAATTGTGACAACCACCGTAAGCCATGGCGCTGAGTTATTAGCCGATGGTAATATTCATATTTATGGTTCATTACGCGGTCGGGTGCTTGCTGGCGTACAAGGTAATATGCAAGCACGTATCTTTTGCCGTACACTAGAAGAGGCAGAGCTTGTTTCTATTGCTGGTTATTATCTGACAAAAGAAGATATGCAAAATGCGCCTGTTGGCGATGGTATGAAACAAATTTATCTGGAAAACGAGCAAGTACGCATTGAAATGATATAAAATGACACAGGGAGCACCGAATGGCGAAAACTATTGTAGTAACATCAGGCAAAGGCGGCGTAGGTAAAACGACAACCAGTGCTTCTTTTGCCGTGGGGTTAGCAAGCCGCGGTTTTAAAACCGTCGTGATTGATTTTGATATTGGCTTACGTAACCTTGATTTGATTATGGGTTGCGAACGTCGCGTGGTCTATGATTTTGTAAACGTGATTCGCAATGAAGCGAATTTAAATCAAGCGTTGATTCGCGACAAACACATCAGAGATTTATTTATATTACCTGCTTCACAAACACGAGACAAAGACGCATTGACTATCGAAGGTGTCGCAGCAGTTCTTGACGAACTCTCCAAGACCTTTGATTATATTGTCTGTGATTCACCCGCCGGCATAGAGCGTGGTGCGCAACTCGCCATGTATTTTGCAGATAGTGCTATTGTGGTGACTAATCCAGAAGTGTCCTCCGTGCGTGATTCTGATCGCATGTTAGGTTTATTATCCAGTAAAACGAAGCGTGCAGAAGAAGGACGTGAGCCTTTGACAGAACATTTATTGCTAACCCGTTATTCGGCAAAACGAGTGGCACGTGGCGATATGCTAAGCCTATCGGATGTTAACGAGATTTTGGCTATTCCATTATTAGGTGTGATCCCTGAATCGCAAGCAGTATTACGTGCTTCCAACGCAGGCGACCCTGTGATATTAGACAAAGAAAGCGATGCAGGACAAGCTTATTTAGACGCGGTGGGTCGTCTCCTTGGCGAAAATGTACCGCATCGTTTTATTGAAGAAAAAAGCAATTGGCTAAAACGGTTGCTTAATTTTAAAGAGAGGGAAGCGGTATGAGTATAACCAATAAAATCTCAAAAATTCTCGATTATTTTCAGCGCCCAGTTAAAACTTCCCAGTGTGCAAAGGAGCGTTTACAAATCATTATCGCCCATGAACGAGTGACGCGTGATAAGCCAGATTACTTAAGCGCGATGCAAAAAGAATTATTAGACGTCATTGCAAAATATGTAGCAATAGATAAAGAAGCCGTAAAATTTGATTTAGCGCGCCAGGAAGGTTGCTCTATCCTTGAGTTAAATGTCACGCTACCCGATTAGACCTAAATTCGGCATAAAACCCCCTCACCCTAACTTTCTCCCCTCACTTCGTTCCAGGAGAGGGATAGGGTGAGGGTTTAGACTATAGAAAGAGCACGTACGTTATTTTTAGATACTAAACGAAAACTCTCAAAAAAAATTGCCAAATTTAGGTTTAATAACCACAGAAGCTTAATTTGTTGTAGGAAAACGCCTATATGTATTGTGCAGGATAACAGGTAATTTGTTTAGGGTTATCGCCCTATTAATCAACAGGTTAGTTGTAACATATTGATTTTAATTATTTTTTATAAAAGAATACCTGCTTCGAGCAAGTTTATTGAAATAAAAAACAATTGCATGTCCTAGTTTTAGCTTTAGTGATTGTTATACTGGCTTTGCATCAAGGATGATGCTGGTTAATCGAAAGGATTCTTGCAACCACTCCTCGTTTTGTATGCCCAGGGATGGATTTTGAAGCAAGGATTGCTTATACCTAGTTGAGCATATTAGGCGGCCTTAAAAAGCCGCTTTTTTTTAATAGAAAAGATAAAGTGTCAGATATTTGAGTATAGTTTTGTAGGATATATAGCACAAAGTGATAGAGTTTTTAGCTATTTTTTATTTTAGACCCTCTAAAAAATTCCATAACAAATTGATTTTAATGGCATATTTTTATTATGTGACAAATCCAGGCATTCTAGCTCCCATAGGGGTTATTCTTATAAGAAAAATTCTAAGGTATTCTTTCTACCAGCTTAGGACGGCTGTCGGTGATTGAAAGGACTTCTATAACCACTCCTCGTTTTGCGTGTTCAAGGATGATTTTTTATAGTATGGATTGCTTTAAGTTTATATGATCACATTGGACGATGAAAATCGTCCTTTTTTTTAATAACATTTCACCCCTTCCATTGTACCCAGCAATACTATATCGGCTGGACGTATAGCAAAAATTCCATTCGCCACTGTTCCAACTATATTATTCAGTTTTTCTTCGAGTTCAACCGGATTCAGTATTTTTAAATTGTAGACATCTAAAATTACATTGCCATTATCTGTCACAAAACCTTGTCTATAAACAGGGTCGCCGCCTAATTTAACCATTTGTCGCGCGACAAAACTACGCGCCATGGGAATCACTTCAATGGCAACAGGAAATGTACCGAGTAAATCTACCTGCTTTTTTTGATCTGCAATACAAATTATTTTCTTAGCGTTTGCTGCCACAATTTTTTCACGTGTCAGCGCGCCGCCTCCCCCTTTAACCATTTGTTTAAAAGGATTAATTTCATCGGCACCATCCACATACAATAACAATTCACTGACGCTGTTTAAATCTATCACGGGTATAGAAAGTGCTTTTAACCTTTTTTCGGACGCAATTGAACTTGCAACGGCTGCCTCAATTTTATTTTTTACGCTTTTTAAGCTATCAATAAAGTAATTGACTGTAGAACCAGTACCCACACCGAGTACAATCCCTGGCTCGATATAATCGAGTGCCGCCAGTGCTGCTGATTTTTTCAGTGCTTCTTTATCCATATTATTTTTTCCGAGCCTCTATGTCTGTCCAGTTGTGTGCCAGATTTTTTCCTAACTCATACAGCGTACTCCAGCTATAAATACCTGTACGATGTCCATCACTAAAAACAGGTTTAATCGCATAATGCCCAACAGGTTCAATAGCCAATATAGTCACTTGATTTTTGACTATTTCAGTTCTTTCCAAGGGCGCTCCATGACGCATTTCGGCGGAAGGAGAATAAGCGCGTAAATAAGCACAGGGCAGAAAAAAACGCTCCCCTGTATCAAATTCCACTTCAAGCACACGAGATAATTTATGCAGTGTGATTGCTGTAGGAATAGCGCTGATTTTTTCTTCATTCATAAAATATAACGACTCAAGTCTTCATCTTTGACCAATGCTTGTAAGTGCTTGTTCACGTATTTCGCATTGATAGTCACTGCTTTGCCTTTATAGTCCGATCCTTCGTATGACACTTCTTCTAATAATCGTTCAATAATCGTGTGTAAACGACGTGCGCCAATATTTTCAGTGCGTTCATTGACTTCCCAAGCCACTTCTGCAATTCGTTGTACACCATCCGCTAAAAATTTAATGTTCACACTTTCTGTGCCAAGTAATGCGATATATTGCTCCGTTAAAGAAGCCCTGGGTTCTGTCAAGATACGCACAAAATCATCCGTGCTTAATGCTTTGAGTTCAACACGGATAGGTAAACGACCTTGCAATTCAGGAATCAAATCAGAAGGCTTTGCATAATGAAACGCGCCTGATGCAATAAATAATATATGGTCTGTACGTACCATACCGTATTTTGTAGAGACAGTAGAGCCTTCAATCAGAGGTAATAAATCACGTTGTACCCCTTCACGAGACACATCAGCGCCTGATTGCTCTGAGCGCTTCGCAATTTTGTCAATTTCATCTAAAAATACGATACCATTCTGTTCAACGCTATCTAATGCGCGCGTTTTTAAATCCTCATCGTCAATTAATTTAGCGGCTTCTTCTTCCCGCAAAATTTTTCGCGCATCAACGATTTTTATTTTACGCATTTTTCTGCGATCTGAAGATAAATTCTGAAACATACTTTGCAACTGATTTGTCATTTCTTCCATGCCAGGGGGTGCCATAATTTCAACGCCCACAGATGAGGAGGATACTTCAATTTCTATTTCTGTTTGATCAAGCATTCCCTCTTGCAATCTTTTACGGAAAAGCTCTCTTGTCGAGGAATTTTCTTTAGAGACTTCCTCAGCAAGGTTATCTGTTGGTTTTTTTCGCGCAGGTGGCAACAAAACATTCAGGATGCGCTCATCTGCCGCCTGTTCAGCTTGTGGCCGTACTCTTTCTATTTCTTCTTCCCGTTTTCTTTTAACAGCCATGTCAATTAAGTCACGAATAATAGAATCAACATCGCGCCCCACATAACCTACTTCAGTAAATTTTGTGGCTTCTATTTTAATAAAAGGGGCATCCACCAATTTAGCCAGGCGCCGTACGATTTCTGTTTTGCCGACACCTGTCGGTCCAATCATTAAAATATTTTTTGGCATGACTTCGTCTGCCAATTCTTTAGGTAATTGCCTGCGTCGCCAACGATTACGCAATGCAATTGCAACAGCGCGTTTCGCGGCTATTTGGCCAATAATATGTTTATCCAGTTCGTGTACTATTTCTTTGGGAGTCATATGTAACATGGTAGTTTCTCTTATTTTTTGTTTGTTAATACTTCAATGGTAAATGTATTGTTAGTGTAAACACATTGTGATGCAGCAATAGCCAGTGATTTTTCTACTATCGTTCGCGCATCTAAGTCAGTGTTTTCAATCAATGCCAATGCGGCAGATTTTGCAAAAGGCCCGCCAGATCCAATCGCCATCACACCCTGTTCTGGTTCAATCACATCGCCATTTCCTGTAATAATCAAGGATGCTTTGGCATCTGCAACGGCTAAAAGCGCTTCCAAACGGCGTAATATGCGGTCTGTTCGCCAATCTTTTGCCATTTCAACCGCAGCGCGTACCAAATTACCTTGATGTGTTTCTAATTTCGCCTCAAAGCGTTCAAACAAAGTAAACGCATCTGCAGTACCGCCTGCAAATCCCGCAATGACTTTATCATTGTATAAACGGCGCACCTTGCGCGCGTTCGCCTTCATGATGCTATGCCCCAGGGATACTTGGCCATCACCGCCAATAGCGACTATATTACCTCGCCTGACAGATAAAATTGTTGTACCTCGATATTGTTCCAATGCAACTCTCCTCTTGTCTAATTAACTATTTTAGTAACATCATATGCATATTAGGTAACTCTGTATAAAAACTAAAATGAATATCAGGCTCTTGGCCTGTTTTTTGTGAAAACGGTTTTTTCTTAAAGAATGCCGCACTCGTCTTTTTAGGATGACTGAAAATTAATTTTGTCTGTGCCATCCAATTGACTATATTTTTTTTATAACCATTTTTATAAAGATAAACACCAGAAATAATAATACCTATTAAAAATAAGAGAAACAAAACAAGTAATAGCCTGCCACGCCAATGTTGATTCCAAGAATTTCTTTTAGAGGGCTGTTTATATTTTGCGTAATCTCGTGCCATGCTACATCCTTTCCGGTGCGGAAACACCTAATAATTTTAAGCCGTTCGCTAATACTTGGCGAGTGGCTTGTGTCAATGTTAATCGCGCATGACGTACTGTATTATCCTCCACTAAAAATTGATGTGAATTATAATACCCATGAAAATCAGTGGCGAGATCACGTAAATATTTTGTCAAGTGATGAGGTTCATGTTGCAGGGTTGCCATGCGAAGTACATCCAGATAGCGTCCCAATGTACCCAATAATTGTATTTCATGCAGCTCTATTAAACAGGAAAGTTCTTCTCTGTTTTTAATTTCTTTATAATCTAATCCTTTCTCTGTCAATTGATTAAATACACTGCAAATACGTGCGTGGGCATATTGAATATAATAGACAGGATTTTCATTCGATTTTTCTTTTGCCAAATCCAAATCAAAATCAACATGCTGTTCACATTTACGCATCACATAAAAAAACCGCGCGGCATCATTGCCCACTTCTTCGCGTAATTCACGTAACGTCACGAATGAACCGCTCCGTGTAGACATTTGTACTTGTAACCCCTGACGATACAGTGTGACAAATTGCACCAATAAATAAGTAAGTTTATCAGGTTGAACACCTTCTGCCAGCAAACCCGCTTTCATGCGCGGCACATAGCCATGATGATCTGCGCCAAAAATATCAATAACAGATGTGAAGCCACGTTCAAATTTATTGATATGATATGCTAAATCATTTGAAAAATACGTATGTTGCCCATTACTGCGGACGAGTACACGGTCTTTTTCATCCTGAAAATTCGTAGAACGAAACCAAAGCGCGCCTTCACGTTCATAAGTTAATCCTTTTTTTTGTAATGCGCGGATAGTATTGTCAACGGCTTCTGTTTTTATAAATTCACGTTCAGAAAACCAATTTTGGTAATGTACGCCAAATTCTGCAAGATCATCATGAATATCCGTTAAAATTGAGGTCAGCGCGCTATCAAATACGGCTTTATAATTTGTCTCTCCCAGTAAATTTTGAGTGCGTGCGATGATCGCATCAATATAAATTTCTTTATCACCCCCTACGGGTTCATCGAGCGGTAAATTTTTAAAAATTTTTTCGATAGGTACACAGAATTTTTTATCATTTTTTTTCTGTAAATCACGCGCTATCTCAATGACATAATCACCTTTATAAGCATTTGTCGGGAAGATGATTTTTTCACCACACAGCTCTAAATAACGCAACCATGTGCTCGCGGCCAAAATAGCCATTTGACGACCTGCGTCATTGACATAATATTCACGATGTACTTCATAACCCGCAGTTTCAAGCAAGTCAGCCACTACTGCGCCATACGCTGCGTGTCGTCCATGCCCTACATGCAAAGGTCCTGTGGGATTTGCAGAAACATATTCGATTAATATTCGCTGATCTTCCCCCATAGAGGTGCGGCCATACTTTTCACCCGCCGCACAAATATCCAGTACAATGTTATATAACGCTGTGGAGGACAAGAAAAAATTAATAAACCCCGATCCTGCGACTTCTACTTTTGTAATAAGCGGCGAAGCAGGAAATGTTTGTACCAGCATTTCTGCAATAGCGGAAGGTGTGCGTTTGAGGGGTTTTGCTAAAATAAAAGCAATATTACAAGCAAAATCACCGTGCTTTTTATCTTTGGTTGCCTCAACTTGAAAAGCAGGCATATCACCCGATAACTGCTTTGTTTGATATAATTGCAGAACTGCGGCTTGTATCACTTGTTCTATTTGTAGTTTCCCCATATTTCCTCTATATTTCTCTCTTTGTCTATATAGCTCTTAACCGCTTATTATGGCTGGTCTTGGTAAACTTGCAAGACAAGAAGGAGATTCTCGATGATTACAATGGCTGAATTTGCCAAGCGTCGCAAGCAGCTCATGCAACACGTTGGTTCTACAGGAATTATTATATTAATAGCCGCGCCTGTTGCGTCACGTAGCGGAGAATCTGATTACCCTTATCGCCAACACAGTGATTTTTATTATTTAACAGGGTTTGAAGAACCGGAGGCGGTGGCAATTCTTCTGCCAAAACATAAAGGTGGAGAATTCATTTTATTTAACCGCCCGCGCAATCAAGCGGAAGAAATGTGGACGGGTGCTCGTGCAGGACAAGCAGGCGCTTGTAAAAAATTTGGCGCGGATAAAGCATACCCTATAGATGAACTTGCCGATAAATTACCTGAATTATTAGCGGGGCGTGCAGAAATACATTATACATTAGGATTCAATCAAACATTTGATGCTTTATTATTAGAGGCGACCCATAAAATTCGTGGCAAAATTCGTAATGGTACTCAATCACCCTTTGCTTTTATTGATCTTGCCTCCACTGTCCATGAAATGCGTGTGATCAAAAGCCCTGCCGAAATTAGTTTAATGCGTAAAGCGGCTGAAATTTCCGCAGTAGCACATCGTCATGCGATGGCTGTGTGTAAACCAGGCATGAATGAATATCAACTTGAAGCAGAAATCACCTATCTATTTCAACGCAATGGCGGACGTTATTCCGCTTATACATCCATTGTGGGGAGTGGGGCGCATAGCTGTATTTTACATTACACAGATAATAATCGCGTAATTGCAAAGGATAGCCTGGTGCTGGTGGATGCAGGTTGTGAATATCAATATTACGCATCGGACGTCACACGTACTTTTCCTGCGAATGGAAAATTTTCTGCCGAACAACGTGCGATTTATGAAATTGTACTGGCGGCACAACTTGCTGGCATCAAAGCGGTACGTCCTAATGCCGAGTGGTGTGCGCCGCAAAAAGCCATTGTGAAAATAATCACACAAGGGTTATTGGATCTTAGGTTGTTGAAAGGCAGTCTTCAGAATCTAATAGAAACTCAAGCGTATATGCCTTTTTATATGCACAGTTCTGGACATTGGCTAGGGTTAGATGTACACGATGTCGGTCGCTATAAATCGCATAATAAATGGCGTCGATTGCAGCCCGGCATGGTTTTAACAGTCGAGCCTGGTATTTATATTTCAGACAAAATACCTACTATACCAAAGCGTTGGCATAATATCGGCGTTCGTATTGAAGATGATATTTTTGTGACAACGACAGGCAATGAAGTATTCAGTGCAGGTGCACCCAAAACTATTCAAGCAATTGAAGAAATCATGCAATGACATTTGACATTGTGATTATTGGCGGTGGCATGGTCGGCGCGACACTGGCTTGTGCGTTAAGCAACAGTGCTTTGCGAATTGCACTCATTGACGCTGCACCAGTCACTTCCCTGAATGATGATAAGCGTTTAATCGCACTGAATGATAGCAACTGCCGTTTATTCGAGAATCTCGGTATCTGGACAACGCTCGCGCCGTTTGGCGCGCCGATCGAACAAGTGCATGTTTCACATCAAGGTCATTTTGGTATCACCCGTATTCATGCGATAGAATTAGGATTAAATACGTTAGGGTCTGTCGTTCCTGCGTGTAACATCAATAACGTATTATTTTCTCATTTGCAAAAAAAAGAAAATCTCACATTACTATATTCCGCAACATTACAGCAATTAAGACAAGAGACAGATACGGTCGTTGTGACTGTTGCAACCTCTTCAGGCACACAAGAATATACAGCAGATTTAGTGATTGGCGCGGATGGGAGCCAATCTACCGTGCGTCAATTATTAAATATGCCTACTCAAAAAATAGATTACCAACAAAGCGCACTTGTAACGATTACTGAATTAGCACGCGAACATCAAAATAAAGCTTATGAACGATTTCAAGAGCAAGGCGCGATTGCAATGTTGCCACTCAAAGGCATGCGCGCAGCGACGATATGGACTGCTCCTCATCCATTAATTAACCATTTAATGCAGTTAAGCGACATAGAATTTCTACAACAATTACAACAACAATTCGGATACCGTTTAGGCCGTTTTCAAAAAATAAATCAGCGCGCGACTTACCCGCTCTATATGCAATATGCAGAACAACCTAAAAACAAAAATGTATTATTAATCGGTAATGCAGCACACACAGTACATCCCATTGCAGCCCAAGGGTTAAATTCAGCGCTTTATGAGGTTGCGGTGTTGGCAGACTATTTATTATCACGATCGTCTCTAAAAAATTGCTTACAAGATTTTTCAAATGATGATTCACGACAAAAATTCAGCCGATATTTATCAGATAGCTTAGTGAAGCTATTTTCCAATCAATCAACCATCCCCACTTTTTTACGCCAAACAGGAATGATCGGTCTTGATATATGTTCGATGGCGAAGAAAAAGTTTGCCCATTTGTCAATGGGTAAAGCGCGTCTAATTCACCCTGCCTTTCTTAATAAATAATAAAAGCAGGTAGCTATCCAAATTTTACCTGATAGATGGCACCTCTTGCAGTACCCTGATAAGAACTGCTAAGCTTGTTCCATTAAATTTTCTTTAAAAAATATAAGAGGCCGCGTAATGAGTAATATTTTAGCAATCACTGATAATACCTTTGAAAATGAAGTGGTAAATTCAACGACACCCGTGCTGGTTGATTTTTGGGCGCAGTGGTGCGGCCCTTGTAAAGCCATTACCCCTATTCTCGAAGACCTTACTACGACATACGCTGGAAAAGTAAAAATCGTGAAGCTTGATGTTGACAGTAATCCTGCTACTCCCCCCAAATTTGGAGTACGTGGCATTCCTACTTTGATCCTTTTCAAGGATGGCCAAGTACAAGCCACGCAGGTGGGTTTGCTGTCTAAAACAGAATTAACGAGCTTTCTTAACACCCATATTGGATAATCAGGCCAAGGGTAAAAAAATTTAAAAAAATCTGGATATTTAATAAAGTTAATGTTACCTTGTCAAAAGCCTAGATTAATCCACATTATAATAAAGAGATCATTTCATTCTGACAGTGTCGTTCCAACTGTATTTTTGGTTTTAGCTTCCCAAAATTTTGGCACTCCAGAATGCTAAAGAAAATTAATAGTTTTTTACGAAAAAACGCATTAGGAAAAGTGCGCCATATCATCAATAACCAGGAACTTGTCAGTTTTAACTCTATCACAGGCATAAAATACCATGAGCATGAATCTAACCGAACTTAAGAAAAAAACTGCTGCTGAATTAGTCACACTTTCCACCGAGTACAATCTTCAAAATATGGCTCGCTCACGCAAGCAAGACATCATTTTCGCTATTTTAAATGCACACGCAAAAAGAGGCGAAGATATTTCTGGAGACGGTGTCCTTGAGATACTCCAGGATGGGTTTGGATTTCTTCGCTCTTCGGAAGGCTCTTATTTAGCGGGACCTGATGATATTTATGTATCACCCAGTCAAATTAGACGCTTTAATTTACGTACAGGCGATACTATTTCTGGAAAAATTCGTCCACCCAAAGAAGGCGAACGCTATTTTGCCCTTTTAAAAGTAGATCATATTAATTTTGACACCCCAGAAAATGCGAAATCCAAAGTTCTTTTTGAAAATTTAACACCTTTATTTGCTAATGAAATTTTAGAAATGGAATGTGGCAATGGCAGTACTGAAGATATTACTGCTCGCGTGATTGATTTAGTGTCCCCCATAGGCAAGGGACAACGTGGTTTGATTGTTTCACCGCCTAAAGCAGGCAAGACTATGATGCTGCAAAATATCGCGCATTCCATCGCACAAAATCATCCTGAATGTCACTTAATGGTGTTGTTAATTGATGAACGTCCTGAAGAAGTGACAGAAATGATGCGCTCAGTTCGTGGCGAAGTGATTGCCAGTACATTTGATGAGCCTGCCAGCCGCCATGTTCAAGTGGCAGAAATGGTCATCGAAAAAGCGAAACGTTTAGTTGAGCATAAACGCGATGTGGTCATCTTGCTGGATTCTATTACTCGTTTGGCGCGTGCCTACAATACTGTCGTTCCTGCCTCTGGCAAAGTTCTCACAGGTGGTGTAGACGCAAACGCGCTCCAGCGCCCCAAGCGTTTTTTTGGTGCGGCGCGTAATATTGAAGAAGGGGGCAGTTTAACCATTATCGCGACTGCGCTTGTGGATACAGGGTCGAAGATGGACGATGTGATCTATGAAGAATTCAAGAGCACGGGTAATATGGAAATGCACCTGGAACGACGTGCGGCTGAAAAACGTATCTTCCCCGCCATTAATATCAGCCGTTCAGGTACTCGCCGCGAAGAGTTATTGGTATCGCAAGAAAAAATGCAAAAGATGTGGATTTTACGTAAACTTTTAAATCCCATGGATGATCTTCCAGCGCTTGAGTTTTTACTAGATCGCTTGAAAGCTACAAAAATAAATGAAGATTTTTTTGATTCGATGAAAAGATAAAAGAACCAAGTGGAAATTATTTTATTAAAGTCAGTTTAGCTACAGGGCAGAATAGGTTCCTGCCTTCGCGGGAATGACACGGTTAAATAAACGTTCTCTAAAATAAGGTTATATTTTTATGAAAAAATATAATATCGCGCTATTCGTTTTTTATACCATTTTTTTTGTGAGTCCTCTTATGGCATTGCCCAATGATTTTGTTTACTTAAAAGAAATTGATCCCAGCATTATTCAAGACATGAAATATTTTACGCATGATAATTTTATCGGTAGGCCTATTGCAGGCTACGAATCACCGCGATGTATTTTGACAAGACAAGCTGCAATGGCATTAGCGAATGTTCAAAAAAAACTGAACGAACAATCATTAAGCCTCAAAGTGTTTGATTGCTATCGTCCACAAACTGCTGTGAATGATTTTATTGCCTGGAGTAAGGATGCGGCTGATCAGAAAATGAAATCGCATTATTACCCGCGCGTTAATAAGGCTGATGTTTTTACACTCGGGTATGTCGCAGAGAAATCAAGCCATTCACGGGGCAGCACTGTCGATTTAAGCATCGTGCATCTTAATGAGCCATCCAAAGAACTGGCCATGGGAACGCATTTTGATTTCATGGACGAATTATCACATGCTTTGTCTGAGCATATTCAAGGTGAGCCCCGTAACAACCGATTAATGTTACGCGATCTCATGCAACAAGCTGGCTTTATCCCTTATGAAAAAGAATGGTGGCATTTCACGCTTAAAGAAGAACCTTTTCCTGAGACGTATTTTGATTTTCCAGTGAGATAATCTATCACGTTATCATGCGGACATTGAAGCGGACATTTTTCTTGCTTTTTATTAGTTTTTTTATAAAAAAATATGTTATAATCAATAAGATGAGTAAAAAAATACTGGATGTAAAAGCGGACATTTTAACGGCTATTGATAGAGGTGAGAACCTGTCATTGATGGAGCCTTTACTCATTTCTGAAAATTCCGTCCATCGAAAAGAATTAACGGATATTGCAGTAGAATTAGTAGCAAAATCCGCTGGATTTAGACGTAGTTTACCATTGGCAATACAAACATCCCTGGCGAGCATGGTGCGATCAATGAATTGCTATTACAGTAATTTGATTGAGGGTCATAATACGCATCCTATTGAAATTGAACAAGCTTTGCGGGGTCAGTATAGCACTGATATAAAAAAACGTAATTTACAGCAAGAGGCTAAGGCACATATTGCTGTTCAAGAGTGGATTGATAGCGGTGGAATCAAAAGCCATATCTTTTCTCTTGATACCCTCTGTGAAATTCACCGCCGTTTCTGTTATTTATTACCCGAAGATTTATTGTGGGTTAATTATTCAGACGGTAAAGAAAAAATGAAAATTACCCCAGGCCAATTGCGTCAATGTGATGTCATAGTGGGTAATCATGTTGCAATTAGCCCAGGCGCATTACCTCGTTTTCTTTCTCGTTTTGAATCTGTATACGATGTTTTAGGAAAATCAGAAGTCATATTAGCGCTGGCTGCAATACATCATCGATTATTATGGATTCACCCATTTCTCGATGGGAATGGCCGAGTGGCACGTTTAATCTCACATGCAATGACATTCAATATTTTAGAGACTGGAGGAATATGGTCTATTGCACGTGGGTTAGCTCGGCATGTCGAAAAATATAAAGGACATCTTGCAATGTGTGATTTGTCACGGCGGAATGACCTGGATGGGCGAGGAAATTTAAGTGAAGAAGCGCTTGCAGATTTTACTCGATTTTTTCTTGAAACATGCATAGATCAAATTAATTTTATGGAAAGGTTGATGCAACCTGATTTGTTACGAACAAGAATTTTATTATGGGCCCGTGAAGAAATTGAGCTAAAAACATTGCCTCCCCAGGCTTTCTCGATACTTGAGGCTATTTTATATCGTGGTGAACTATCGAGAAATGAAATATCAGGGATATTAAATGTCACAGATCGTCATGCGCGCCGATTGACTTCTGTGTTAATTGAGAAGGGTATTCTAATGTCTGACGTAATAAAATCTCCGCTAAAATTAGCTTTTCCTGCAGCTCTTGCAAATCGTTGGATGCCTGGATTGTTTCCGCCGTAATCAAAGAGATTAAATATATTGGATTTTGACAAAGGTATTTAAAAATATGGGATTCATTGTAGAGACATTTCCTGTGCGCCAAGGCTATCTTTCCCCGCCAGAGACCCCTGGTAATGGGGTCACATTAAGCGAGTTAGCTTTGGAAAAATATCGTGTTTAATAAAGTCATTCTTTTTTATTCTTTTTCACACACTTCCTTGCCTAATTTATCTTTCCCTAGATAAATCCAATAACCCTGAATTTTTTTATGGTCTTTACTATAAGAATATCGCTCAAGTCCAACTATTTTTGGATCGCGCGTACTTTGAAATACGACTGCGATTGTCTCGTTATCCCACAACCCTGCAGTACCTACCGCTTTTTCTCCTGTATCATATTCCATTGCTACATTATAGACAGTATTGTAGGGAACAATTTCTATTGTTCCTGAATAAGTCTTATTGAGATAAGGATCAAATCCCTTACACTGATAAATACCTTCAAAACTAGGCTCGCCAAAACACGCCAAACTCCACAGCAATAAAAAAATGGTGAAAATTTTGTATCGCATAAATATCCTTTTTTATGTTATTGAGAATGAACAATATAGAGTCTATCAATTCAAGTTAATTATCGCAAGAAACGGTTAAATTATCTAAAGCATTTTAATTCAATTTCATGACCTAATTGTAATTGAGTATCTGTACCCAGCGGGAGAGGAAAGTTAGTGTATCCATGGCCTATACCTTCTACTTTTACAACAGGAATTTCACAATGTTTAGCAAAGCGCTCTAACACTGGATTAATCAGGGATGAACCATCTGGCTCTTTTCCTCCGATAAAATCACCGAATAAAATAGCCTTTGCTTTTTTGAAAATATCCGCTTGACGTAAATGTTCCAACATACGATCGACTCGATAGCCTCGTTCACCAACTTCTTCTAAAAAAATAATTTTATTATTTCCATCCAATTGCCATTTTGTGCCGATGCTTGCCTGTACTAAACTCAAATTACCACCTGTTACGCTCGTTTCAATAATATGATTTTTTTCTGCGGCTATATTGAGAGGTAATCCAGAAAATTCTACATGTTCAACCTCCCCCAATAGAATAGATTTTACCGTTGCAATAGACTCAGGAGAAAATTTATCAATAATAGGTGCGCCATGAAGCACTGGCCACTGCCATTCTTGCTGCAAATATAAATTTAAAGCGGTAATATCACTCATTCCCACAAATAATTTAGCTGTGGGTGGCGGACTCACTTTTGTCAATTCTGGAATTAAACGCACACAGCCATAACCCCCTCGTGCGCAAATGATGGCTTTTGTTTCAGGGTTTGTTAAGGCATTTTTTAAGGATTGAAAACGCATTTCATCTGTATTGGCACATAATAAGTCATCGCCAAAAATATCGTTTGGTACGATAGGATTCAATTGCCAGGATAGGAGTAATTCTTTAAGGTCTGCTAATTGCGCATCAGAGCAACGAGATGCAGGCGCAATAATTTCAACACTGTCACCCGCTTTTAATAAAGGTAGCTTTTGCATGTTCACTCCAATAGCCTAAATACATTTGCCATGCGATTCGGTTCGTTTGTTGAAATACAGGCATAATGGTTAATACTCGAATCAATAAAGCACTAAATTGGAAATAGTATTGATCATTATATCCCAGAGTCTCTAATTTGCTTATAGGAATGTTTTCCTGCCTGGGGGTATCGGGTGGAATCTGATGTAGCTAATCTGGGCCCCCTGAAAGTGACGGAATTTTATCCGAACAGGAGGATACAAAGAGAAGAAGGTGATAGAAGACAATCTAATATAGAAGATAGAAGACAAGAAAGAAGAGAAAGATGCATTCTTCTATAGATTAATCGACAATATTCCAATTAATAATTAAAACTCTTCTACGCACCACACTTGATACGCAACCTCTTCATAGGGATGTGTATTTTTAAGTGCGGAAATAACTTCGTGAATATATTGTGCTAAGCAGATCATTTCAACTTTGTATTCAGCCAGCTTTTCTAATTGATTTTTTTCTCCAACAAAAGCATGACTTTCCTTAAGCGGTAAAAACTGTCCTTCACCCAAGACTTGCCAGGCACAACAACTGTAATCACCTATTTTACCCGCGCCTTTAGCAAACATAGCGTTTTTCACTTCTTCCACGTGTGTTTCAGGTACGTAAAAACAAATCTTGTACATAGGAACGACCCTCCTATAATTTTATTAAGCATATATACGTTAATACTATATTTCTATAGTAAAAAAGTACACTTGATATATTATTGGAAATAGCTAAATGGTTTGAATGCAGTTGTGAGGCTAACCTACTTCTTGATATAGTACGGCCCTCTTGGGGGTCAACTATCTACATTAATCAATTAACTTTGAAAGAGAGCTCTATATATGGAATCCATAGATCAAATTATCCAGGCTAAATGGCTTATCACCTGCGAAAAAAATAATTCTGTTTTAGAAGATCATGCGCTGGTGATTCACCAAGGCAAAATAAAAGATATTTTACCGAGCAAACTTGCCAAAGAACATTATACTGCAAAGAGTATAGAAAATTATTCTACTCACGCTATTATGCCAGGATTTATTAATACTCATACCCATCTTGCAATGAATATGTTCCGAGG
>JBEPVM010000013.1:0-34327 GCA_041690995.1 Gammaproteobacteria bacterium | reverse complement strand
TTAATCGGCAACGTTAGTTGTCGCGATCGGCAAAGCTAATTGTCATTTAATACCTACAGAAGCTTTTTCGGTTTCCATTGTATTTTTATCTCTTCGTATTAATTAACATCTCCAAAGTATTAGGAGGAAAATATGTATAATGGTATACCAAGTCCATTTACTTTTGAATAAAAATATTTCATGTTAGTGATTTCTTCTGGGAATCCTACGGAGAGCCTGAGTGATCCTCCCGGGACAAATGAATTGCAAGCTGTACGAGCAAAGCTGCCTTTTATATATTGACTGCCCGTTGAGGATGTAAAACTTCCATCACAATCTTTCTTATTTCTGCTTCATTTACCACCTCTCCAACAGTAGCGGGTTGTTGAGGGTTTACGAGGCCTGGCTCACCGATACTCTCTATCCATCGCGTGACACGTCTAACACGTTCTTCTCGAGGAATAGCGAGTTGTTGTAATAGTGAAGCTGGCTCATCTGAATCAGTTAATAGTGCATACTCTGTTATTAGCGTCGATACTCCGTCTGGACACCTGTTATTTGTCTCGCTTTCCAAGGTATCACGAACAATACGAGTAGTCATGGCAACATGTGTTTGCACTACCTCCCTTGATGCTTTTGCTGAAGCAGTATTTGCCGTTGTGCCTAACTCACTCAGCTTTGCATAGTCACCATCCATAATAAAAACAATCAAAGCCTGAGATAATCTAATAGGAAAACCAAGTCCTTGTATAAAGCCATTATCGTAAAAATTCATCGCACAATGCCACGTCCATACTAATCCCTCGCAAAGACCCTGCATAGTGCCACACACAGCTCCGATTACAGCACCCCCTATCAATAGGCTAACACTGATAACTATGTTCAGAATAAATGGCATAACCAGGGCAAAGCAAAAGATCATCCCTAGCAAAATTGCAATTCCAGTCATTACCCCAGATGTGAATATACTAACACCAGCTATTGCTACTTTTATTAATGCCATACATGCTATCATAGCCGCCATTGCCGATGTTGCGTACAATGCCTCTAGAAAAATTTCGTAAATAGCCTTACAAAAATTATCCGGCATCAAATATGGCACCACTACATTCATCATTGTGTAATAGAGTGCTCCTATACAGAATACCACACCATAACATACACTATAGATCGGTAACACAACAGCTCCATAGACAAGTCCGAACATAAATAATGGAACACGCTTAAAGATCATGCCATAAATCTCACTCTACAAAAGCTACGCATCATGAATCCGGGGTATTATTTCTCCCACCAACGTAACGAGAAAAACTACCTCTGCTTTTCACTCGTCCCGCAGAAGAATCTTCCAATCCTTTTTTTACTTGACCTCAATAAAGCGTCCACCCGCAGAGCTTGTAAAGTAGCCGAGCGCCGACATTGGCGTCCCATTCAGACGCCTGTCCAGGAGCCACTTCATTGAGATCAAAACCGATGATTTTACGTCCTGATTGCACAACTTTTTTAATTAAATAAAATACTTCTTTTAAATCTAACCCACCGGGTACGGGGGTTCCTGTGTGTGGGCAAAAACGAGGGTCTAGGCCGTCAATGTCAAAAGAGACGTACACTTCTTGAGGTAAATGCTGAATAATTTCGTCACATAAGACTGACCAAGGTTCGCCTTGCATCTTTCTTTCAGACAGTGCGTTATCAAAAAAAGTGGTGATTTTTTCTTTGTGATGATGAATAAAATTAAATTCTTCTTCACAAAAATCTCGAATGCCGACTTGCACCAATCGCGTTAATTTTGTTTTCGTGATCACATTATGCATGATAGAGGCATGAGAATAGGTAAAGCCTTCAAAAGCGTCTCGCAGATCGGCATGTGCATCAAAATGCAGAATACCCATCTTTGGATATTTTTCTAAAAATGCCTGAATAGCACCGAAAGGTACCGAATGATCACCGCCAATAATGCCTACGCGTTTGCCTTGTGCTAAAAGAGTTTGAGTCGCTGTATAAACAAATGTATTTAATTGAATACTATATTCATTGACTGTAGAAAGATCTTTAACAGAACCATCGCCCGCCGCAATGATTTTTTTGGCTAATTGGCTCGCTTCTTCATTCCATTTTTTAACATCAGGTGATTCGTCTAAGAGAGCAATGCCTGCCTCAAAAAAATTTCCTAATTCCAGATCAAATAAATCAATCTGCTTACTGGCTTTTAAAATAGCGCTGGGGCCTTTCGCAGTCCCTCTGCCATACGAAGTAGTGACTTCCCATGGCACGGGTAAAAGCACCATTTCAGCTTCTTCTACTGTAAAAGGCAATCCGAAAATGCCTGAATCCTGAGAAGCCGCCGCATTGGCGTCAAAATCTTTCATATTAATCCTCGAAATAGGTATACCCTTGCAAGCCTTTGGTGAGATCCGTTAAATACACTTCGCGATCGACTTCACTCAAAACAGATTTTTCTAATTGCTCGCGATAAGAACGAATGAGCTGATTGCGATTAAAGTTGACATACCCTAATGCAGATTCGACAGTATCACCTTCAATCGCTTGTGTTAATTTGTATCCGCCCCCTTCTGTTAACTCGACATGCACTGAGTGGGTATCCCCAAATAAATTATGCAGATCACCTAAAATCTCTTGGTAAGCCCCTACCATAAATATGCCGAGTAAATAAGGCTCTGCGGGGTCATGCGGATGCAATGACAGCGTGCTATCAAGACCATAATTATTCACATAGTGATCAATGCTACCATCAGAATCACAGGTAATATCATGCAAAATACCGCGCTCTGTTGGCATTTTATCTAAGCCTGATAAGGGTAAAATCGGAAACACTTGGTCAATCGCCCATGAATCTGGCAAAGATTGAAATATCGAAAAATTACAGAAAAATTTCACTGCCAATTTCTGATGTAATTCATCAATGACTTCTCGATGCGCACGTACCGCAGGCTTCAAATAATCGCGCACTTTAGTGCAAGTGGCATAATAGATTTGTTCTGCATAGGCACGCTTTTTTAAATCAATCGATCCGTGAGAAAACATAGTCTGTGCTTCTGAATTCCAAAGACACACATCATGATACGTTTCTAACGCAGTACTTTCAGATAAATTTAAATAACCTTCCCATAAATTTTTAATAAATGCGATTTCATTTTCTTCAGGCGCAACTAAATGGGTGAGATCACATGCTTCTTCGGTTGCAATCACGTTGGTGATTAACATGGCATGATGCGCTGTGATGGCCCGCCCTGATTCTGTAACGATTTCAGGATGGGGTAAATTATGCTGTTGACATATTTCAGCCAACACATAGACAATGTTGTTCGCATATTCTTGCACGCTGTAATTCATGGAACAATGACTGCGTGAACGAGTTCCCTCGTAATCCACGCCAAGGCCACCGCCCACATCGACTATCGTAATAGGCGCGCCTAACGCATTTAATGCCGCAAAATAACGCGCGCACTCACGTATTCCGCTATGAATATGGGCAATATTGGCAATTTGCGAGCCTAAATTAAAATGCATGGCACGCAATAAATGTAATTGTTTTCTCTCGCGTAACAGTTCAATCACACGCAAGACTTGTGTGGCTGAAAAACCAAATTTGGCTTTTTCACCACTGGTATTTTGCCATTTTCCAGCGCCAATAGATGCCAGGCGCACGCGAATACCAATACAAGGCTCTATATTTAATTTTTCTGCTTCTTCCAAGACTAAAAATAATTCTGATTGTTTTTCCAAAATAATACAAACGCGGTGCCCTAGTTTCTGACCAATCAGTGCCAGGCGAATATACTCACGGTCTTTATAGCCATTGCAAATAATCACAGACTCAGGATTGGCAGAAAGCGCCAAGGTCGCTAATAATTCAGGCTTGCTACCCGTTTCTAAGCCCACTCGCGTTTTTGGAGTATCTAAAATCGCTTCGACAACACGGCGCTGCTGATTGACTTTAATAGGATAAACACAGGTAAACGCACCGCGATAATCATTTTCTTTAATAGCGCGCATAAATGCATCGCTAAGCATTTGGATACGTTTTTTTAAAATATCTGTAAAACGCACTAACACGGGAAAGGTTAAACCCGCTTCTTTAATGCGCTGAGATAACTCTACTAAATCAATGTGCGTATTGCTATTTGGCCCTTTAGGACAAGCTAACAAATGACCCTGCTGATTAATATCAAAAAAACCATCGCCCCATTGTGTCACAAGATAGGCTTCACGCGCTTGTTGTGCAGACCATTCACTCATAGCCCCACCTCCCAGTCACTCTTAAAATAATACTTAAAACAAACGAGCAAACGCCCGGCCTTTGCGCTGACGCCATGCACCCTTACTATACGCATATCCTGCTAATAATGGCAAAGCGATTGTTGCTTCACTATAAACCATCTGTTCATGCACGACAGATACTTTGCCCCAGGAGCAGGCTTCCCGTAGTGTAGAGCCAGACAAAGCGCCATCACGTTCATCCGCTACCGTAATTTGTATTGCATACTTATGCAAGGGCACTTCTGCACCTAACAATTCAGCCGCAACTACGACATCTTGCGCAAAATTCTTGGGTACTCCGCCACCGATCATCAGCAACCCTGTTTCTTTGGCTTTGATTTTAAGCTGAGTAAGTTCACGAAAATCTTTCACTGAATCAATACTGCTATGTTTATCGGGATGAGCTACCTGGTGCATCACTAAACCAAACCCGGCACTGCAATCACTGAAGGCAGGAACGAAAATAGGTACTTCTTTTTGATAAGCACGTAAAACGATAGAATCTGAGTTTTTGCCGTTTTTTTCGAGATAACGCCCCATTTCATGAATAAATTCGCGCGAAGAATAAGCCTTCACGGGCAAACTATTTGCAATATCTGCAATCACGTTATCGCAGATACGAAGCTGATCTTCATCAATTAACGTATCATAAATACGGTCAATCGCTAAAGATTGTAATTCTAAATCATCTAGCAATGGCGAACCCTGATAATGCTTAAATCCAAGCCCCTCAAAAAAATCCTGGTCTACGATATTAGCGCCTGTCGAGACAATGACATCAATCATATTATGATCTAACAAGTCTAAAATCACTTGCTTAAGCCCCGCACTAATTAAAGAACCTGCCAGACACAGAATAATACCGCACTGTTCATCACGGAGCATTTGATCGTAAATCTTCGCTGCACGTCCTAAGTTTTTCGCTTGGAAAGCAGTACCTTCCATCGCTTCCACTAAAGAAGAAAAGTCGAATTTTTTAATGTCAATATGGCGCACTTCTGTCGCCAATAGCTGGCTTTTCGTTTTTTTCATCATAAACTCCTATTGCGTCATTACAGGTAAGCGTAAAGGGGAGACAATCTAATCGAAAATGATTTCTTTTGCCAGGTAAATTTAACAGGAACGAGATCAATATCAGAATCAGGCTGGTTCTTCAATTGTACTGCATTTTTGCATCGCTTTTTTTATACCAATAAAATAACAACACGGGGGAAATTATAACAATCAACCCCATAGAAAAGACCGTTTCATAATGCAGGATGCCGCCGACATCAATACCTGCAGGTGGAATAAAACCCACACAAAGCGTAATACCACAACCCATCAAGCCAAGCATGCAAACCACCCACATACCCACTTTACCCCCAGGGATAGTAAAAGCACGCAGATGGTCCCCTGCTTTATATTTCAAGCAGAGAGCCGCTAGAAACATCAGCACATACATTAATACGTAAAGCTGTGTGCTTAATGCGGTTAATAACCAATAAGAACCATTTACACTCGGCATCAGCAAAAAAGCCAGGCAAACAACACTGACCAAAATAGCCTGCGTTATCAAAAGCCGTGTCGCAACACCCTGTTTATTTTCCTGGGTAAAAAACCGAGGAAAATACCCTAATTGCGCGGCTGTCAACAACCCTTTGGCAGGTGAAATAACCCAACTGACCATACTACCCAATGTACCCAATAATAACATCACTGTAATGACTGGCATTAACTTCGAAAGATGATATATTGCGAAAAATTGCGTAAATGCCTGCATCACACCGTTCACTAAATTAATTTGATTTTTAGGCAAAACCATTGCTATCGCCAATGAACCAAGAATCATAGTCGCTAGCACAAGCAATACTGAGAAAAATAAAGCGCTAGGAAATGTTTTTTGTGGGTTCCTCACTTCTTTAACATGCACTGTCGCAAGCTCCATTCCTAAAAAAGAAGCCATGATTGCAGTCAGGGAAACCCAATTAGCCGCATGCCCCAATGAGGGAAGCATCTCAGCAGTCGTAAAATGAATTTGCAACGGATTCCCTAACAAAAGCCAAACAATTGCCAAAATCACAATAAGCGCCATGGGTATAATCATACCCACTACAGCACAGAAACTCGAAATTTTTGAGGAAAAATGCAAGCCCTTTAAATTAAATAAAGTTAACAGCCAAAATAAACTCAAAATAACACTTACTAAATACAATTTATTTTGCACTAACGCGGGATTAATGAAATAGCTCACCGTTCCCGCTAAAAAGGAAAGAATAGTAGGGAACCAAACCATCGTATTAATCCATTGCAACCAGATCGCTAAAAAAGCAGTTTTTTCCCCAAAGCTCTCATGCACCCAATGAAATATACCGCTTTTGTCAGTGGAACGTGATGATAACTCGGCCGAGACTAAAGCCGCAGGAATTAAAAAAATAATGGCTGAAAATACAAAAAAGAAAATCAACGAACTTCCGAAAAGCGCTGTCGCTGGCAAATTTCTAATGCTATCAATGGCTCCAGTAATCAGCATCACAAGCGCAAATGCGCTTAAGCCTATTGCTTGCCCTTTATTATTCAGCTTCTTCATCACTTTTCTCTCGTAGCTCATAAAAAAAAGAACGTTCGTTTAACTGTGTCATTCCCGCGAAGGCAAATGCGAAAATTCTTCGTAAAGATGATTATTCTGGGGGGCATTATATCTTATTTTTTTATACACGCCGAAAAATTTGATAATGCCCTATTTGCGTTAAATACACATAATGTTTCCACGCAGTCAAGAATTTTCTGTTTTTCGATAAATAATCAATAAAATTAAAACCTTCCTTCAGAATCATCTTTTCATTTTCCTTATTAATCACAATCATCGCCGGTTGGAACGAATTTAAGTCATCAGCCACGCTCTCTATTAAGAAATCCTTATCAGGCACGGCCAAGTGATTTTTTTCCGCTATCAATATCCCGGGTAGCCACCAAAAAAAAGGAGAACGCCCCGCAAAATAACTCTGAATCAGATAAACTAGCGGGAAACAATCGCCTGTTGTATTGGCTGAAAAACAATAAACAGAGGATTTATAAGGCGAAGTATGAATATATTTCACTAACTGAACCAATGAACTCTTCTGATTATAAGCAAAATGATTCTCGAAGCTCAAGTAAATGTGCCATAAAGGGATACAAAAAACCAATAACCCACTAACAATGCATATACAAATATCACGCTTTGTTAATAATTTATTATGCACATAAGGCAACAAAGGCATAGAAATATAAAAACTTGCCAATAAGCACGCTACCCCAAATGCAGGAATGACATGATAGAACCAGGCTGCACGTGGAATCATAAAGGCTAATATCATGCCGACTAACGCCCACATTAAAATGGCTGTCAATTCACTGTATTTGTTTTTATTATAAAAAAAATAATAGCCCGCAACAAATAAACAAAAAACTACCGTTAATTTAGAAAAAATAATACTCCACGGTTCATGAATACTCGAAAAATATAGCCGCGATATGATCGGCATCATGATTTTAATATAATTTTCCTGGAATAAAAAAACAGAGGTTAAATAAATGGCTAAGAGGGAAGCACAAACAATGGATTCTATTCTTAACCAACTCCATAAGGAGCGTTTTTTTATCATTAAGTAAATTTCGACTAATATGAATGGCATTAAGAAATAAGGCTTCAGTCCGACACCTAATCCAGCCATTACACCTATAAGACAGGCATAAAATACATTTATTTTTTTATTCTGTACAAAACACACAGCAGCCAGCAAATAAGGCATCATTAATATCAAAAAAATATGCTCGCGCTGCCCAAATTCTCCTATAGGTAAAAAAAGAAAAACAAATAACAGCGTATAAAGAAATACATTCGCAATAAAATAATCTTCTTTTTTTATTATTTTTTTGATCAGCATACAACAAAAAGCCACTGATACCAACGCTATCAAAATAATATAAATTTGGACTGCACTTATCATATTAATAAATAAAAATTGATTTAGCGCATAGACAGGTGCGTAAAGATAAAAGATCATCGGAGGATTCGTTTCAAAAAAATGGGTTACGTACTTCCCTCCCTTCAAAAATAAGCCTGTTTCATGAAGCAAAACAGCCACATCACCACTTAAGAATAGATTTTTTTGACAGAAAAACGTAACAAACGCCAAAAGAAATGTGATTGCAATAAACCGAGTTGCTTTAGTCATATCTTTAATCATATCCTTCTAACTTGCCAATTGATCAGGCAATTTAATTTGCGTGAAGTTGATGGGTGATTCAGCATTCTCATGCTTACCTGCCAGTGATAAATAACTTATCGCCTGCATATTTAATTTATCATCCCCTTTCGGAAAAAAGAGCTGTTGCAAACGTGCTGCACGTTCTAATTGATCCAGGATCGTACTAGAAAATAAAGGTTTTTGGTCATTCACAGCCCGCCATTGTAATTTTTCCTGCGTATCATCCACAAAAGGTTGTAAATAATCACTATAAAAATTCGTCAACACCCCTTGGGGCTTAAAGAAATCACTGAATTGCTGCACATCCACTGATTGAAGAGCATTGGGATTGAATGGATAATAGCAAGCGATTTTATTATGAAAAATACTCACTACGTTTTTCTGCCACGCATTTTCAATATGTTGGCTCGTTTCTTGCAACATAAAATACCAGCTCTTCGTGGCAATCATATTTAACCAGGTTTTCATCGGTTCAGGACTTTGTGCCGCCATCAAATAAATATGTGTAATAGGATCATTGCTGGAATTTTTCATGCGCTGCACGGTCGCTTGAAAGATGGCTTCATCCATTTCAGGCACCTTCACCATAGTTTCTAAATAAGTATGCAACTCTTGCAAGCTAACAAAAATACCATATAACGCACTCGACTTATTATTGTCTGCATTGGCTAACAAAACACTTAAGCTTTGCAATTTGGGGCTAGCCAAAACAATAGGTGCAAGAGATGTATTGACTTTTATAGTATTTAGTAAACGCAATAAAGGTGAATTATTACTCGTCAACGCCGCAATCATCACATTCAATTGAGTCATATTTTGAGGAACACTGAGTTGAATATTGGCTAATAAACTTTCCCAAATATCAATATAATTGCTGATATAGTGTGTATGCAATTCCGCAGCCAATGTATCAATAGCTGCCGGCTCAGCCACTACTCGATTTTCACCTAAAACCCAATTGCCCTGCAATGCCTCAGAGGCCGCAATGCCCACTTCATTAGTCACGATTCGATTAAATGCATTTGCTGTAAACATTGCGGGAATCAGCATAGCGACTGCTTTACTTGTAAAAATAGGCGGGTTACCCAATGCAGTGCCAAGATCAATCTTATGATCAACCTTATTGGCTCCTGTATTTTTTAAAATAACAAAACCCAGGGCTGAACTCGACAAACTCAATAATTGCTTCCGCACTTCTGTAATCAACGCAGAGTTGAGTGGAATCGACATCCACTCCGTCTGTAAAGCAGAGCGTATAGGGTCAGTTAACGCAACAATAGACGTTTTATTCCCAGCACTCGCCATTAATTCCTGCAATGCCCCCACCATAAAATCCGCCTGAAAATGTTCTTTATCATTCAACATTAAATAAGCTTTTAATACGCTATAAACCTGTTCTGGATTTTTATGGCTCGCTATTTTCAAATAATTTTCAAAATAATTTTTAATATCTGGCAAAACAATTGCCTGTAAAGCTTGACGGTAAACTTCGTTAGCCGTTTTTTTTGTTTTATGAGAATAGACAGCCAGCAACGATTGATCTGCCGCCACCCTTGCAGCCTGTTGCAAGGAATTTAATAAAGGGATTGCTTGAATCAAGCGTTCATTTTGATTATGCGATGTTTGCAAACCTAATTGATATTTTGATAAATCATTTTTTACGGAATATGCTTGCTGTATGCTATATTGAAAATCACGCCCCAATAAAATAGAAGCCATGACAACAGTGCTTACTGCTGTCATGTATGCGATTCGTTGTCGCCAAAAATAATGATTTTTTATTTTTCCAGACGGCACTGGCACTGCTAATAAATGATGTAAAATAAATTGACGAACAAAATAAGCACGCGCAGGTGTCGTAGGAACCGACATAATACTCAGAGGTTGATAAGCAGCATTGCTCTCGACAGATGATAAAGCTGTTGTTTCTTGAGATACAGGACATTGCGTACCACTCGTGAGATAAACGCTACATAATGATGGATGGGAAATCTCTATCACTTTCAAAAATTCAATTATTGACTCTTTTAATTGCTCGATATGCAACGGAAAATTTTTGATATGAGATCGCACAGTTGCATTCCTTTCGTGGTGCAACCGCCGAATTAACTGGTTATTTAAACGCTTGATCAGGGCATTAAATCGTTCAGAAAAAATTGTAATTAAATTTTCATCTTCTTCAGTAGAGGGGAGAGTCACCCCCCAGGCTTGAGCTATTTCATCATGATTGCTTTCGCCAAAAAAATCAGAAAACCCTGGTAAAAAATCACATTTCGTGATCATTAAATGAATGGGCATCGCCTCACCAAATAATTTTATTAAATCTCTTAATCGTCTTTTTAGACTCAAAAAAGTTTCAGTTTTTTCTTGCTGTTTTTGGAGTACCATCAGTTCAGGTAAATTCAACGTCACAATAATACCTTGCAGTTTATTTTTACGATGAACGAGTTTCAGCATCTGCAAAAAAGACTGCCAAAGCGACCTGAATTTAGAGCCAAGATAAAATCCGGGCACGTCTACTAAAACTAAATCCCGCGTCACCCACCAATTACAAGCATCAGAGGAGGGAATGTCCCTTATTTCTGACTTAAATTGTTTCGCTAAGATATAATTAATTTCGGCGTTTGCAAGTAAAGTTGTTTTACCAGAACCTCTCGACCCAATCATTAAATACCAAGGCAAGCAAGCTAAATTAACTTTTTTACCATTTCGATGAATCACTGTACTCTTTAAAAATTTAACCGCGCCTTGGAAGTGGCCTTGCAACTCTTGTAATTTTTTTTTTATTTCTGGCGCAATAAATTTATTGATTCGTTTCATACAACTGATTTCCCGATCTGGGTTAATGCTTGATAAGTTTGATCGGATAGAGTATCCAATAGAAAACCCAATCCAATAAATAATAAAAAAACAATACTCGCCGTGACAAAAAGCACCCACCCATAAGAAGGTTTTTTGGTTATTTTTCCAGACAACGCTGTTTTGAAGGGAAATGGCGAAAGCATTCTACTCGAATGACCGCGATAAGCACAAATTCGCTTATACAATCCATGCGTAATTTTTTCGAGTTGATGCTGGTTCCATTCTGTTGAACGGTAATTCCCTTTATAACCCAGGCTAAGACAGAGATACATCAACTCCATGACATCAATATACAATGCAGGCTCTTTGATGATGCGATCAAGAATTAAAAAGAACCGTTCTTGCTGCACTACTTCCGAGTTAAATACAGTCAATAGCTTATAATGGTCCCACTGTCCCTGCCCACCCCAGGCAGTATTCGCGATAATATCATCAAATGTGACACACAGTGCATAACGGCTCACTACTCTATATTCAGAGCGATACCCTTGGATTTTAGCTGCATCTTGAAAACGATTGATTTCCGCTATTAATGTCTTTTGTAATTGATCTAACTGACTATAAGACTTTAAATTCTTTAATTGCCCGATCAAAGAAAACAAATAAGCCGCGCTATCTACGAGTGGGTTTAAGCCCGCCTTTGGATCATGCATCATCCATTTATCTTGCTGCCCTAACTGATTTTCCGGAGACAGAACAGCAACATTTTCTTTCGAGCCGATTTCATCAATGGTCATCATCACGTCAATTCCCCTACTGCCCTTTTAGGGAATTATACGTGATAAAATGAATTAGGCTAGATTTAAAGCATTTGTTGAGTAAAAACCATTTGAAATTTATAAACTAAAAAAATAAGTCCGTCATCAACAGAGCTAATAACGGACAAACAAATAGACTGAATAACCAGAGAAAATTAATCTAACATTCCATAGATTTTTAATTTCTTACGCAGTGTTCCTCGACTCAACCCCAGCAAAATAGCTGCGCGAGATTGATTACCTTTCGTATATTCCATTACCGCTTCCAATAAAGGCACTTCCACTTCAGCCAATACCAAGTCATAAAGATCAGCAGGTACTTGACCTTTTAATTGCGAAAAATAGCTTTCAAGCGCTTGTCTCACGCTATCGTGCAACGGTTGATTTTTATGGGCAACAATAAACGCAGATTGCGCTTTTTGTCCTGCCTCAGTTGTTTCCATCGTATTTGCAGTATTCATAGTCATTGTCATTCTCTCATTAATAAATGATTCAAAATAGAGTAAAAAGCACTTATGGCTCACCAAAAAGGGCAATTATACACCACTGAGCGTTGTTCGATCAAATACTGTTTAACTTTTTATGAGAAATTTTTTGTTTTTATCTTTTTTTATTTAAAAACAAAAAGTTACAATTTCAACCACTGCTCCAAATAATGAATAGTCAAAACGCCGCGCTGAAATGTATCACCGCGCAGAATATCTTGATGCAAGGGTAAATTCGTTTTAATTCCCTCAATCACCATTTCATCGAGCGCATTCCGCATTCTTGCCAGAGCCACTTCTCGATCTTCACCATACGCAATCACTTTTGCGATGAGCGAATCATAATAAGGCGGTACTTTATAACCACTGTAAATATGTGAATCCAGGCGAATGCCAGGGCCTCCTGGCGCGTGAAAATCAGAAATCGTACCAGGCGATGGAACAAAAGAACGCGGATCTTCTGCATTAATGCGGCATTCAATCGCATGGCCTTTTATTTTAACATCTGACTGAGTGAAAGAAAGCTTTTCGCCTGCCGCGATTCGAAGTTGTTCTTTAACAATATCAACACCCGTCACCATTTCAGTGACAGGATGTTCTACCTGAACACGTGTATTCATTTCAATAAAGAAGAATTCTTTGTTTTCATACAAGAACTCAAATGTTCCTGCACCACGATAAGACATATCACGACAGGCTTGTGCACAACGCTCACCTATCGCTGCACGCTGCTCTTGTGTGATACCAGGCGCAGGTGCTTCTTCAATAATTTTTTGATGCCATCGCTGAATAGAACAATCACGCTCGCCCAAATGAATAGCGTTTCCTTTGCCATCCCCTAATACTTGAATTTCAATATGTCTTGGGGTTTGCAAATATTTTTCCATATACACTTTATCGTTATTAAAAGCCGCTTTCGCTTCTGCTCGTGTCATCGCAATCGCATTTAATAAGTGAGATTCAGTGTGTACTACACGCATGCCGCGACCACCGCCACCGCCCGCCGCTTTAATAATTACAGGATAGCCAATCTCACGTGCTAATCGTAGTGTGGCTTCATCATCCTCATTAATAGGATCACTCGAACCTGGAACGCAAGGAATGCCTAACGCTTTCATTGCAGTAATTGCCGCTACTTTATCGCCCATTTGGCGAATGCTATCAGGCGATGGGCCAATAAAAATAAATCCGCTTTTTTCGACCTGTTCAGCAAAACTGGCATTTTCTGCAAGAAACCCATATCCTGGATGAATCGCTTCTGCATCTGTAATTTCAGCAGCACTGATAATAGCAGGAATACTCAGATAACTTTCCGCAGCAGGGGCAGGTCCTATACAAACGGATTCATCCGCTAAACGGACATGCATCAACTCACGATCTGCCTCTGAATGCACCGCAACCGTTCCAATACCGAGCTCTTTGCAAGCCCGAAGAATACGAAGTGCAATTTCACCACGGTTAGCAATCACAACTTTATTTAACATTCAGCTTTTCCTTGATCTTATTCAATCACAAATAAAGGTTGATTAAATTCAACAGGGACTCCCGTCTCAATAAGAATAGAGGCAATTGCTCCAGATTTATCCGCTTCAATCTGATTAAACATTTTCATGGCTTCAATTAAACAAAGCGTATCACCCGCCTTGACTGTTTGACCCACTTGAACAAATGCTTTCGCATCAGGAGAGGAGGAAAGATAAACCGTTCCCACCATAGGGGATTTTACCGTATGTTTATTAGAAATAGTTTCTACGGGTTCTGTTTTAGTTGCAGTTGCAGGGACTGGTATAGAAATAGAAGAGACTGCCTGCGGTTGTAAACTTGATACAGTGGAACTCGTCAAGCTAATGCGAACAGACTCTTTGCCTTCACAAATTTCAATTTCAGCAATACCTTTTTCTTGAGCAAGCTCAATGAGCTCGCGAATCTTGTGCAGATCCATAATGATATGCTCCTTTTTGTTTTGTTAAGTTTGTTAAATAATGGTGAGCATAACGCACAGCGAGCAAATATCCTTCTGTGCCCAGTCCTGTCATAGTACCTAAGGCAATATCAGAAAAATACGAAATCTGGCGAAATGCTTCACGACGATGAATATTAGATAAATGGACTTCGACAAATGGCTTGTTTACGGCAATTAGCGCATCGCGCAATGCAATACTCGTATGAGTAAACGCCGCAGGATTTATAATCAGAAAATCTGAATCATCCTGATGAATGCGGTCAATTAATGCAAATTCTGCATTACTCTGAAAAGCGACCGCTTCGTGTCCTAATTCTTGTGCGAGCTTTACTATTCTTAAATGAAGCGCGGCGAGGGTAGTATGCCCGTACAAATAGGGTTCACGCATTCCTAGCAAATTCAAATTAGGACCTTGTAAAATCAAAATAGTCGCCATTCATACTACCTTAGCCAAAAAATCCAGAATATTTCCTACGCACAATCTCAACTACAGCAGGCAAAATAGATAACCCTATAATCGCCAAAATCACATACGAAAAATGCTGTCTGACAATAGGGATGTTACCAAATAAATAGCTGCCATACACCAACACGCCTATCCATAGCAGAGCCCCTAGTAAACTATAGATAAAAAATTGACGATAAGACATATACCCAATGCCAGCTACAAACGGAGTAAACGTACGAATCATAGGAATAAATCGCGCAATCACTATCGCTTTTCCGCCATAGCGCTCAAAAAAAACATGCGCCTTTTTGATATGTTTTTGGCTCAATAAGAGCGAATCACCTGAGGTAAAAATCTTAGGCCCCAACCACTTTCCTATATAATAATTAAGCCCATTCCCTAGCACAGACGCTATCACAAGCAAAACAAACAAGAGATGAATATTTAAAACAGTAGAGACGTTCGCGGTCAAGGCACCTGCTGCAAAAAGCAATGAATCTCCAGGCAAAACAGCCGTTAAAATAATGCCCGTTTCACAAAAAATAATCAAAAAAAGCAAAGCATAAGTCCAAACACCATACGCCGTTACGAATGCAATAAGATGCTCATCGAGATGTAGAATAAAATCAATCAAATGATGTACTGTTTCCATTTTACCAACTTATACAAAAAAGATGTATAATACCTCATTATTTTTTTTGGATCAAAGCCATGACGCCCACAATACCGCGGCATTTTCCCAAGACTCGTCTACGCCGTACACGTTATACACCTTTTTCGCGACGCTTAATAGCTGAAACGCGTCTTACTGTGGATGATTTAATTTACCCTGTGTTTGTGTTAGAAGGCAAAAAACGTGCTGAACCTATTCACTCTATGCCGGGCGTACAACGTATGAGCCTTGATCTTTTACTGCAAGAAGCAGAGAAAATAGTGACATTAGGTATTCCTGCGATGGCGCTTTTCCCAGTGATCTCCTCCGCAAAAAAAACATTATTGGCTGAAGAAGCTTATCATCCAGAAGGCCTCGTCCAATCTGCTGTACGTCAATTAAAACAATCATTTCCATCACTCGGTATTATCACCGACATTGCTTTAGATCCTTATACACCCCATGGACAAGATGGCGTTCTTGATAAAAATGGCTATGTCGCTAACGATGAAACTGCTGCCATTCTTGCCAAACAAGCTATTTCACATGCTGAGGCTGGCGTAGATATTATTGCACCCTCTGACATGATGGATGGGCGTATTGGCATTATTCGTGATGCATTAGAAAAAAATGGGTTTACTGAAATACAAATTTTAGCTTATTCAGCTAAATATGCTTCTAGTTTTTATGCCCCTTTTCGCGAGGCAGTTGACTCAAAGCAAGCCTTAGGTAAAGCTGATAAATTTCAATACCAGATAGACCCACGCAATCGAAGCGAAGCATTGCACGAAGTCGCGATGGATTTGCAAGAAGGTGCTGATATTGTGATGATTAAACCAGGTATGCCTTATCTGGATATTGTGCAGCAAACTAAGACACTTTTTCAGGTGCCTACTTTTGTTTATCAAGTCAGTGGTGAATATGCCATGCTCAAGGCAGCCACTCAACTCGGATGGCTAGATGAAAAAGCAAGCGTGATGGAATCATTAATTTCTATGAAACGCGCAGGGGCTGATACTATCTTAACTTATTATGCAAAACAAGTTGCGGAGTGGTTGAAAAGTGAAATTTAAAGAGACTATCACGCTTTTATTCGCATTCATGATCATCCTATTACTACCCTCTTGTGCAACAACATCCACTCTACAACAATTACAAAACGGCGAAGCCAGTTTTACATCTGGCAATTTCAAATCTGCTTTTCATCAATTACTACCTCTCGCTGCGGAAGGCATCCCTCAAGCAGAATATGGCGTAGGTTATATGTATTATTATGGTTATGGCATTACACAAGACAGTGAATCGGGTCTTTTTTGGATGAAGAAGGCTGCCCGCGCCCAGTATGCACCCGCAGTCAGAGCACTCGCTGCAATTCAAGAAAATATGTCTAAAGCACCCCCTGCTCTTACACCAGAAAAATTAGAGGAAATCCACTCTCCTTCATCTGATACTCTTACAAATACTTTTGTAAATAGCTCTTCCTCAAAATATACTCTGCAACTCATGGGCAGCTATTATCTCGCACCTCTTAAAAAACAACAGTTACTATTAAATTTAAACGATTTAGTCTCTATCAAACAAACGAAAATCCCACACAATGGACGCGACTGGTATGTACTGACCTACGGAAACTACACCTCGCTCAGCGCTGCGGAATTAGCTAAATTTGATCTACCCCAAAAAATAAAAAATTTTCATCCATGGACTAGAAAGCAAGATGAACTTAAGACACCCTAAAAATAGGAAATGTTTGCCTGTTTGTTTTCAAAAGAACCGATAGTATCAATCATTTGTCGGTAAACTTAACTCCCTATCACATACTACAAGACCTTCTGTTATAATAGCCATCACCTTATCAGCATATTCTGCGGGGTATTCCTTAGTTTTTTTTATTAACATTTCTGCTAATTCTTGTAATTCAGAAGGTAATATATTAGCTTGCATTATTCCTTGCTTCTCACTACTGGCAAATAATGTTCCTGATGATGAGCGACTTAATGATGCAGGCGATACTGTTATAAACTTTTCTTCCTCTCCCAAATCTTCAGCCTCTGCTCCGTTTAAATCTAGTTTTCGTGGTTTTAACGGCGATTCTGGTGGCGTTAAATCATTGTCATAAAATGAAAAACCCAAAGATACCGTAGATGCCACACTATTACTTCTCTTTCTTTTTTGTCCTGACCCGTCTCTCTTCTCTATATTTTCAGCAGTCAGTAATTCACTGGCATCAATAGATAGTTCTTCTTCGTTTTTTTTATCTTGTTCCTCTGCTTTAATTTGTCTTAACATATTCCATCTCCTCTCAAAAAATGGTTTTTAATATATCACAGTTAATGAAATTTACTTCAACTCAATCAATCAAAATCACTCGATTTTAATAGAATAGACCCATCCACCTCAAAATTTCCTGCAAGATATTTTCGCCGCGCTGCCTGTTGAATACTTTCACGGTTCGCTTGAAACACTTTTAAATTATTTTTTCTTCCATCCGATCTAAAATAATCCTGGAGTGCTTCCCAACTTATTGCACACTGAATTATTTTATCTGAATCTTGTCCTGTAAATATCACACACATTCGACTTGGTTTATCATATTCATTCTGTGCGGAAAAAATAAGATGTCGTTTATCATTCATCCCCAACACGTTCAAAATACTGATCACGGTAGAAAGCTGAATATCTTTCTCTCCGTTTTCAAAACGTGAAAGGGTCGGCGTACTCACATCCGCCATTCTGGCTAATGTTGCCTGTGTTAACCGTTGTTTTTTTCGCCTTTGCCTTGCTTCTTCAACAATCGCTGGCCAGTTAATGAAAAACTTCCATTCCATCGCTTCTCCATTTTCTCAATGAGTTGTTTACGTAATTGCAATGTGCCAATAGGTGATTCTTTAACAGCAATCAATGCATTCGATAATTGCTTACCTAAAGCTTCTGTTATCGCAACGATTGCTTCAGGTGAAACACCAAACCCTTCTCCCATACAAAGCAAATGCTTGGCATCTAATTTAGAAATCGCCATGTTGCGAATACCACATACATTCAATGCAATGGATTGGTATTCACTATAAATAGAAGACGCGACTAAATCATATAAAGGAGTGAGCCGTAACCCATCTCGCGTATGAAACATAGCAAAATTTTTAAAATGCGCATCTGTGTTTCCGACTAAAAGACAAGCTAAAATACGTCTCAATAATTTCTCCGCCTCAGCAGAAACACATTCAGAAGTATTCAAAATAAATTGCCCCATTTCTTTATAATCACCATCGTATTTATCATTACCAGAAAATCTACCTAATAGTTGATTAAATTCTTCGAAATGATGCGTGCGCTTGCCAGTAGCACTTCTATCAAACCGAGGAATCACTAACGCTGGTTCATGAATAGATGCAATTGTCGCCATTTCCATCTTGACTACTTCATCATTGGGTAATAATTGACAGACTGCGAGCGAAGTTAAATATTCCAGCTCTAATAAATGGCTTAAATTTCCAGAAGCCAA
This sequence comes from Gammaproteobacteria bacterium, assembly GCA_041690995.1. Lineage (GTDB taxonomy): Bacteria > Pseudomonadota > Gammaproteobacteria > DSM-16500 > DSM-16500 > UBA4722. The sequence continues at coordinate 15,165 of JBEPVM010000013.1, read as the reverse complement.
TTTGGCTATATGTGTACTCAGTTCATTGGGTCTCACTGGACGAAATTCTTTTTCTGCCTTCACAACAAGTAACTTACGTTGCACGCCTGAGAGAGAGGCACGCCCCAACAAAGCAGCAAGGGTTGCCTCATCTGTATGATCTAATGGGTAATGTTCTTGCGGCTCAGGATCAATCACTGAAACTGCGCCTGCTAAATCGTACCCAAAACCCAGCAATAGTGAAAAACGGTTATTAGGATGAATGCCTAGCGCCTTCGCTTGCGCATTACGAAACCAACCTTCTGCCACCAAATTATCAAAAAAAGGATGCAACCCATTTTCTGACAAATAAGGCTCTGTACGCAGAGGAAGTGTATACGCAATCGCAGGCTGTCTCGCTTGAAGATAAGATAAATCATACGTAAAAGCCGCCCGTCCACCAGGCTCTTCTTGCAAGCGCCCTGCATAAATATCTTTGTAATAGACTTTGCCCCAAAGGGTGTTTGCCATATAAAACCTATTTTATATTTTTATAATAATAACATCCTATATTAAATATATTTTATATTATAAAGCTAATTAACAAAAGAGGCGATTGTTTTATTTACAAACTGGCGGATTCCAATCCACTTGCACTAAACGATCTTGATAGCTCTCCATTAAACAAGAAACAACGCTGCAGCTCTGTCGATGAATAGAAACACCACGACTTTGTGTAATATAACCTATCACCGCATCCCGTGACGTGGGTTGACAACACCCTGCCATCCGAACAAGCAGCGCCCCTACCCCATTAATTTGAACACCTGTTAACGAGACAGAGGGTATATGACTCGGTGTAATAATAGACGGTACCCGAGGTTTCTGATGACGGACTATCTTTTTATTGGTTTCTACGATTGGAACACTATCTTGTTGCTTAAACCAATGTGCTATTTTTGAATACGCCTGTGAGGTTTTAATATAACCCGCTTCTTTTCTTAACCAATCTCTACTCGGTACACCTTGCGGTGTCGTGAGAATCTCTACTCGATCAGCAGTGTGCAATGCATGAGTTAACGGCACAATATGCCCATTAACTTTCGCACCTCGACAACGATGCCCCAATGCCGTATGAATATGATAGGCAAAATCCAATGACGTGGCGTCTTTAGGCAGCTCGATAACATCACCCATGGGTGTGAATACATAAATACACTCTTCAAAAATAGTTTGTAATGTTTGGTCAGGTTTTATTCCCTGTGTTGCAAGGTCTTTATGCCATGCAAGCAATTGGCGTAAAAAAATAATTTTCTTTTCATAACCTGAATCATGCGTTTTATCTTCTTTATATAACCAATGTGCAGCAATGCCATGTTCCGCTTCTTCGTGCATCTTATGAGTACGAATTTGAATTTCGATGTATTTATTATATTGATCGATCACAGCCGTATGAATAGAACGATACCCATTTGGTTTAGGGTTTGCGATATAATCACAAAACTCATCAGGGATAGATTCCCAGAGTTTATTCACAATGCTTAATGCAGCATAACAATCATTGACTGTTGGCACTAAAATGCGTAATGCGCTGTAATCATAAATATCCTGATAATTAAGGTGTTTTTTTTGTGATTTAGTATAAATACTATAGATATGCTTCGCACGACCTGAAATCACCGCTTTCATTTTTTCTTCTTCAAAATTTTTATTTAAAAATAAAAGCATTTTTTGAATACGTTTTTCTCTATCCCTACGCCTCTCAGCGAGAAATGCAACGATTTTCTTATAAGCAGTGGGGTCTATATAAAGAAGAGCAATATCTTCCAGTTCTCCTTTTAGTTGCCCTGCCCCCAAACGGTTGGCAAGCGGGGCATAAATATCCAGCGTTTCTTGCGCGAACCGTCGACGCTCTATAGGATTAATATTTTTAATACCGTACATGATACAGAGACGTTCAGCTAATTTAATTAACACTACACGAATATCAGACACCATTGCTAAAAATAATTTACGCAAACAGTCAATTTTCGTTTTATCGCGCGTTTTACTAGTGTTAGTTTGCAGAGTATCAATAATCTTGGTTTGGCGTACACCACTTACTAATTTTTCAACATTTTCTCCTAATTGTTTTTTAATGATGTCCAATGGCAAATAATTTTCATGGATAGACGCAATAATACTCGCAGCAATCGCTTCTTGGTCTAACTTTAAATCCACTAAAATCTCAGCTATTTTTATACCTTCCGCAAGATAAGGTCGCCCATAAAATGTCGTGAGCCCCTGAGCCGCTACCTCTACGAGCTGAACTGCTTTTTGAATAATTTCTGTCGATGAAATAGCATTCGCTTGAAACTGTTTTAACCACGCGGTGACGTCAATGGGATGATTGGGCAAGTGTATGATTTTTTCTTCTATAGCTATCATAAGCGTTATTTTTTATAAGAATTATTTTTTTAAAAAAAAGCTGCTTATAGTACCACACAAAATCTTCCTTTTCGCGATTTATATTTTTCTTGTTTATTTTATTTATTTTATCGCTATGCTCATGTATTTTTATGAAAAAATGAAATCAACTCATTCTATTGCCTTTTAATTTATGCCTCGTGACTTTTCTGGGCAGCGAGCAGGAGAACACGCGAGTTTTTTATTTGCAGGACCATTCAGGACACTACCATCTGTATTGAATCGTCCCAATAGAGAGCTTGCGGGATAGAGCCTTTTTCCACTAAAAAACTAATCGCATTCTTAATAACGATAGGGTAGAATATAAATGTTTCTAAACAAGGTGAATAAATATCATAGAAATGATATTTATTGTTTCTTAAAAATTATTTTTTGTAGAGGAGAGAAATTTTTAAAAAATTCCATTATCTTTTTAAAGCTGTTAAACTTAGGTTACAAGTAAAGATAATATATTATAAAAAATGTATTCAACAAGCAGAGGATTTTTATCATGAGCGCATCCCGAAAAAATATTGAAACTATTATAGAACAAATAAGAAGAGAAATTGATGTCATTATCCTACCTCACTTATCTCCGCGTGAAACCTATCGTCTCTATCCTAATTCTAAGAGGCGAGATTATTCCTCATGCCCACCTTCAACAAAAAAGCATACTTTTGGTCCGCCTTTGTCTGCAGATACTTTAAACGAGGGTATCACTTTAGATATGCCTTGTGATTTTAGCAATGAGGATATCATGCAGCTCTTTTCTTTTTTAAAGGAGGATAACTATATTACTACTCTTCTCATGTCTGGAGGAGGCGTCCTAACCAATGAAACTGCCTTCTTTATGGCGGAAGTTCTCAAAACCAATACTTCTCTTCGGGTACTCGATTTACATTATAATCATATTCCCGCAGCCGGTATCTCCGCCATAATAGAGGCATTAGGTTCAAATAAAAATTTACAGTTACTAAATATAAGATCTAATTTTATTTCGGATGAAATCTTAGAAAGATTATTAACTGTGCTGAAAACAGAAAATATGTCGTTGAGGCAAATTGAGTTAACGCAAAATAACTTTCGTGAGGAAAAAGCATTAGATACAACTAAACTTGAGGCCATTTATCAACAGCTCTATCTTAATCTTCAAAGAAGAATAGCTCAGGGCACAAGATCTCGGTTTTCGCGTTTAGCAACGCCTATAGGTTCATTTTTTTCTAACAGAAATCATGAAAGGATACCTGAAAGAATACCTGAGGATATTCAGCAAGAAATTAAGGAAAAGATGTCCTTGTAAAGATTTTTTTATTTCTTGGCTGTTATACTCTGATACATATAAAATAGTGGGACTGGGAGAATAAGAATAAGTAGTCCTGCTATGCAAATCTCCAGGTATTTCATTGAGTTAATATGTATTTTATAAGGTGAAATAAATCCTACTATAAATGTTGTACCACAACCTATAAGTCCAAATAACGCAACGGCGCACGTTCCTTTTACCCCGCCAGGTATGGAAAAAACATTATTATTGTTTTTATATTTATATTTCAAATAAATGGCTGCAAAAAATAATATAACATACATTGTCATGTATAATTGCGTGCTCAGCACCGTCAATATCCAGTAAGAAGAATTAATACTGGGCATAAAAATATAAACCAGGCAGATAACGCTGACGATACTTGCTTGTAATACAAGAAATCGAGTGGGTACACCACATTTTTATTCTGGCGAATTAAATAAGCGGGAAAATAGCCTGATTCGCTTGCACAAAGCAGCCCTTTAATAGGTGATATTATCCAGCTTAACATACCTCCCAAAGCGCCTGCCACCACAGCACCACTAAAGAGGGACACTAAATAGGGCAAATGATAAAAGTTGAAAATTTTAATAAAACTTTGAATAACACCTGCTACAAGGCTGATATGGTTTTTGGGTAAAAGGATTGCTATTGCTAGCGAACCACCTAGCATGGTGAATGTTATCAGTAATACGGAAAATAAAAGAGCTTTAGGAAATGTTTTTTGGGGGTTAATAACATTTTGGATATGCACTGAAGCTAATTCAAGCCCCACAAAGGCGGCTATAATCCCTGTCAGCACCGTCCAATTTTCACCAGATTTTACTGAAGCTGATAGAGTAAGAGTTTGTAAGTGAAGCTGATTGGGATACCCTGTAGCCAAACAAAATAAAGATAAAGAAATTAAAGTAAATATAGGAATGATAATGCCGATGACTGTGCAAAATCCAACAAATTTGACTGAGAGTTTAATGCCACGAAAGTTAGCAAATGTTAATAACCAAAAAGTAAGAATAACATTTGCAATAAGAATAAATTTATTTTTTGCTAATAAAGGGTCAATTGCATAAAGTGCGGTGGTAATTACAAAAGATAAGATAGTGGGAAACCATACAAGCGTATTGATCCATTGCAGCCAGGCCGCAAAAAAACCCATTTTTTCTCCAAAAGCATCTTGTATCCAATAGAAAATACCACTTTTTTTTACGAAACTCGCAGACAATTCGGCGGAGATTAAAGCAGCCGGAATAAGAAAAAATACAGCCGCAAGCGACAAATAAATTATTAACGGATACCCATAGAGAGCAGTAACTGGAAGGTTGCGTAACGTGTCAATAGCGCCTGTAATAAACATCGTTAACGCAAAGGTGCCTATATTTTTATTAATTTTAATAGCCACTTTCAAGCTCTTCGAGTAAATTAAAGTTAGAGATACGTCCTGGATTATTTCTCCTATGATACAAACCGCCTGGATAATACCCTATAAAGCGAAACAAGTATATAATGGGCTGAAATAGTAGCTTCACCGCACGCCCTTATTTCTTTTCAAAAGACTAATACTTTATCCCCCCGCCAGCAACCGATGTATCTGCCCTGTTAAATAAAATGGAATAGAGAGTAAGCTATAATTAACCAGATTTCCATTATAGTCTTTTGCTACGATAGGCGTTTTAGTCGGAACATCTGAATTAATACGCATCGCAAGAGGAAATTTTTTTAATCCCATAAACAGATGCAACGATTTTAAACTGCCTGTAGAACCCGCTTTCACTTCGATTGGTATCACTTGATGACCATGCTGTAGGATATAATCAATTTCAGCATTCGATCCTGGTACCTCGCGATGCCAACAATATAAAGCAGGTTCAATATAAGGCGGGTTAATAGTTCGTAAAAGTTGACCTACGACTTGTTCGGCAATACCACCATTATTAATCATTGTTATTTCATTGATCGTATTCATATAGTTTAAATTCAATCCTAGCAGTGTGCTGCATAAACCAACATCTAAAAAAATTTCTTTAAAATATTTTTCTTTAATTTCTGCTGCGAGTGGAACGCCATTGGCAGAGCTACTGGGTATGTGATGACAAATTCGTGCTTTTTCTAATAAACTTAATATTTGTTTTATTGTATTTGCTTGTATCGCTGCATTCACGTGACTAAATACAAATTTTTTTCCGAGCATCTTAGGAATTGCTGCCATCACTTCATCTAATTTTTCTGTCGCAATACGACCTTTATATTTAGCAAAATCATCTCTATAAGTCGCCAGCAAATCATTTTGTATTCTATTCACTTTGCCGAATGAACGCTCCGCTATCCAACTTGCGACAACAGCAGGTAACCCGCCGATAAAAATGTATTCTTTGAATAGCATGATGAGTTGTTCATGAATAGCAATCGGTATAACCCTATTAAAATCATAAGTTACTAAATAATCATAAAGCGCTGTTTTTTCGCGCGCTAATAAAAATTCCTCAAAAGACAATGGCTCCAAATGGAAATAGCTAATACGTCCAACAGGCATGCTAAAAGTATGTTCCGCCAATACAAATTCTAATAATGAGCCAGCGGCAATCACAGGTAATTGTGGTAAATCCTCAGCAAACCAACGTAATTTACTAAATAGCTGTGGCACAGCCTGGATTTCATCGAGAAATAATAAGCATTTTTCAGGCTCTATTTTTTGATTAAGCAGAGTACTTAAATTTAATAAAATTTGTTGTGGATCATTGGGAGTAAAGAAACTAATATGTGAAGGTTGTCTCTCAAAATTAAGTTCAATTAAATGCTTGCCATAGCGCTTAGCCAGTTGCCTGACTAGCCACGTTTTCCCCACTTGTCTTGCACCACGAAGAACCAAAGGTTTTCGGTCAGTCGAAACCAGCCATTTTTTAAGATAATCTAATAAAATTCTTTCCATCGCCTATATCTCATTCATAAATAATAGATAATATATTGAATTATATACTATTATAGTTATAAATCTGGGATAAATCAATTATAAGTCAACAAAACAGACGGTTGTTTTCAGTAGATTATCAACAAAACAGACGGTTGTTTTATTGATATAGTGCTTAAAGAGTCTTGCATTCTTTCTTTTCAAAAACTGCAATCGACTCGATATGACTCGTATGCGGAAACATATTAATGACACCTGCTTGCGTCAGTGTATATCCCTGCTGATGCACTAATTCCCCCGCATCGCGCGCTAATGTCGCTGGGTTACAAGAGATATAAATAATTTTTTTGGCAAATAATTTTGGGAAATATAAAATGATTTCTTTAGCGCCTGATCGAGGTGGATCTAATAAAATTTTATCGTATGTTTGTTGTAACCAGGGCGCACTTTCTAATGACCCCATCAGATTGGCCGTATAAAATTTTGTATTTGTTATTTTATTATAAAGCGCATTTTCTTCCGCGCGTTTTACCATCGTATCGCTGCCCTCCACCCCCACGACATGCTTCGCATAACGCGCTAATGGCAACGTAAAATTACCTAGCCCGCAAAATAAATCTAATAAAGAATCTTCAGGTCCTGACGTAAGCAGAAAAACGGCTTGTTTAATCATCGCCTTATTGATTTCATTATTGACTTGCGTGAAATCCAATGGATGAAAGCGCATTGTAAGCGCATACTCAGGTAATGCATACGTGAGCCGGTCATTAGTATCTTCTGGCCACAATTTTTTGAGTGGTTCAGGTAAATTAGGCTGCAAATAAATATGCAAGTCAGTTGCCTTTCCAAAATCACGTAATTTCACACAATCTTCTTCAGGAAGAGAAGTCAGATTCCGAAAAACTAAAGCAGCCGCATCATCCCCCACAGCCACTTCGATTTGTGCAATATGGTCATACTGACTTAGATTTGTTATTAATTCAGCAAACGAGGTGATCCGTGTTGCTATGCTCGGATGCAAAACCAAACATTGCTGTATCTCCGCAAGCCCACGATTGAATTTTTCTCTAAATCCCACCAACAATTTATTTTTCTTTATCACATAGCGCACACCTAAACGTGCTTTGCGTCTATAACCCCACACATCATCAGTGATAGGCGGCAAAAGAGTTGTCGGAACCACTTTTCCAAAATGTTTGAGCTGTTCTAATAATATTTGTTGCTTAAATTGAATTTGGCTAGTGCTATTAATATGCTGCATGCTACAACCACCGCACACACCAAAATGAGGACAATCGGGAATCACACGCTCAGGCGCTGCGATCATCACCTCTGTTGCGACAGCCTCATCATAGTGCCGATGATGCTGGGTGATACGGCATTTCACTTTTTCGCCTACGATCGCGCCATGCACAAAAAGTGTTTTACCCTGAATGCGGGCAATGCCACGCCCATCGTGACTTAATCCATGAATAGTGGCTTCTACTTCAGTCAATGTTTTTTCTCGCCTATGCTTTATCATGTCTAACTATCTAATGATTGTGAAAAATGTCTAATAGTATCAACATTTGTAAAATTTATGTAAATATATATACTTAATAAAATCAATAAAATACTATTTCTTGATGGCCGATGTGGTTGAAAATTACACAATTCTCTCTATACTCATTATGGGTATTTTCATCAGGAGTATCGTCGGGAACCGTGCAATGGTAACTAACAGGAGATCAACTTGAAACGTGGTGAGCAGGTCCTTCATGAAAGGAAAGCCTAAAACGCAACAGAGATCTCCAAAATCATGAAAGAGGGTTTCTTAAGACGCCCTGGAAAAATACCCTTTCATTTCCCTCTTTAATTTTCTAAGATTCCGCTATACTAGTCATCTGTTAAGTTTCTATTGGAATTACGATGCATTCTGTCATTGACGAAGAACATTTATATGGCGCACATAATTATGATCCATTACCCGTTGTACTCACTCGAGGGAATGGCGTTTACGTATGGGATGAAGAAGGTAAGCGTTATATTGACATGATGAGTGCTTATTCAGCAGTGAGTCATGGACATTGCCACCCTGTGCTGATAAGAGCGCTCACAGCACAAGCGCATACACTCACGATGGTTTCTCGTGCTTTTTATACAGATAAATTAGGTGCATTTTTACAAAAAATTTGCGAACTCACCGGCCAGGAAAAAGCATTGCCGATGAATACTGGCGCAGAAGCCGTTGAGACTGCTTTAAAAGCAGCGCGTAAATGGGCATACACTGTAAAGAACGTTCCGCAAGAGCAAGCTGAAATTATTACATGCCTCGGTAATTTTCATGGCCGAACTATCACTATTGTGGGTATGTCTTCTGAGCCACAATACCGCGCAGGCTTTGGCCCCTTTCCCTCTGGTTTTAAACAAATCCCCTATGGTGATGCAGGAGCGCTTGAACAAGCAATCACCCCTCATACAGCCGCATTTTTAGTGGAGCCTATACAAGGTGAAGGCGGAATTATTGTTCCCCCTGCAGGGTATTTAAAAAAATGCGCGGAAATTTGCCGCAAGCATAATGTATTACTTATTTGCGATGAGATCCAAACAGGCATCGGCCGAACGGGAAAATTTCTCGCTTGTGAACATGAAAATGTAAAGCCTGATGGCATATTATTAGGAAAAGCCTTAGGTGGCGGTTTACTGCCTATTTCTGTCTTTTTAAGCCGTAAAGATGTGATGGATGTTTTTACCCCAGGCGATCATGGCAGTACGTTTGGTGGAAATCCACTCGCAGCGACTGTGGGATTGGCAGCGCTAAATGTATTAGCTAACGAAAATCTCATTGCACACGCTGCAGAAATGGGTGATTATTTAATGCAGCATTTAAAGAAAATACAATCACCTTTGATTGATGATGTACGAGGAAAAGGATTATTACTCGGCCTCAGTATTAACACACGTTATTACTCGGCGAGAGAACTCTGTGTAAGATTAATGGAAGGAGGCATACTCACTAAAGAAACGCATCACACTGTGATTCGTCTTGCACCTCCACTGATTATTACGCAGGAACAAATTGATCATGTGATCGCAGTGATTACGCGTGTATTAACAGAAGCAGACAGGAAGCATTAACAATGAAAAATACCATAAAAAATAGGATAAAAGGAATTATATTAACCAGTATTATTTTATCAGGATTCGCCTCACATTTTTTATTTGCTGCAGATTCCAATATCAAATTCTTCCAACAAGAAGCGGCAGAACAAAAATTACCAGAAGCTTATTCAGCGTTTAAAAATAAAGAATATGATAAAGCATTGGCTATCTACAAAAACTATGCTGAAAAAGGAGTTCCCGTTGCCCAATATATGCTAGCGTATTTTTATCAACATGGTTTTGGCACCCCCCTACAGAATGAACTCGCTGCAGCGTGGTATGCTAAAGCCAGTGCCGCAGAATTACCTGAAGGACAATTTGCTTATGGCATGATGTATTATTATGGCATCGGTGTATCGCAAGGCTTAACCCAAGCAACAACTTTATTCAACCAGGCTGCATTGCGTGGCAATCCATCCGCGCAATATATGCTGGGATATATGTATGCCAAAGGCTTTGGCGTTCCTCAAAATCTAACGGATGCGATGAACTGGTATGCTAAGGCGGCCACGGCAGGGCTAGTACAAGCGCAATATAATTTAGGTTTAATGTATTATTTAGATAAGGCAAGCAATAAAGATTATAACCAGGCAATTAATTGGTTTAAGTTGGCCGCACAACAAGGATCAACACCCGCTAAATTTATGTTAGGTTTAATGCATGGTTTAGGCCAAGGCACTGCCCTTGATAAAACGCAGGCTTTTTCCTGGTATAAACAAGCGGCGGAAGAAAATCTTGCTGTCGCGCAATATAATTTAGGTATCTCTTATTATAATGGACAAGGTACACCCGCCAATCTTGGATTAGCCGTTAACTGGATTACCAAAGCAGCTGATCAAGCATTGCCAAGAGCACAGTATTTTCTTGGGTTTTTAACATTTAATGGTATTGGTATCCTCAAAAACCCACAGAAAGCATTAGAGTGGTATTTGAAAGCAGCACAACAAAATTTTCCTGAAGCGCAATTCGCCGTCGGTTATGTATACCATAATGGGACGGGCGTACCTAAAGATGACAGACAAGCATTTACCTGGTATCTCGCCGCAGCAAAAGAGGGATCTGCAAACGCGCAGTATATGGTCGGGTTGTTTTATCAGCAAGGAACGGGTATTCCAAGCGATATGCAATCAGCCGCTTATTGGTATACCAAAGCAGCTGAACAAGGCATGGATAATGCTCAGCTGTTACTCGCCGTGATGTATCAACAAGGCCAAGGCATCCCTAAAAACAAGACGCTTTCTTACCTTTGGTTGAATCTTGCTTCAACCTCTAGTAATAACGATATACGGAATGCGGCCATTAAATTGCGAGATGAATTAGCTAAAAACATGAGCGCGAATGAAATAAACGCAGCCAAACAGCAAGCACAAACATACTATCAAAAATACACAAATCCACTATAGATTCAGCTCAAATTCATGTGCTAATTTTTTTAATACGATAGGATCAGGGGCAGAATGACCTTCAAGTAAATTCCATGCCTGTGGTTTTGGAATACTTAACATTTTACTCAGAATTGTCACTCTTTCTTTGTTACCAGTAGGCGCACCTAGGCTGTCTAAAATCTTCCTTACTTTCACTGCAAGTTGCTTTGCATTACTTTCCATAGCTAATAATCTCCTTTTAACCGAATAATTCTCATCAAAGAGAAAGAACTGATGAGTATACTGAGGAGAGATAAGGGGCGCAATAAGGGGTATCGCTAGTATCTGTTGATAATTCTACTAATGTATCATTCCCGCGAAGACGGGAACCTGTTCTGGCATATAGCTAACCTGTGTTTAGTAAAATAATTTCTACTTACTAGAGCAAGTTTAGTTTGATGGCAGAATAGGTTCCCGCCTTCGCGGGAATGACACATTGGTGACGTATTATAATGACACGATTAAACGAATATTCTCCAAAGAACCCGCCTAATCCATATTTAATTTCGCGCCAGCGACTATTTATTATAATTATCCCGCAAAAAATTTAGAGGCCAGCAAAGTATTTTTTAATAACATAGCAATTGTCATAGGCCCTACTCCGCCTGGCACTGGCGTAATCCAAGCTGCTCTCTCACGAGCTATATCAAATTCAACATCCCCTCTAATAGAACCATCAGGTGATCGATTCATCCCAACATCAATCACTATCGCACCTGGTTTAATCCAGTCGCCTTTAATAATATCTAATTTGCCTACTGCAGAGACTAAAATATCCGCCTGTGATACATAAAAACCTAGATTTTGAGTGAACCGATGACAAACAGTCACTGTGCTGCCTGCTAATAGAAACTCAAGAGCAAGGGGTCGCCCCACAATATTAGACGCGCCAATAATAACGGCATGACGATTTTTATAGGTTTCTTGAATACTATTTAATAAAGTCATAATGCCATAAGGCGTACACGGGCGAAGCAAAGGACGTCGTTGTGCCAATCGCCCGAGATTATAAGGATGAAATCCATCAATATCTTTACTGGGATGAATGAGTTCTAATAATTTATTGCTGTCTATAGACGAGGGGAGTGGTAATTGCAAAAGAATGCCATCAATAGCAGTGTCTTGATTCATCTGTTGAATTAAGTTAATCAAGTCCATTTCTTGCGTATTCGCAGGTAAAGAATGATAAATAGAGCGGATGCCTGTTTCCTCGCATGCCTGGCGTTTATTACGTACATAGAGATGTGAAGCAGGATCATCACCGACTAAAATAACACCTAGCCCAGGGGATCGTATTTCTTGCTGTTTTCTTAGGCAAATTTCATCTGCAATTTCGGCACGAATTTTTTTTGCAAGTAATTTGCCATCTAAGAGCTTGGCTGTCATTATAGTGATTCCAATTTTATAAACAGCCGCGATTATACAATATTAAAAAAGATTTATTAGGTAATTTTAAAGAAATTGACTGTTATCTTTGTGCCTAGTATGATTCCAACCCATTGCGCTAATGGATGCAAGGGTAAAAAATTCGGGGTATAGCGCAGTCTGGTAGCGCGCCTGCTTTGGGAGCAGGATGTCGGGGGTTCGAATCCCTCTACCCCGATCAATTTAGACTTTTTAGACTAAAAAATGCAGTAAAACGCGCCTGTAGCTCATTCGGATAGAGCATCAGCCTTCTAAGCTGAGGGTAACAGGTTCGAATCCTGTCAGGCGCGCCAGAAGATAAAAAAGTTTTTGGTGGACGTAGCTCAGCTGGTAGAGCCCCGGATTGTGATTCCGGTTGTCGCGGGTTCGAGCCCCGTCGTTCACCCCATTGGGGCCGTTAGCTCAGTTGGTAGAGCAGTTGACTCTTAATCAATAGGTCGTTGGTTCGATCCCAACACGGCCCATCAAAAAACAAATACAATCAGGGGCTTATAGAGATCAGATTGTCTTTCTGTCTATGAGCCGCTTGAGAGTGTAGCAAATTTGTAGCAGAAATTCTTTCTGCAGCTCTTCTAAGATGGTCACTACTCAAATGAGCATACCTTAAAACCATCTCAAAATTCGCCCACCCTCCAAGCTGTTGTAACTCTTGGAGCGATGTACCATTTTGTACATGCCACGAAGCCCATGTGTGCCGCAAGTCATGCCACCTAAAATCCTTGATCCCTGCTCTTTTTAAAGCTTTTCTAAACGCTTTAGTATTAAAGCAATTAACAGGCTGGCCTTTATATGAAAAAACAAATTTTGGATGTTTTCCTATTTGTTTCTTAATAACTGCCATAGCATTGCCATTTAAAGGAATCGCAATCGCTTTTCCCGATTTAGATTTATGGGCTGGAATACACGCATGATACCGATCAAAATCAATTTCAGACCATTCCAGATAAACAATGTTAGATGCCCTGAGACCTGTATGAAGCGCAAATTCCATTGCATCAGCAAGATGTTTTGGTAATTCATTTTTCAAATATTCTGCTTCTTCACACGTGATCCATCGTATGCGTTTATTATTTTCCTTACGCATACGAATAACTGGCGCTTTATCTAACCATTCCCATTCCCGCTCTGCTTTTCGTAAGATAGACCGAATAAGAGCCAACGTACGATTAACAGTTGCTGGAGTTGCCCCGCTTTTTTCTTTAAGTTGGGCAATTTTTTCAATCTTGTCACGGGTAATGTCTATGAGTAACATCCCACATAAATGTGGGTCTAGCCATCTAAGGTGAGATTTATCAGTAGCCAGACTTTTTTTATGCTGCGACTCCGCACACCATCGCAATACCGCATCATTCCAATCTTTGCTAGGCTTTTCCTTTAATGTATTCACTTTCCACAACTCTGCCTTGATTTTATCATGCAAGCGTTGCGCATCTACCTTGCAAGAAGTCCCAGTAGTTTCTTGTATTCGCGTTCCTTGGTGACTAATTGCGATCCACCAGATATTTTTTCTTTTGTAGAGTGCCATAATGTCCTCCTATTAGTTTGAGTGACACCCCACGATGTGTTAGCCGAACTAGGATAAGATGATCTAATACATTCCACAAGATCATTCTCTAAAAAACACCAGCGCTTGCCGATTTTAGCGCCAGGTATCTCTCCTTTGATGGCTTTTTTACGCAAGCCCTCGGGGGTGATATGCAAAAGAACCGCCGCTTCTGTGAGAGTGAGTACGCGTGTCATGGGGTACTGCCGAGAAGAAGTATCTTCTAAACGAATCACTTTTGATTGCATATAAAATTACCTTTTTTGAATTTATATAAATAAATAGAACATTTAATTCCCAAGATAGTTGGAAATAATAAATTTTCGGCTATGTCCAAGCGTCTCTGACAAAAGCATTCGAGCTTGGTGATCTATTTGTTTTTGCGCGGGAGTCATCTGCCGTAATCGAGGGCCGCCTGCAATCGGTGCGTTCCAACCTGTTAATTCTTTATAGCGATTTTGTGCATACGCGTGACGCAAGCCATACAAATTCCTTAAGCCTGCGCGTTGTACTTGCTTGTCATAGAGGTCACGCTGATGGATATATCTTTTATTTTCTGGAATCAGGGAATGGCCAAATTCCCCCCGCTTGTTTCTTTGCTTGCTCTAACCAATAGGGTTGTTCTTCGGTATGAAAGCGGCGGGAATGGCGTTTATTAGATAGTTATTTAATTAATAAAGAATTTGGCTATTAGATTTTTATGAAGTACCTCCAAATGCACCCCTGAAAAAAATGTACTGAAGAATCAATTGAACCCACGTCATATTCGCAATTCGCAATTCGCGATTCGCAAATTACAAATAGCGGAAGAAAATCCAGCCATTGAGTTTTTAGTGTTATGTGGTCATACGCACAGTGAAGCCAAATTTCAGCCGATCAGTAATTTGATCAGCAAAGCAGAATATTATCAACCCGCAATCCAAAAAATTATAGCAGTATAACCATTTTTAATTTCCGAGATAGTTGGAAGTAATAAATTTTCGGCTGTGACCCAAGGTCTCTGACAAAATCATTCGTGCCT
>JBEPVM010000012.1:0-34557 GCA_041690995.1 Gammaproteobacteria bacterium | reverse complement strand
TAAGGTCAGCTTAGCTACATGTCAAAATGGGTTCCCGCCTTCGCGGGAATGACACCGTTAAATGAACATTCTCAAAAAATCAGGCTCTCCTTAAAAATATCTTTTAATGAAATATACAATAGGATGAACATTTTTTAAAAGGTGAATTTATGGCGGAGCTATAGACATCGTCTTACTTAAAGAATCAACAGGATGACGACTGCTTTTTCGCTTTCCAAATAACCCAAGCTGAAATTGACCTCCGCTTTGCCATGAGTGTTTAAATTGATGTATGCGCTTCAGGAACGTTGCGTGTACTTCCTGAGTGGCTGCTTGAATTTGTTCATGAGATTCGTAAGCTGCTTTCGCAGCCTCTGCTTTTTTTGTAGCTGCCTCGGCTTTCTCATGAGCTGTCTTAGCTTTTTGACGTACCTCAGATGCTTCAGCGACAGATATAAAGATTGCTTGCGCTTCTTGAGCAAGCTTTGCTTCTGCTCGAGCAGCTATCATACTTTTATTGATCACTGCCTTATTATACTGATCACAATCGCCAAGATTATCTCGTAATCTTTCCGCAAAACTTTTTTCTTCTGCTTTTTCTTCTGCTTTCTGCCCAGTCTCAGCTACTGTGTGTAACGCAGAATTCAGCACTTGGTGAAATCGGCTATATCCCTTCGAATGCAAGGGTTTTATTTTTCGCCAGCAAGTTTTATTTTTTGCAATATCCACTTGAATCATCGCAAGCTGTTTTTCCTGGAGTATTCCTATAATCCTTATATCATTTTCCGCAGCATTAATCATCTCTATTAATTCAAGAGCAGCTTGCTTTCTATTAGCGTTCACAAACCATTGTTTGGAATAATTTATTAAAGAGGCTACCAGCTTTTGCTTCAAATTTTCAAAAGCCTGCCTTTTACTTTTTTCGACCTGAAGAGCAAACTGGTTAGCTTTGCCCTCTTCCCTCCGAGCCTCCTCAGTCAGCCGCTCTCTCTCTTTCTCGCAAGCTACCGCTTTTTCAGCCATCTGCTTCTTCACCTCCTCCCCAAGACGCCTATATTCTGCTTGGAGAAATGGCTCGAAAAGCGATTGCGCAATCGTCTCTGGCGGTGTGCATTCTCCTATTAAAACGGGTTGCTCGTCTTCCGCCTTTTCTTCTTCGGCAATGGGAGGATAGGTATATTGCGCGTACGATAAAACTTTTTCTTGCGTCACATACAGTTCCGGCTGCACGAGCTGATTAAAATCCCGCACGGTCTCGTCAACAAAAGATTTTAATGTATATGTCTTGCCTACCTTCATTTCGCGATAGCGTGACTCCGTACCTGATGTAAAGTCTGCCCATCTATCAACGAAAAATTCTTGATTTTGTACGCCCACGTGTTCTAATAAAAACCCAAGCACACCATACAATTCATTATTAAATTCGCGCTTGTGCTGGGCTTCTGATTCTAGTCTATTCGCTATGTCTTCCAGCGTCTTTCCTTGTAAGTCTTGTTCATTTAAGATAATCCAGTTCTCGCCAGGTGAGCCTTGTCGACCTGTTCGTCCACTGCGTTGTGCTCCCTTTCTCGGCGTATCGGTAAACCCTTGTATAACGACCATGCCGACTGCTTTATCATATAAAACATCTGTATTACGTCCCAATGCCTGGGTAGTGACTGTCACGTATTGAGGTTTTGCAGCTATTTGAACGACATCTTCTTCGCGCTCTAAACCTGTATAAGATTGACTGTTAACAGTAAGTTTTTTTAATCCTTCAAAAAACTTCTTTACTGTATCAATATCTTTTAAAAATACTAGAATAGGTGCCTGTGATTTTTTCCATGAAGCCTGAATACACTGACGAAGACGTTCGAAATGCGCAGCTTCATCCTTGCATATTTGTACCTCATGCGAAATTACTTTTTTTTCCTGATGCGGCTCTATTTTTGAATAGGCAAAACCATAGTTTCTATATAGCCACTCTAGCTCTTGCTTATCACCCAGCGTTCCAGAGGAACCCCAAACAATTCCGCGGCTTAAATAATAACGCATCATCACTAAATTGTTGATAGAAATAATTGTTTTGCTTTCTTGTTCTATCACAAATTCGTCCGTATTGAGATCAGTATTTGACTTAGCATGGACTAATTGATGCATACCATTGCCATATTGCGTTTCACGACTAATCTTGCCGTCTTTCATTAAAATTTTTGCTGAACGCGTCAACCGTAACATACCCTTCACTGGTTTTTCTTCAGGCAGCGCCAAAACATAATCGTGATTGACGCGCAAACGATAATTGGCAAAAATTGCAGAAGTAATCCATTTCAATAATTGTTTCTGAGAAAAACTCTCTACAATTGAAGGTGATTTTCTATACTTACCCGCTTCTTTTTTTAAATATTTTTTAAGCTGAAAAATATCATAGTCCGCGCTTGTATCATTTCTTTTAAAGAAAGCTTGCTGCACAAATATATTAATTGCCGTATATACCCATTCGTTACCGGAACCTGCGCCCGCGCCACTGGATGTTGCACAGCGATAAATCACAACATCTTCGAGCAACGTATGATCCGATTCATTCAGCACTAAGGATACTTCGACATTCTCTATTGCAGGCTGTACCTCATCATCCTCTTTCTTTTCTTCTTGATCAGACCGCTGACCTATCTCGCGACCGTGTAGCTTTGCCTTCAAATAAAATAACGCGAACGATGACATTGCGATATAATTCACGCCGTCTGTTTGATAATCCTCAAAAGATGATGCAGAGACAATAGGCATCTTGGCACACGGAATACCTAACAAGGAAAAAAAGGGCGCATAGGTCTCAATATCACGTTTTGCATCTACAATACTTGCAGTGCTCACACACACACAACGACTGTTTATCCACAAAAGCGCTGCCTTCATTGCATCTATTAAACTTTTTCCCTGCCCTGTGTCAATATTAGAAAGTACGTTACCCGCCTGCATCATACAATCAATCACTGAAATTATTTGTGTGGAATAGGGGAATTCACCTGTAGTGCGGTACACTGCTTCGCGTATTAAACCTAAGGCGAGTAATTGACGTTGAAAGGGGGTTAAATGATGAGACAAGCTATCAGGTTTTTTTTCTTTAACCTCTCGAAACAATACCTTAATCTCATTATCAGACAGCTCTTTGGCAAATTTATCCTTATAAATTTTTAATCGATGGCCCGCTTCATTAATAAAATAAAAAGCTTCCATCACTTGTTTGCGATACGCATAGGGGTAGAGGCGATTGCGATGCATATCAAGCAACCCATTGACCACGCGTTCCCCTTGTGCGATGTCAGCCTGGTCAGCGAGATCATGCACACCGAAAGGTGCTTTTTCGAACTCTTCTAAAAGCTGAGAGAAAGATTGTGCAGGACCACGAGTACGCAAGCGCTCCATTAAAGCAGATGCGCTTCCAGTCCTCGTCTTAAAAAATTGATATAGCTGTTCTATTTCTTCTCGTTCCAGTTTGTTGATTTCCATGACAAGCGCAGCATAATCAACAGGATCTTTTTTTATTTTTCTACAGGCAATGATTTCTAAAATTTTTGCTTGACTCTCAGAGGGGCATTCATAGATTATTTTTAAAAAATCCGATAGTTGCTTATTAACCTCCAATTTCATGAATAATTTTTTAATTGCATCGCGATGGTGTTCAAATAATTTTGTCAAATATGCTATTTTTACACGAAATTCCAAAGATAGAGCAGGGGTTCTAATAATCCACTGAGTTAATCCCGGGTGATCGTTTAACTTAGGATCTAAAAAGCAGTCTACTAATGCACGAACATTTTCCAGTGTTTCTGGTTTCACAAAATCCACAATCCTTATAATATCATGAGAAGGAAAATTAGCTTCATGTAAATCCTGGATCATCTTCAACAATAATGAAGCATTCGGCTGCTGTGCTGGGCCACACAGCAAACTCAGAGACTTTAACCCTGCCTCCAAAATGCCGTCATAATGCCTGCTCTCTATCCTCTGTAATAACGTCAGTAATTGAAAGCGTATGCCATAAGGAAATCTATCAAAATGAGCATCAACAAATAGCTGATCCAATTTTCTTTGATGCTTTTTAAAATACGGCTGCTTTCTAAGTGCCTGCCACAATTGATCCGATTGTTCTGCCTGCTCTTGGGCATTACTCGCTTGAGCGCCATCGTTCCACAAATAATTCAGATGGGTTTTAACCTTATCAGATAGATAAAGCTGATTAGCTAAAACCTTGAGCTTTTTTGCTCGAGTATCAAACTCTTGCAACGGTTTAAATAGGTCATCTTCTATCTTTTTACATAGATTCTCCATAGCTTGACGGCCATGATCATACGTATGATATTGCTTTCCATATTCTTTTTGTATTTTCTCAAAGATAAGAATACCCTCAGCAGGACTTAAAAAACAACCTTGGTCAAGAAGTTGCTGCAGATGCTTATGAATTGTTGACAGAATAGGATTCGATAGCTCACTTTTTGGCACATTGCATTTTTCTACAGCTTCAAAAAGCGCTGGGATTATATCTTCTTGACCCGCATATTGTTTATGCTGTAGAAAAAATAATGCAGTGTCAAGAACCCACTCTGGGTGTGACCGGTCATACCGATGCAAGGATTCATAAGATTCATAACTCGCAACCAACTTCTTAACAGGAATACTTTTTAACTGCTGACCTATCTTTCGATAGCACTGCCGTACTGTGCGTTCTGCATTGTCCTCACGAAACGCTTTGTTTTTGTGTGGCATTATAAGTCGGTTGTAGCTGTCCTGCATTTCGTAAGACACTATTTTAAAATTTCTGTATCGGGAATCACAGTACAGGCCATAACTATTTAAAGTAATCCCTTCTAAACAATCAATCTGCTCCTCTAAATCACGCGCATTTTTAAGTATTGTGATTAACCGCTCCATATAGACGACTGGATGGCCATAACGCGTATGCCAATTGGCTTGACCAAGACCCTCAGGACTATCAATATTATGGGTCTTACAAAGCTGCGTCCATTCTTTCCAGAATTCATCAAAGCCTGTTAACGTGTCTGATAAATCATGATGTGATACGCCTGTATTTTTAAGAAATTTTTGTAGACATGTGCGTTGTGGAAACGTGTAGTTGTTGATCTTATCAAGACACTCAAAAAAACTATTATCATCCAGAAAATGGTCCCAATGCGGAAAATGTTTAAGATAATTATCCAGTAAGCATTCTTTCATAGCCTCCCTATCTTCAGTTTCAAATAGCATCAAGCGATCACAAAATTCAAGAACACCCTTATCGCCGTGGTAAATCCACATATTGATAAAATGCGCTTCATGTTGTTGAATAAATGCAATACATTTTAGATTTTCACGTAGCTCTTGTGACACTTGATTAACTATCGAAATAGGATAAACAGGCTCTTTGCGACTATCGTGTCTCAATGCTTCTTTCGGTGTATATGCGTTTGTTTTTTGAGGTTCTCGAAGAGGATCATAATCCAGCACACTATCACCACGCACACGTGGAGAATTTTTTGTTTTATAGCGCGGGTCGTACATACGCTCTTTTATTAAAAAATTCGGCGGTAAATTATCTAAATTCAATGAAATAAAAACAGATAAATGTTTTGCAAGCACAGATGCAGCTGCGGGTGAGAGCCACTGAATCGCACCGCCCCAGTCACTCAAACCCGCGAATAATTCCTGTCCTACATCTTGTAGAGAGGGGGAATTTATTCCAGCACTATCACCCCATGGCGACAAATAAAGATATTTCTCTTTAAATTCCCTATAATCAATGAGCGGCAGGCCGAATGCATATTGCTCTTCTTGTTGCTGCTGTTCTTCTTCAACTTGTTCCGCAACAACGACCTCTTCCTCTATTACCGCCTCGACAACTTGCTCCATAACCTGTTCTTGCTCTACATGCTGCTCTTCAACATCAATAAGGTCATCATAGACGGGGTTATGCACCTGGTCATGCAGATGTTGCGTAATTAATTCTTTTAATTTTATTTTTGGCGCATCTGGATCATTACATACGCTCTCCTCCTCATCATCTTTCTTATCTTCCATTCCATGTTGGGAGCGTTTCTTTAAATAAGCAGGATCAAACTTATTACGCTCTTGTCTCCGTAAAATAAGTGATTTCCAAAAATCAGAATATAATTCTTCTAACTTCTTTTCCTCATCTCCCCACCTCATACCCATAGTCACAGGATAATAAATCTTCTGCAGGCACTCGCTCTTTAAAAAGAAAGCCATCACCTGCGCATTAGGAATAATCAAATGTAACCGTTGAATGGAGGTTTCATTAAGCGCCTTCATAAGATTAAAAATAATCTCATACTCAAACTTTTGATTTTGCAGTAACGAGAGTTCATCAATGAACAGGGTGAGTTCAGAAAACGGCAGCGTCTCTTTCGACACCTGCGCACAGCTTATTAGCTCTGAAAAAGCATCCTTGGTTGGCGAGTGAGGATTAAAAGACAAATGAGGTCGATGACGAATGGGTAGACCACTATAGTGTTTACGCATTTTGCTTAAAAAACTGGAAAATTCCGCTTTAGAATACAGAGTTCCAACCTGTATCTCTTTTAGTCCGCCAAGAGCAGGTATCCAGTCAGATATACTCTGCTGAGTATTAAGCAACTGAATATCGCATCTTTGCATAGCGCTAGGCACTTATTTAGTATTAGCAATTTATCAGGGGAATTATGGTAACATAAATAAATGCTATAAAAGAAGCTTTTTGGAATTTTTTAGTCAAAAAATATTCGCTTAAAAACATTCTTAATAGACTTCACTGCCTTCAGGCACTGTCGTATTATCCTGGGATGCAGGGTTTTGGTCTTGGTCAGGTACGTATGGGGCCATGAAATATTCAAATTTGGCGGCAGGATCATTAAGAGGTGCACGTTTGCCCGTGAGTGGGTCTATGCGTATGCTAACAATACCTGGCGGTTGTTCAAAAGAATGTTCAGGACGGTCTTGCAATGCCGCTTGCATGAATTGAATCCATAAGGGTAATGCAGCTTGCGCACCCCACTCATGTAACGAACGCTGCTCATAATCATATCCCATCCACGCGACAGCAATAAGGTCGCTATTATAGCCTGCAAACCAGGCATCTACCTGGTTTTGGGTAGTCCCTGTTTTACCCGCTAAATCTTTACGTTGCAAACTACGTGCTAATGTCGCGGTGCCATGTTGAATCACATCATGTAAGGTAGATGTAATAAGAAACGCATTCTGCGCGCTGATAACCCGTGGCGCGTGAAGAGTATCAGACGTGCTCTTGAGTGAAGAACAATGAGGACAAGCCGCCAGGGGTTTTGCTTGATACAGTAATTGATTTTGTCCATCACGGACAGAATCAATAGCAAAGGGTACCACTCTAAAACCACCATTCGCAAATACTGCATACGCGCTAGCCATTTGCAAAGGTGTAACGAGAGGGGTCCCTAATGCCA
The DNA here is from genome assembly GCA_041690995.1 of Gammaproteobacteria bacterium. GTDB lineage: Bacteria > Pseudomonadota > Gammaproteobacteria > DSM-16500 > DSM-16500 > UBA4722. Next base: position 27,127 of record JBEPVM010000012.1, on the reverse strand, counting down.
ATGACAAACCAGGCGGCAACTGACTCGCACTAAACCCAAATCGTTGAATATAATTAATCGCATAAGGAATGCCTATTAAATCCAGCAAACGAATAGAAACCAGGTTGCGTGATTGCGTAAGCGCAGCACGTAATCTGGTTGGCCCATAAAAACGATGTTCGTCATTTTGAGGCCGCCAAAGACTATTATCGTGATTCTCTACCACGACAGGCGCATCATTAATGACAGTCGCAAGTGTATAACCTTTATCAAGTGCTGCAGAATAGACAAAAGGCTTAAAGCTCGAACCTGGTTGACGGTTCGCATTCGTAATACGATTAAAATTACTGTGTTGATAATCAAACCCACCGACAAGCGCCAAGATGCTGCCATCGGCAGGATTCAAAGCAACAAGTCCCGCTTCTGCTAACGGAATTTGCGAAAGACGCCATCCCTGGTTATTTTCCATCATCCGGATCATATCACCCAATCCCACTATTTCTGTCGCTGTGCTGGGTAAGCGACCTAAAAAATCCGGATTGATTTGTTTACGAGCCCACGCCAGCCCTTGCCATGGAATAACCACCAATGAACCGTTAGAGCGCAATACAGTGACGGAATGCGGTGCAATATCTACGACCACCGCCGCTTCAAGACCATTGACCAGAGAAATTTTACCTAATCTTTTTTTCCACTCCCCCATCTGTTTTAAATTCGGCGCACCAAAATTTTGCTCAGCACCGCGATACCCATGGCGTTGGTCATAAGCAATCAAATTATCACGAACAGCTTGATTAGCTGCGTTTTGTAACTGACTATCAATAGTCGTGTAGACTTTAAAATTCTCCGTATAAATTTTATCTCCATAAATTTGATGTAATTGTTCACGCACCAACTCCCCTGCGTAAGGCGCTTTTACTTGAATTTGTAAGTCATGATAATGCGCATTGAGAGGGGCTGCGATAGCAAGCTTATAGGTTTTTTCATTAATATAACGGAGGTCAAACATACGAGTTAAAACATGATTGCGACGTTTTAGCGCAGCAGTTGGATTGACCAGTGGGTTCAGTGCAGAAGGTGCTTTGGGCAAGCCTGCCAGCATCGCGTATTGATCCAATGTGAGTTGGCTCAGCGATTTGCCATAATAAATTTCAGCAGCCGCTTCAACACCATAAGCCCGTGCACCTAAAAATATTTTATTCAGATATAATTCCAGGATTTTTTGTTTATTGAGTTTATTTTCTATTTTAAGCGCTAATAAAATTTCACGTAATTTACGACCAAATGTTTTATGCGAATTAAGATAAAAACTACGCGCCAGCTGCATGGTAATCGTACTGCCCCCCTCTTCTTTTCTACCCGTAGCCGCGAGTTTAATAGCAGCTCTGATTAACCCAGGAATATCAATGCCAGGATGTTGAAAGTAGCGTTGATCTTCTGTCGCAAGCACAGCCGCAATGAGGGGTTTAGGTATCTGGTCATAAGGCAAGGGAATACGGCGTATGTCACCGTACTCTGCCATTAATTTATGATCGTGCGTAAAGATTTGTAATGGAACTTGCAACTGTATAGTTTTGAGTTCATCTACACTGGGTAATTGAAAATAGATATAATAAAGAATACCTATCCCCACGGTAACAACAGCTATACCAAGAGCTATACCAAAAAACAGCAATAATCTTTTACAAAGATAAAAAAGAACATTCATAGTTTAATTAATTCTAATAATAAACTTGCATTTTACTATAAGCTTGATCAAAATATCAGTCCATTCTATGATTTATTCTATACTTTTCTGATTTCTTTGCTTACCCAGTCAATCATCCTATCCAACCAATTCTTTTTATTTAAAAAAACACACCAGGAGAATATCCATTGTTACGGTCTCTATTTTTGCGGAAATCCACTTTAGTGGGGTTAGATATTCAAACAGACGCCATCCGTTTGCTCCACTTACGCCATATCAAAAAACAAGTGGTGATAGAGCAAGCTATGAGAATGGCATTGCCTGCGGGTGCTATCACTCTGGGAAGAATCCAACAAACTGAATTAGTCAGTGATTGTTTGCGAGAGTTAGCCACTCGCAGCAAAATAAAAAAATTAAGCGCTTCCATTGCATTGCCCGCAGAGTGTGTCACCAGCAAACGCATTCAACTCATCAAAGAATTGGGTGAAGCAGAACGAGAAGCAGAGATTTTAGATAATTTAACACATTATTTACCGAGTTTATCGGGAGAACTTTGCTATGACTATGTCAAACTGGATACGCATAACGAAATGCAAGATAATATATTTTTAGCCGCAGCGCAGGTAGAGCAATTAAATACTTATGTCAACGTGGTAGAAAACGCAGGCATCTCAGTACATATCGTTGATGTGGATATTTACGCAGTCGCACGCGCCGTCTGTTTTTCAATAGCCGACCCTGTCAAAACAAAAGTGATATTAGATTTAGACCCCATAGTCGCGCGATTCATATTATTAAATCACAATGAAATTATTTTTTACCAATCTATTTTTCGTCATAATTTAAAAGCTTTTTATGAAAAATTAAAAAACACGATGCAATTATGTTCATCCACCTATAATCAATTTATTATCGGGAAAATTTTTTTATCAGGCTCCTCGCAAGATATACCCGAAATAATTTCTTTTATAGAAAAAACTTTTCCTATGGAAATACAGTATATTAATATTTTTAAAAATACCTTGATTTCGCCAGAAGTAGCACTAAAAGAAGACACATGGTCTATCGCCTATGGTTTAGCACTGCGCAGTATCACCCTATGTTAGAAATAAATTTACTACCTTGGCGAACTCTTCTAAAAGAGAAACATAATAGAATAAAAAAAAATTTCTTTCTATCTACTGTTGTTTTGATTTTTTTATTATTTTTAAGTCATATTTCATTAAATTTTATTTTACAAAATACCATGGATGATAGAGATAATTTAAAAAATCAACTTACAGAATTAACAAATCAAACTTCAAAAGATTCTATTAATCCTAGCCTGTCAATCATAAATCAAATTCACGCAACTCAAGCTGAACTGATTCATTTTTTTGACTCCCTCGAACAAGAAACGCCTGATGGCATAATTTGGGAAACACTTAACAGTAAAAAAAATCATATTATCGCGATGGGCAGCGCTGACTCTGTTTCTGTGTTAACACGCTTTGTAAATGCTTATAATTCGAGAAAAAACGCATTATTCATAAATATCGTAAGCATAAAACAGGATGATCGGTCAAGCGCGTTAAAATTTAAGTTACATCTTATGCGTTCAATGCCCCCTCTATTAAAACAACCAGAGACCCATGATAACATTTAAAAATAGATATATTTTATTTTTTTTAATTTTATTATTTTTATTTTTTATATTTTTATATTTCGATATCCAACCGAAAATAGTATCTATTATTGAATCTATTTCAGTTAAAAAAAATTTAATGATCCAAATAGAGAATAATAAAAAAATATTATTCGATGCCACTCAAAATCAACCCGAATCCTCCATTGATATTAGCAATAAATTACCAAACGAATCGGAGCTTATTGATAATCTTGCTCGCTTTTTTTCAGAAAAAAACTTTACGGTCAATAAAATTCAATTATTTAAACCACAAATTATTTCTGGAATAAATGAACTACCCGCTAAAATTAATGCTATAGGAGAATTCTCCCAAGTAATTCATTTAATGAGGCAATTAGAAAAAAACAAAAATCCTATTTTAGTAAATGATTTTTCAATACAAATGAATAGTAATGGAGTGATGCTCATAGAAATGCAATTGCTGGTATTTTCACTCTATATAAATCATATAACATAAGGAAAAATTTCTATGCGTAGAAAAAAAATTTTTTTTATAATTCTATTTTTCTCTCTCTTATACCCCTATTTTTCTCATGCCCAGCCTACTCTTCCTCTTTCTAAAAAAATATCTTTAGATTTGCAAAATGTGAGCCTACAAGACGCGTTACGTACCATCGCAAAATCTCTTGGTAGTAATATAGTGATTAGTTCCGATATTCACGGCATGACATCCCTGCATTTAAAACAAGTATCACCCCTGGAAGCGCTGGATTTATTACTGGCATCCAATGAGTTAAGCAAATGGCGTATAGGCCATATTTGGTATATTGTACCGCGCGCTCAACTCATTCAACGCAAGCAAGAAGAATTAAAATTGCATGCCATTGTGGAGGAAGCCGCACCTTTAGAAACACGTGTCTGGCAACTTCATTATTCAAAAGCAGAGGATATTGCACACTTACTACAAGACAATAATCATAGTTTATTATCAAAATACGGGCATGTACATGTAGATGCCCGTACTAATATTATCTGCATGCAAGACACGGAGGACCATCTGCATGAGATGGATGCACTGATTCGACGCTTAGATATTCCAGTCCAACAAGTGCTGATCGAAGTGCATCTCGCCAATGTAGACAATGATTTTGAGAGAGAGTTAGGCATTCATCTTGAGCCGCACACAACATCTTCAGATGCTACAGGTCACCCTTCAGAGGAAAATGCTTCGCCATTCAATATACGCTATGGCCTTGCCATTCTTAAATTAACCGATGGATCATTGCTGCATATGCAGTTATCCGCCTTAGAAAATGAAGGGCATGGTGAATTAATATCTAACCCCAGCTTATTTACTGCGAATCAACAAACCGCTTTTATTGAATCAGGCGAAGAAATTCCCTATCAAGAAGTGAGCCGCAGTGGAGCCACAGGGGTTGCTTTTAAAAAAGCTGTGTTAAGCTTGAGAGTCACGCCGCAAGTCATGCCAGGCAATCAAGTATTATTGCAATTACAAATCAACCAAGATAAACCCAGCAATCGCATAGTGTTAGGAGTTCCAGCTATTACTACCCGACAAATCAGCACACATATTCTTATAAAAAGTGGCCAAACAGTCGTATTAGGTGGTATTTATGAAGAAAATAAAGACAATCAACAGCAAGGCATCCCTTTTTTATGTAAAATTCCACTTGTAGGATGGCTATTCAAGCAGCAGAATGTCACTCACAATAAACGTGAGCTACTTATTTTTGTAACACCTAGGGTAATTATTTGACATGAAAAAACAGCAATACCACAATATTTTTTTAATCGGGCCTATGGGCGCAGGCAAAAGCAGTGTAGGAAAACACCTGGCAGAACAGCTCGATATGAATTTTTATGACTCAGATGAAGAAATTGAAAAGCGCACAGGCGTTGATATCGGCTGGATTTTTGATTTAGAAGGCGCGGAAGGATTTCGCAAGCGTGAAATTGGCGTTATTGCTGATCTTGTCAATATACAGAATACAGTCCTCGCCACAGGAGGTGGGTCAGTGATCGCGCCTGAAGTTCAAGAATTATTACGCAAAAATGGGATCGTTGTGTTTTTGGATGCATCATTAGACCATCAGCATGTGCGAACCGTGAATGAAGCTCGCCGTCCATTATTACGCGTACCGAATCGAGAAGAAGTCATTCAAAAACTCTATGAAGAACATACCCCCCTTTACCATTCATTGGCGGATTATCATATTATGACTGATCACCAAAGCGTACGCGCCGTTGCAGACGCCATTATTCAGTGGCTAGACAATAAAAAAGGCGCTATGAAAATTTGATGTGAGTAGATGTGGATTGTAAGTGTTCATGCCTTACTAGACAAAGTCCGTATTTGCATCAAAGCAATAGCACTCAGCTTTTCTCTCTATCTGTGACGTAAGGGTCGCTCTGGTGTTGCGTCGATTTCGGCTTGCTTAATTAAAGCATCAATGTGTATCTGTGTTTTTGTTCTACCAAAAGCACCAAAAAATAGAGAGTTATTTCGATGTTCAGAAAATATTGGCTTGCTACGCACTTCCTGCAAAAATTTAATTTTCTCTTTCGGGTTTGGTATCTTATCGTATTCTTCTATTAATTTTTTTAAAGCATCTCCTCGAATCTTTTTGACAGCGTCTCTCCAGCTTTTGGTATTATGCAATCCAAAAAATCGATCCCATCTTTTATTAGTATGGGTATTGTACCCATCTATTATGCGTAAAAAATTAAAAAAAATACCTTTTTCTGCGACTGTTTTGCACGAATTTTCCAAAAACTCTTTTAACTGAGCTTGTTTTTCCTGTTTCTTTCCATCATTGTTACATAGAATCTTATTTTTATCCGCAAGAGCGATGTAGGCATCAATTAAGCCGCTTGTTAATATTGCCATTTCTTCAGGTGTATAGAACAAACATACATTTTGACGAATGTCTCCTTTTTGGTAGCCTTTCTCTGTAGATTCAAGAAGACGCTTTTCCTTTCTAAATTGTTTGATTATCCACTGGTTAAATGCTTCTCCGTTTTGATCTTTATGTTCGGACGACCAATGCTCTTTTGCTTTTTTCAATTCTGTAGCACTATCGTTGATTGCATTATAAACCTTCGTTGACTGTGTTTTTTGAGATACTCTTTCAAAAAATGGACGTAGATCTTCAACACCCATGCCAGGAACTTCTACAACAACAATGGTTGAACAATCGCCTGATTTTTCTAGGGTTGCTTTTAACCGTCTAATAACGTCATTCAGGTTAATGTTTTCTGGCTGAGGTAGAATCCCTAATATCTCATCGTATTTTATAAATTCTTTGAGATATTCTTTCTGATCGTCAGGGATTTCATTCAGAAATACCCCTAGTAATTCTTCTTTTACTTTTCTTTTTGCTTCTTTATTTCTACATACTTTTGTTTCCTCATCTTCCACCGCCTCTTCCCGTAATTGTGCGAAATAGGCTGGGGATTTCGTTTCGACTCTTTTTTCTAAACACTCTAATAAAGCTTTTTTTTGACTTTGACGTCTTGCACGAGTCGTTAATACGGAATTTAAAAGAGCTTGTCCGATCTCAAATGAATTCCATTCTCCATTAAACTGTAAAATCTGTTCAAATGCGTTGATGGCTATTTTACTTTCTTTATAAAGAAAATATTTCTCAGGGGTTTCTTTTTCTTCTTCTTGAGTATCAGCAGAAATAGACGTTACTTTCACTCTTTTGGCTGCAGCTTCATCAAACACTCTATTTTGCATAAAATGAGTTTGACATTCTAACTCCTCAAACAAACCATCGGTGAGATGCACAACAACATCATGCGGAGCAAGTTGTATTGTCTCTGCCTGTATAGCATTCAGAGAATCTTGTACAGGCTTCGGTGAAAATCCCACGTTCTTTTTCTCCAGCTTTATGACCTGCTGACATTCTTCTTGTGTAAGTAATGCAAGAGTTCTTCCCAATCTACAATACTGCCTTGCACCTAGTACTGTTTTAACTTTTTTAGTATGAGCATCCAAAACAACAACCATCCCATCGCCCACATTACCTATCTGGCAAGAAAATGTTTGTTTCGCTGGCTCTCGCTCGATAATAGTTCCTGCTAAAGAAGAATATTCTGACCCTTGGCAGGATTGACCTGCAAAATCAACTATCTCAGTGAGAGTCTTGTTTCTTGCGTTAACAGTTTGTCGAGATAATGCACGGATAGTAAATTGCTCACAAGCCTCCACAGAAGCTTTAGCTATTTCAGCAGGGGGCATGTGGTCATAACCATCCGATGTTGCCATGATGAACCCCGTACATATATCCCCTTCTGCTACAAGAGGAGTAATTTTGCTTGCATCCAGCACTTCAAGTGGATCATTTACAGGTTTTCCTTGTTGCTCAAACGTACTGCCTGAAACCACGTATACCTGACGATTAAATTTATGCGCAAAACGAGCAGTCATAAACTCAGAAACATTATGCGGGGCGATGTTGGAAATACCCATGGTTCTTGCTTTGAAGGTATTTAGATTGACTTCGATTGCCCTCGTATCCATTTGTTTTTCTCACAATGAAATATTAAAATAGCAAAGCATACTACACAATGCTCAATAAAAAATCAATAGCAAACGGGTTTTAGCTGCTAAACCAACATTAAGGACTGCGATATTGTGTAGTAACACTGGCACAAAATAAGATAGAATAGCCCATAATTACTCTCTGGCGCCCTTCCAATGACAAAATCAATCTGTTTATTCAACCATAAAGGCGGTGTTAGCAAAACAACAACGTCATTTAACTTAGGATGGAGTCTGGCTGAGCTCAACAAAAAAGTTTTACTAGTTGATTTAGATTCACAATGCAACTTGACGGGTCTTGTGTTGGGTTATAACGCTGTTAATGATGACCAAATGGATTTGTTTTATTCGAGCCGTCAAAATTTAACAATGAAACCCATCGTGTCAGCACTGATCAACGGAATTTCGCCAGATGATTACATCAAAACTGAATCTGGCAAATTATTAAAAACTACAAATGAAAATCTTTTTTTGTTGGCTGGACATCTTGATATTGCTGATTTAGATTCTCAAATCAGTCTTTCATTGAAAATAGCATCAGGTGTTCCTGCCACTCGAAACATCCCAGGTAATTTACCTAAAATGCTTCAGGAAATTGCAAAAAAAGAAAATATGGACTATATCATTTATGATTTAAGTCCGAATGTGGGTGGATTAAATGAAGTCATCTTAATGTCTAGCGATTATTTTATTGTTCCTACATCGCCTGATTATTTTTGCTTGCAAGCTATCAATTCCCTCGAGAAAAATATCAGTAAGTGGCATACGGAAATTGGAAGGTTTAAAATTGACAATAATTTTGATAGCAAACTATTTCCAATACGAAACCAGCCTATGTTTCTTGGCACAATTCAGCAAAGATATAGACCCAGAAATGAAAAACCTGCAACCTCTTTTCAAAAATGGATAGACAAGATAAGAGAGACAGTCAATCAAAAACTAGTTCCCTCGATGGAAAAAATTGGCTGTGTGATAGATAGAAAACGTATTGAAAATGAGTTAAAAGATACTGATTTAAAGCCTTATGACTTAGCACACGTTCCCGATTTTAATTCTCTTATCGCAATCAGTCAGCAGCTATCAAAACCTGCTTTCGCATTAACGAATGAAGAAGTGAAGACAACTGGCAAAGTGTTTGGCCATGCGGAAAAAACGATGCTAGCTAGCAGAGATAATTTCTCAGTCGTTTTTAAAGGATTAGGACAGAGAATATTATCGCTCACATCCTAATTATTCTGCGAACCATTGGTTCAGCACTTCACGCAACTCCTCTAAACCTGTACCCTTTAATGCAGAAAAAATTTGCACGGTAACTGCATCAGGATATTTTGAAATGGCGTCACCGACTTGTTGTAATGTTTTTTTAATTGCGCTTTGTGTTAATTTATCGGCTTTATTTAATAAAATATGCACAGGCAAATGAGATTCGCTACACCAGGCTAACATTTGTTGATCAACCTCTTTGAGCGGGTGGCGAATATCCATGATCAATATCAACCCTTTTAAGCAGTGACGATCGCGCAAATAATTTTCTAATAATGTTTGCCATCGTAATTTTATTTCTATAGGCACTTTTGCATACCCATAGCCAGGCAAGTCTACTAGACGTTGGTTATTTTGTAACGAAAAAAGATTAATGAGCTGCGTGCGTCCAGGCGTTTTACTGACACGAGCTAAACTTTTATTGTGCGCTAACTTATTCAGCACACTTGATTTTCCTGAATTAGAACGACCTACAAAAGCGATTTCAATGCCTTGATCAGGTGGAAGCTGATTGAGATTCGCAGCACTCAGCATAAATTGCGCATTCTGATAATTAGGTTTGGTCATAGTCAATTCTTTTCTATACAATAGCCCGCTATGGAAAAACACATCTTACTTGATTCTTTGAACGATGCACAGCGCGCTGCAGTGTGCGCACCCTTTTGTCACCAACTTATTTTAGCAGGTGCAGGTAGCGGGAAGACACGTGTACTCGTCTCCCGAATTGTCTGGTTAATCCAAAATGAAGGCCTATCACCTCACAATATCTTAGCCGTGACCTTTACTAATAAAGCAGCACACGAAATGCGTTCACGTATTGAAGCTATATTAGGTGGATCTGCCAAATCAATGTGGGTAGGCACCTTCCACAGTCTTGCGCATCGTTTATTAAGATTGCATTGGCGTGAAGTGAATCTGCCAGAAGGATTTCAAATTTTAGATTCGGATGATCAATTACGCATTATTCGCCGCATCATGGCAATGCTCAATCTGGATGAAGATCGCTGGCCGCCTAAGCAAGCACAATGGTTTATTAATGCAAAAAAAGATGAAGGTTTAGAATCCCATCAAATCCCGGAGTATGGCGATGTCACCGCCAAAACCATGATAAAAATTTATCGCGCTTATGAAGAAGCCTGTCAACGCGCGGGCCTCATTGATTTTGCAGATTTATTATTAAAAGTACATCGTTTATGGACAAATAACCCTACTGTTTTAGCGCAATATCAACAACGCTTTCGCTGTATTTTAGTCGATGAATTTCAAGATACGAATACAATTCAATATGCTTGGGCGCGTCTGCTCGCAGGCAAAGAAAATACGATCATGGTGGTGGGTGATGATGATCAATCTATTTACGGTTGGCGCGGCGCTAAAATCGAAAATATTTTTCGTTTTAGTAAAGATTTTCCTCAAGCCATCACAACACGTTTAGAACAAAATTATCGTTCAACCAGCATTATTTTAAAAGCCGCGAATGCATTAATTGCCCATAACACAGGACGTTTAGGGAAAAATTTATGGACATCAGGCGTGGAAGGCGAGCGCATTACTGTGTATGCAGGGTTTAATGATTTGGAAGAAGCGCGCTATTTAGTCAATCGTATTCGTGAATGGCAATCAACGGGAAATCCATTACGCGATGTGGCTATTTTATATCGCTCCAACGCGCAATCACGCGTGATTGAAGAAGCACTCATGCAATTTGGTATCCCTTATCGCGTGTATGGCGGGTTACGTTTTTTTGATCGCGCAGAAATCAGAGATACCCTGGCTTATTTACGTTTAATTTCAAGTCGCAACGATGATGCAGCATTCGAGCGTATTGTGAATACCCCGACACGTGGCATTGGTGATCGCACCATTGATATTTTACGTGAACATGCACACCAAAAAAATGTTTCTCTCTGGCAGGCGGCGACCACATTATTAGAACAAAAAATATTTCCCGCACGCGCAGCGCATTCACTCGCAGAATTTATAAAATTAATTGAGCTGTTATACGCAGATACAAAATCACTCGACTTGTTTGAACAAGTAGAGCATGTCATTCACAATAGTGGTTTAGTTGAACATTATCGTAAAGAAAAAGGTGAAAAAGGATTAACTCGATTAGACAACTTAGAAGAATTAGTCAATGCCGCGCGCCAATTTAATGTCAATGAGATAGCAGAAGAAATGCCCCCATTAGCTGCATTCCTCTCTTATTCTGCTTTAGAAGCAGGTGATAGCCAAACAGATAATGTGGCCGATGGCGTGCAGTTAATGACGTTGCATTCTGCGAAAGGCTTAGAATTCCCCGTTGTTTTTTTATGTGGTTGTGAAGAAGAGCTTTTCCCACATTATAGAACTGCAGATGATCCTAAAGGATTAGAAGAAGAAAGACGCTTATGTTATGTTGGCATGACACGAGCAATGAAAAAATTATATTTAACTTATGCAGAAGTGCGACGTTTGCACGGCAGAGAAGCCTATCATCGTCCTTCGCGTTTTATTTCTGAAATTCCTGAGGCATTAAAAGACGAAGTTCGCCTCAAAACAAAAGTATCACGTCCACAGCTTGCATTTTCTTCTTATAAGAATACGACCCCTGCTATACCCACACAAAAATTTACGGCAGACAATGACGGCAGTATGCGATTAGGCCAACGCGTCACACATCATCAATTTGGCGCAGGGACTGTGTTACAATACGAGGGACATGGAGAACATGCACGTATACAAGTGCGTTTTGATACAGTCGGAACTAAATGGTTAATTGCAAGTTTTGTAGCGGTGGGCTAGATGCTCTATCCTATTATTAAAAAATTATTATTTCTTCTCAATCCCGAACGCGCGCATACTATTACTTTAAAAAGCTTAAAGCTCGCAGAAAAACTTAAATTAACTTCTTGTTTATCGAGAGTGATATCTCGTCCACGTCAGATAATGGGACTGCAATTTGAAAACCCTATTGGCTTAGCCGCAGGCTTAGATAAAAACGGTGATTATATTGATGCACTTGCAGCGCTTGGTTTTGGTTTTATAGAAATTGGAACGGTGACACCCAGACCACAGCCAGGCAATCTCCTGCCCCGCCTGTTTCGCCTACCTGAACATGAAGCCATTATTAATCGCCTGGGTTTTAATAATAAAGGCATCGATTATTTAGTAGAAAATCTTAAAAAAATGAAATTTAAAGGTATCTTAGGTATTAATATAGGCAAGAATCGTGATACCTCCATTGAAAATGCGACTGACGATTACTTATATGCATTCAAGCGCGTGATTCCATTTGCAAGCTATATCACCATTAATATTTCTTCCCCCAACACAGAAAATTTGCGTCAACTACAACATGGCGAATTATTAAAAAACTTATTGCACACATTAAAAATAGAACAAGCTTCATTTTTTGAAAATACTAAAAAATACGTTCCCCTCGTTGTCAAAATCTCTCCTGATTTAACCAAAGACGAATTAACACAAATGTGCGAAATTTTTTTAAATGAAAAAATAGAGGGTATTATCGCGACCAATACGACTATTCAACGTGATGGAATAGAATCATCGCCTTTAGCCACAGAATTAGGCGGCTTAAGCGGGAAACCACTCGCTATACGCTCAACAGAAATCATCAAACAATTGCATCGCTTATTAGAAAATAAAATCCCCATTATTGGTTGCGGTGGAATTACAACACCAGCAGACGCACAAGAAAAGCTTTCAGCAGGCGCAAGTTTGCTGCAGATATACACAGGGTTTATTTACCACGGTCCTGGGTTAATTCGGAAAATTGCTCAGAACATTCAGCAAATATGAAATAATTACCCTCAATAATCAATCTGTTATATAAATACTTATTTTTCTTCACAACCCCTATTTTTTTAATCCTCGTCTATACTCAAGTTATAACGAAGAATGAGGTGACGTATGCCTGAGCCAATAACTCTCGAGACACAATTAAAACTTTATAATAAAGCTCAAGCTAAGTTAGCATTGGATAGGTTAAATGATAAGTTAGACGGTGTGACCGAAAATAATTTAAAAGAGAGCATTAAAGAATTCGAGAAAAAGATTATCGGAAATCTTCAGGCACTTAAAGATAAAGGAGATCCATTACCGCCTAATATAACGCAAGAACTACTTATGAACTGGTGCGAATATTATATTAAAGACGCGAACGATGCTAATACTAATGATAATTATATAAAAAAAATACAGGCGTTAACAAATATTATGTCGCCCTTATTTTTAGATCGACTAATTTTAGGTAGAGGCCAAGAAGGATATGAAAAAAACCAGAAAAAATTAGCAGAAACTGGAAGACAATTCATAACAAGTCTCATGTTAAGCGGGGCACCTGAAGCGCAACGCCTTGCTTCCTCTATTCAAAGAACTATTTTTAAAGAAGTTAGACGTGACTTAGCAATGTTAAGATTAAAATTATACGACTATGTTGAAAATAGATATAGACCCAATGAAGAAGAGAAACCAGATAATCTTAATGAAGAAGAGAAACAAAATGCAACGTCTATCCATGCGGCAACTACAGAAGCACTAAGAGAAAAATGGGAAGCACTACTCGCTCACGTTAACATGGCAAAGGTATTTACAGGAAAAGAAAATGATTCTCAATGGCAGACAGATCTACTAGCACTAAGTCAAGCAGTAATCCCTTTATTTCAAGCACAACATTTACCAGATTTTGTAACAAAAAAAGATTTATATAAACTTTGTATTTGTGACCCAGCACGACTTACAAAGTTGAAGGTTCATGAAAATATTGCGTTCCTCAGACGAATAGGCGATCTTGATAAATTTATCAGAAAACTAACATTAAAAAGCGCAAGATTGAAAAAAATAAGTGCTAAAAATACAAAATTATCAGAGGGAGACCCTAGGCGTAAAGCAGGCATGGATCAATCAGAAGATATTAATAAGCTTATAGAACAACTAAACAGTTCATCAAAAAAAGAATTTTTATTGGAAGAACAAAAAAAAGAATATGATGAGCGTATAGAATTATTAAATCCCAGTGTTCGTATATTAGAGGATAGAAAACATGCTGATGAAAAATTAAAGGAATTTGAAAAAAGAATGCAGAATGAATCTCAGTTAAAGAATTTTCTGGGTCTATTAGAAGGAGATAAATTACAGAGATCCCAACTAAGCAGTGACGAATACACCGCTCTCTCATCGCATTTAATTGAAGCAAACGCATCACTTCAAAGAAAACAGCAAGGTAGTCCGCAGGAAATATTAGAAGAACTAAAATTTGATAATAAAGAATTAAAAGCAGAATTCGAAAAATTACAAAAAATGGCACGAGTTATCAAAAAAGACGAATCTCAAAAAGACAATTATCTGAAAATCCAGGAACGATTAAAAGAGATTTCATCTACTAGGCGAAAAATAAATAATTTAGTAAAAAAATATAAAGATGCAAAAACCATCAATCCATCTCCCATTGAAAAATTTTCAGAAAACATTAAAAAACTGGCGGATAGCAATAGAGAGAAAGTCAGCTCAAAAAAACCATCAAAAAAAGGTATGGCTCTTTATGCTATCATCATGACCCAAAAAAGCATTGATGAAGGCGCCCCGACCAGAGAATACTTAGACAAATTATATAAAACGAAGGGATTCGATAGTTTTATTAGTAATACAGCTCTAGGCCGTGAAAAATTAAGAAAAAAAATTAATGCTCTTGAAAAAAAGCTAGGTAACGATAAAAAATTTACAGTACAACCTCCAGTAAATGCACCTGATTTATCTAATCATACTGAAGTTATATTAACTGATACCCAATCCCCAAAACTGCCATTGGCTCAAGAAATTGCTTCTCAATTAAAAAAAGATTTAAATAATGCACCAAAAAAAGTGAAAGATGCTATGCAAGCTGCTGCAAATAAGTTGGAAAAAATGACAGAGCCATCAGAAAACCTGGCAGGGTATTATGCCGCAATCTTCACAGAACTTAAATCTATTAAAGACGCTGTACCAGGAACCAGCACTAAGAAATATCGACAAATGGTTTATGAGCATGCAGAACAAGCAGTAGAAAATATTTTAGACCACATTGAAAAAAGAATTAAAGATAGCAAGGTTCCCGATGCTGCTATAGTAAACGATTCAACGAGTAAAGCAGGTGAGATCATGAAGTACCTGGAGGCTCTCCAAACAAAATGGGAGGTGGAGGAAAAAGCTCTTAAATTGACAGGAAAAGCTTTGGAACAACATACAAAAAGAAAGAATTTTTTGACTGAATGTATGAATAATATACGTGACATGACAGACTCTCACAAAGGTAATCCAATTCCGCGGATAAGATTGTATAACATAAATCAAATACTGACGCGCTTTGAGCGAACACTCGATATTATCCCAGGAGAGTTTCAAGATAAAAAAGACGTAAAAGACTCACTTGATTGGTTAAAAAAACAGTATATAGCTCCCCCTTCTCCACTGTCTCATCATAGAGGGTCTTTATTTTCTCACCATACAGAATCTGTATCAGCAAAAATAGAAAAATCAAAGCAAGATGCAGTACCACCCAGTCCCCGATCCAAGCTATAAGAGAAAGGCATGAAAAAACAAACAGCTTATTTGAAAAAGAGAATGTTGATATAGTACCATTTTTTGGTATTATCTTGTAATGAATAAAAAGCATCAAAAAACATTACAACAATTACTTCAAAATCCCGTTCAAGCAAGTATTGCGTGGCGAGATATTGAAGCCATGCTTAATACATTGGGTGCTGAAATATTAGAGGGGAATAGATCACGGGTAAGAATTGTGCTAAATAATATACGCGCTGTTTTTCACCGTCCGCATCCAAAAAAAGAAACTGATAAAGGAGCTATTGTTTCAATGAGACGATTTTTAAAAGAGGCAGGTATCAAATGTTAATCTATAAAGGTTATATGGGGCATGTCGAGTTTGATGATGAAACAGAAATTTTTCATGGCGAGGTCATTAATACCCGCGATGTTATTACTTTTCAAGGACGCAGTGTTGCTGAAATTAAAAAAGCGTTTAAAGATTCCATAAATGATTACTTGGATTTTTGTGCCGAACGTGGGGAAGAGCCAGAAAGACCTTTTTCTGGCAAATTTAATCTGCGTGTTGATCCAGCACTCCATAGGAAAATTTATATCGCAGCCAGACAGCATAAAATAAGCTTAAATCAATGGGTAACAGAAGCTATTAAGCATCATATTCAAGAATAATCTTAATGCTAGTAAATGTTTACGAGATTTTTAAATAGGTACAAAAAGCTGGGATTGCAGGATCACTTTCTAACTCTAAATTGAAGTATTAACCAGCCTTTGCTTTACTATCTGATTTGCCATTAATTTTTATCTCAGCTTTTTCCGCATATTTTCTCAATCTTTTTTCGCTTTCTGCAGAGCCAAGAAACCCTTCTCTTGCTGCTTCATCAGCCTTCATACCCCAATAGAAGTCTTCAAGCTCTGATAGCCTTTCGTAAGTGTCATTATTCATCGCATTCCGTCATCTGATTTATGGTATCTACCTTTTTCATGAACAAGATTTATTTTTACGGTATATCCGAGTGCATGTGCATATCGCAATAACGTATTAATAGAAGGAGAATTGCGTGAACCAAAGTCAGAAGATTCTAATCTTGAGATAGAGGTACGAGAAGTTTTCATACGTTCCGCAATATCCTGCTGGCTCAGATTGGATTTTTTTCTTGCTTTACGCAGCATCAGTGACAACTCTACCTCTTTTTTGGTGCGTTCATAAGTAACAAGCGCTTTCGTGCTAGAAAATACTTTTTTTCTAATAGCATCATGCCATTTTTTGGAATTTTTCTTTGCGCGTTCTAGGGTGGCTTTAGTCATATTCAATTACCTCTTCCAATCGTTTTCTAGCTAATGTCATAGCTGGAGATTATAATTATTTTTCCAAACTATTCGGTAAATATGATTCATTAGCAGTATTTTTAAGAATTCCTTTCTGCTCAACAACTCTCGCGCTGGCCACACGGATAATCAAGATTCCCTGTTTCTACTTGAAGAGTGGCATGATTCACCTGAAATTCGTCTTTTAATATCGTATTGATTTCCTGGTAATCCGCGTCAGATAAACTCGAATTTGGCATAATTAAATGCGCAGTTAACGCCACTTCTTTAGTGCTTAACCCCCAAACATGTAAATCATGCACGGCTTCTACACCGGGTAATGTTTGCAAAAATTTCTGTATGTGAGCGTAGTTAATATGCCGAGGTACTGCATCCATCATTAATCGCACAGAATCACGCAATAACCCCCATGTTCCCCATAAAATAATAACGGCAATACATAATCCAATCACAGGATCTAACCACAGCCAATGCGTATATAAAATTAAAATAGCGGAAATCACAACACCCATTGAAATCAACGCATCGCCAACTAAATGTAAAAACGCGCCTTTAATATTTAAATCCTCATGCGCACCTTTCATAAATAATAAAGCCGTTCCTCCATTGATAAGAATACCAATAAGCGCAAGTATAATAACAATAGGTGCATTGACTTGACTGGGATGCAAAAATTTAAAAATAGAACCATAGATAATTAATGTCGTTGTGACCACTAAAATAAATGCATTCGCCAATGCAGCAAGAACGGTTGTTTTTTTATAGCCATAACTATATCGCTTACGAGCAGGTAATAACATTAACCAACTCGCGCCCCACGCTAATATCAAACCCAACACATCTCCAAAGTTATGCGTTGCATCCGCCATTAAACTCATCGAATTTGCTAAAAAAGCATAAATGAATTGAAAAACCGTCAATCCCAAATTAAGCAAAACCGCAACAGCAAAAGTCATATTCGATGAGTGATGTTGATGCGCGTGACTGTGACTATGGCTCATGAATCTTCCTCATGTAAAGATAGCAATACAGTATTACCTCCCACAGCCGAAGTATTCATTGAGATAAGCCGCTCAACACACAATCGAGGTAAATAATAAGGCCCGCCCGCTTTAGGCCCTGTGCCTGACAATCCTTCTCCACCAAATGGCTGCACGCCAACAACAGCGCCTATCATATTACGATTCACATAAATATTACCCACCGGCATGTTATTCACAATGGTATCAATTGTGGCATTAATTCGGCTATGAATACCCAATGTAAGACCGTACCCTGTTTGACGAATATCATCTAAAATTTTATGTAAATCTTTTTCTGCATAACGAATCACATGCAGAATCGGCCCAAACACTTCGCCCTTTAATTGGCTTAATTGTTTTATTTCAAAAGCACAAGGCGCAAAAAAATGGCCCTCAGGAACAGCCCCCATCGGTACTTGATATAAAAGTGTTGCTTCAATTTTCATTTTGTCAAAATGTGCTTGAAGCATTTCTAAGGCATTTCGATCAATCACAGGGCCTATATCTGTTGCTAATAAACCAGGATCACCTATCACTAATTCAGCCATTGCGCCCTTTAGCATTGTCAAAAGTATATCTGCAATATCTTCCTGCACAAACAGCACGCGCAATGCAGAGCAACGTTGTCCCCCACTATTAAATGCAGACTGTATCACATCAACAACGACTTGCTCAGGCAACGCAGAGGAATCGACAATCATCGCATTTTGTCCGCCCGTTTCAGCAATAAAGGGTAGAATAGGCCCAGGACGATTTGTTAAAGTTTGCTGAATAATACGCGCAGTCTCTGTTGAACCTGTAAACATCACCCCTGAAATACGTGCATCCGCCACTAACAAACCACCTATTTTCCGGCCACTGCCCAATACCAGTTGTAGGGCTGCCTCAGGAATCCCCGCCGCATGCAACAATTTTACAGCTTGATATGCAATCAACGGCGTTTGTTCTGCGGGTTTCGCAATAACAGTATTTCCAGCAGCAAGCGCTGCGACTATTTGCCCGATAAAAATGGCTAAGGGGAAATTCCATGGACTAATACAGAGAATAACGCCACGCGGATGCAATGAAAATTGATTGGTTTCTCCTGTAGGTCCTGTTAATAACCGTGGCTCTAAATCACTGCAAGCATGTCTCGCATAATAACGGCAGAAGTCTACAGCTTCGCGTATTTCGGAAATACAATCTACAATTTGTTTTCCACCTTCACGACAAAGGAATGTGATTAAAGCAGGTCTATTTTCTTCAAATAAATCAGCAGCGCGTTCTAAACAAGCCGCGCGTGTTGCAACAGGTGTATTTGCCCAAGTGACTTTAGCACCAGCCGCTTGCTCTAATGCTTTTTCAATAGCCTCTGACGAAGAATCTGTTGGCACATTCCTGTGACGTTTAGCATCTATCAATGCTATTGATTCTTTTAAACGATTTAGCGCATGTTGATTAGTCAAGTCTAGTCCGGCCGAATTCAATCGCTCTGGCTTGTAAATATCTTTAGGCAATGGAATTTGCGGATGCGGCTTATCTATTTGTTTTTCAACAAACTGCATGGGGTGTGCAACGATAACCTCCATCGGTATCTTTTCATCGGCTGCACGATTAATAAACGAAGTATTAGCGCCATTTTCTAAAAGACGACGCACTAAATAACCTAGCAAATCTTTATGGCCACCGACAGGCGCATAAATACGACAAGGTATTTTTGCAATAAGCTGGTTATATAAAGGCTCGCCCATGCCATGCAAGCATTGAAATTCAAAATCAATCTTTTGTGACCCCACCATTTCTAAAATAGTCGCAACTGAATGTGCGTTATGCGTTCCAAATTGCGGATAAAAACAATCTGAATAAGCCAATATTTTTTTTGCGCATGCAATAAAAGAAATATCTGTTGATTGTTTACGAGTAAACACAGGATACCCTTCAAGCCCTAATACCTGGCTTGTTTTAATTTCAGTATCCCAATAAGCACCTTTAATCAGCCTCACCATGAATCGCTTCTTTTGACGACGAGCAATATCTGCTAACCAATCAATCACGAAAGGTGCACGCTTTTGATAAGACTGTACTGCAAGCCCAAAACCTTCCCAGTTATCTAAAGCAGGATGACAAAATATATTTTCAATAATATCTAACGAAATATCTAGCCTATCTGCTTCTTCAGCATCAACAGTCAAACCAATATTTTGCGCTTTAGCAGCTTCCGCAAGCATTAAAACGCGCGGCACCAATTCAGTCATTACGCGTTCACGCTGAGCAAATTCATAACGTGGATGTAAAGCAGATAATTTAATAGATATACCAGAGCCTTTGACAGGACCAAGCATTTTGGCGCTTTCTCCAACCGCAGCAATGGCTTCTTGATAAGCGTTAAAATATTTTTCGGCTGCCTCCGCCGTACGTGCTGCTTCTCCCAGCATGTCATACGAATAGCGATAACCTCGACTCTCTCCTTTTTTTGCATTTGCTAATGCTTCTGTAATAGTCGTACCAATAATAAATTGCTGGCCCATCATCTTCATCCCTCTTAAGATGATAGGTCGAATAAAAGCTCCCCCTGCACGGCTGATCAAACGTTGAAGAGAAGTCATTAAGCTTTTTTCAGTGTTCAACGTAGGCTTAAAAATTTTCCCAGTCAGTATTAATGACCACGTTGCTGCATTCACAAACAATGAACGATTCGCAGAATGTGTATGCCAGTCAGTTGTTGAAATTTTATCGCTAATCAAACGATCTATTGTTGCTGTATCAGGAATACGTAACAATGCCTCTGCCAGACACATCAACGCAATACCTTCTTCGCTCGAAAGGTTGTACTCATGGAGAAAAGTATCAAGTCCGCCTTGTTGTTTACGCTGTTTACGTGTCTCATTGGCTAACTGTGTAGCTGTAGTTGTAATACGTAGTAAAGCATCAGGTGTAAAAGCAGCTTGCTGCAAGAGTGCCGCAATGCAATTTGTTTCATCACTACGATAAGCCTTTGTGATCGCATCACGAAAGGAGTTTGGTTGACCGGTGGTTGTAAATAGCATCATTATTTCCCCATTTATTTTTTCTTAGCATCAGCGTGTTATAATGTATCGCAAATTAGCATGACTTGCTAATCACTCATTATAAAGGAGCGGACCTGCTATCAAAACCAAAAATTTGAAGTTTTTAGATATTTCAACTCGTTTTCGTGGATTTTTACCCATAGTCATTGATGTAGAGACATCGGGTTTAAATCCTCTTACCAATGCATTGTTAGAAATTGCAATGGTCTCTCTCGCAATGAATAAAGAAGGATTACTTTATCCTGTAGAGACCCAAGCTTATCATGTAGAACCTTTTGCGGGCGCACATTTTGATCCTGAATCATTGGCCCTAACAGGGATTGATCCAACACATCCTTTTCGTTTTGCTATTCCAGAACAACAAGCATTGCATAATATTTTTTTAAAAATTAACCAGTTATTGATTGCATCACGTTGTCAGCGAGCTGTTTTAGTTGGCCATAATGCATGGTTTGATTTAGCTTTTATTCAAGCCTCTGTGAAGCGTTGCCATTTACACTCGCCTTTTCATTCTTTTACAAGCTTAGATACAGCAACACTCTCAGCCGTTTCTTTAGGAGAAACGGTTTTAGCAAGAGCGTTACGCGCAGCAGGTATTTCTTTTGATATTAACCAGGCTCATTCAGCCATTTATGATGCAGAAAAAACAGCCGCATTATTTTGTTATATCGTCAATCAATGGCATAAGTAAAAAAGCGATGTAAGTTTAGCAACTGTGCCACTCTCGACAAACCTGAAACGGTCAGCCATGAGGCAAGGTGCGGCGAAAAACAACGAGAAAGCGCAGCATACACGTAGTATGCGAGCATTTCGAGGCGTTTTTTTGTCGCAGATTGCCCATGGATGACCGTTGGCTGATTTATATACTGAATGATTACAAAAAAAAGCCCGCATAAGCGGGCTTTTTGGTTCTACAGTAAGATTAACCAAATTTCACTGCAACGCGCAGCCCGATTTGATTATTGCTGTTTCCTGTACCGCCATTAGATACGGAGTAATCAGTATCATGGTCGAGTTCCAAGCCAACATTGGTATTTTTCAACACATCAATACCATAGCCTGCGACCCAACGAGATTTTGGTAATAACAAGTTAACAGCGTTCTGTGTTCCTTGGTAACCCAGGTAAACATTCTGGTTTTTATCCCAAGCATTAAACACATAGCCAGCATTCACACCAGCAGCGGAAGGCTTAGCGCCCTGTCTAGTAGAGAGACTTGCTGTTGGGTAAACATTCTTCGATAAGTCATAAACGTTGAATGTTTGTAAAGCTGTGACATAACGAAGTTCAACATCGAATGGGCCTGTTTTGATATCTCCGTTAAGAGCAAAACCGCCAACTCTGCCTTCGTACGTGCCGCCTGTTGCTGTACCATTATTACCAACTGCTCCACCGAGGTTCGATCCATTGAATATGCCTACAGCATACGCAACGCCGTTCACACCGATCATGTTGGAGATGTAGTCAGCAGAAAGATCCCATGAAAGTGAATCATTCGTTTGACCGATACCCAGTCTCGCACCATAAATTGGCGTAGAATGGCCTTGTGATGAACCTGTCAACGCGGGTACGACTACAGGAACTGTACCGCCCGAAGCAGTTGTTGCAGCTAATTGTTGTTTGTATGGGCTATCAAATACATAAGCCGATCCAAATACATCTAGCGCACTCACCATACCTGTAGTAAACCCAATGGTAGCAGCATTACGTAATGTCTCTGACATCACTTGAGTAAGAGGCTGAGCTAACGGATGTAAATTGTATTTACCAAAGTCAACAAATTGTTTACCCAATGTCAAATAAGCTGGCACTTGGCTAGTATTGGCAACTTTGATGTAAGCTTGTTCAATATTAACGCCACCAATAGAATCTTTGATATTGTCGTATTTGCCTGGTTTGCTAGGCGCGCCTAACGCGAGCTTGTTTGCAGCCAGGGTACCAACGCCAGGTAAGACTTGGCTTGCATTGTCGTAGCTGAAGCTAGCAAATGCTTTAACCCAGTCATTAACAAGCGCGGTCACGTTAAGACGAACATCATTCAAAGAGATTCTTTGATTGTTTTCACCTTCGTAACCCATGCGGCGGTTGCCCCACTTGGTGTCAAAGTTAATACCACCATCAACAGCAATACGATTATACCAATCATTAGCTACTAAGGTTTCTTCGCCTTTATAGCGCACTTCTTGGCCTTTATAGCTTTGAACTACCGTCGCTTTTTGTTGATGTACTTTATGATGATGTTTGTGTTTAGCAGTATTAGATTGCGTTGCTGCAAAAACTGGGCAGCTAATCATTCCTAACACGCTCATTGATGCAACAACGAGTTTTAATTTCATGCTTCTATATCTCCTTGATATATGGAAATTTTGATCCGGACGAGTTTCAAAATTACCTACAACTACAGAATATTGCAAGCAAAATTTAAACCATATGCGAATAAAATAAGTATTTTAATCATTTTTATTTCAAAATTTAATCAAATAATAAAAAAATGGACAGTTTCTGTTATTTCCATACTGGCAAATAATTTCATCTAACCCACTTTGCCGATGCATTCTAATAAAAAAAAAGTAAATTGCAAAGAAAATTAATTTTTATTTTTTTTGGCACTATAGCTCTTCTGCGCGGGCAGCCAGAAAATCAGCGATTCCTTTTTCGGTAGGTTTAATTCCAATATCGCCTTTATTCCAACCCGCAGGACACACTTCTCCGTGTTTTTCGTGGAATTGCAATGCGTCAATTAAACGCAACATTTCATCTGTGTTACGACCTAAAGGTAAATTATTGACGATTTGCGACTGAACAATGCCTTTCTGGTCGATCAGGAATGAACCGCGTAAGGCAACATGCGCTGTCGGATGTTCAACACCATACATCTGACAGATGTGATGATTCACGTCAGCAACAAGTGGATAATTCACAGGGCCAATGCCCCCTTGATTGACAGGTTTCTTGCGCCATGCGTCATGCGCGAACTGTGAATCAATAGAAACGCCAATAATGAGAGTGTCTCGTTTTTCAAATTCTTTTATACGATTATTGAGGGCAATTAATTCGGAAGGACAAACAAAAGTAAAATCTAATGGATAAAAAACCAGCCAGCAGTATTGGTCTTTAATCACTTCTGTTAATTGGAATTTATCTGTTATTTCTCCATTCGCAAGGACTGCCGATGCAGTGAAATCAGGTGCTTTTCTACCAACCAGTATGCTCATAGTACGTAAAACCTCTTTAAGTTAAACGAAAGGCAGGTATTGTATAGTTAAATCATTGTGATTAGTAGCATGGGATGGGGGTTTGCGGTATTATCATCACATTTAATTTTTAAGTCATTAAAATCTACCTGGGTGTGTTTTCTGATATTAATATTATGGAGTATTTTGTCGGGGGTGAGTCGTGAGTGAAGAATTTTTACCGTTTTCTCGACCTTCTATTAGCCGTGCTGCCATTAATGAGGTTGTTTCATGTCTTGAATCGGGGTGGATTACTACCGGACCGCGCGTTGCTCAATTTACAGAAAATCTCTGCGCTTATTTATCTGCGCCTCATGTATTGCCTTTGGCGTCTGCAACGGCGGGTTTGCATTTAGCGCTGCTTGCTCTGGATTTAAAACCAGGCGATGAAGTGATTACAACCCCTTTAACATTTGCGGCGACATTAAACATGATCGTTTTAGCAGGCGGCAAACCTGTCTTGGTGGATATTGATCCTGATACGTTGAATATGGATCTGGATCAGCTCGCGGACGCCATCACAGAAAAAACTCGTGTATTAATGCCTGTGCATTTTGCAGGGCTTCCAGTCGACATGGATGTTTTATATCAATTAGCTGAGAAACATAATCTTCGGGTGATTGAAGATGCAGCGCATGCGATTGGGTCTATTTATAAGGATAAATATATTGGCAGCTTTGGTGACACGCAAGTATTTAGTTTTCATCCCAATAAAAACATGACGACAGGTGAAGGGGGCTGTGTCGCCACGCGTGACGCTGAGCTTGCTCAAAAGATTAAATTATTGCGGTTTCATGGGATTGATCGTGATTCGTGGAATCGCTATGGTAAATCAGGTCATCAAGATTATGAAATCGTGTTACCTGGCTTGAAATATAACATGATGGACATTCAAGCGGCTTTAGGTGTGCATCAATTGCAGGAATTGGAAGGATTTATTGCACGTCGAACGGTACTTGCCGAGCGCTATCAAGAGGCGCTTGCCGATTGGCCACAATGGACTTTACCCAAGACGCCTGCGTTTTCGCATCGTCATGCCTGGCATTTGTATACGCCTTTACTGAATGACCAGGTGGCTGAAATGACTCGGGATGAATTTATGCAAAAAATGAAAGAAAAAAATATTGGTACTGGATTGCATTTCCGCGCAGTGCATTTATACCCTTATTATCGTGAACAATTTGGTTTTGATCGGGGTGATTTTCCGTTTGCGGAAAGCGCGGGTGACCGTATTGTGAGTTTGCCACTATTTCCTTCAATGACAGATGCGCAGCATGATCGGGTTTTAGATGTCATGTACAGTATTTTTAAATAGAGAAATAATAATAATGAATATATTAATTTTAGGCGCGAATGGTTTTATCGGTAGTCATTTAAGTGAGGCTATTTTAACGCAAACAGATTGGTCTGTGTTTGCAATGGATTTAGCACAAGATAAATTAGAGACTTGTTTATCGCATAAGCGATTTCATTTTTCTTTAGGAAGTATCCTTGAACAAAAAGACTGGGTCACCTCTCATATCAAAACATCTGATGTTATATTACCCTTAGTTGCCATTGCCACACCTGCTACGTATGTACAAAATCCTTTAAGTGTCTTCGAATTAGATTTTGAAGCGAATTTAGAAATCATTCGTCAATGTGTACGCTTCAAAAAGCGCATTGTCTTTCCATCGACTTCCGAAGTATACGGGATGTGTCCTGATAAAGAATTTGATGAAGAAACCTCTCATTTAGTGACAGGCCCTATTCATAAAGAACGTTGGATTTATTCAACCTCTAAGCAATTATTAGATAGGGTGCTTTATGCGTACGGTAAACAAGACAATCTCGCTTATACTTTGTTTAGGCCTTTTAATTGGTACGGCCCAAAACTGGATAATATTTTTAATCCTAAACCGGGCGGTTCTCGTGTGATGACTCAGTTTTTGGGGAATATCCTGCGTGGAGAAAATATTATGCTGGTCGGGGGGGGCGAACAACAGCGTTGTTTTACTTATATAGATGATGGGATCAGTGCATTACTTAAAATACTTACAAATAAAAATAACGCGGCGCATCAGAAAATTTTTAATATTGGGAATCCGCATGAAAATATTTCAATTCGTGAGCTGGCTGAATCATTACTCGCTTCCGTGAAAAGTTATCCGAAATATTCCGCTATCGCAAGCAAAACGCAATTAGTCACAGTGGATGCCGAGAAATATTATGGCGCGGGTTATCAAGATGTGCAATTGCGTGTGCCAGCCATTCAACGAGCACGTGATGCCTTGGATTGGCAACCTGTCGTGAATTTTAAAACAGGATTACAGAAAACATTGGATTTTTATTTGTCTTAAGAAATCTATTAGACTATAGGGTGAATTACAACGCAAAAAGCGCGTCTAAACCACCCTATATTTAGAGAGTTTTACAGCCCGAGTGCTCTACTTACTGCTGTATTAGCTAACTCCACTGGCTGTTGAGCTTGAGCATTATTAACAGGGAACAAGCTCTTCCGAGGGATTGGACGTTTGACAGGGCTGTTAAACGGTCCGCGAAGATTGGACATGCCTGCTGTTATTGCTCTTAATTCTTCCTCTGCTTCTTCGTCTGCTTCTTCGGCAGGTTTTGCAGCTACATCTTCGGGTTCATTATCACTCATCCTATCTTCTTCATCTAATTCAGGTTCAGAAGATACATCTCTCGTTAAGTGATAGCGCATTTCGGGGATACTCGCTTCAAGACCTGAAATAAGCATCTGGAGTGAGCCGCTTTCTGATGATGATAGCGCATCCCAATATTAAATGACAATTAGCTTTGCCGATCGCGACAACTAACGTTGCCGATTAAAT
>JBEPVM010000011.1:0-34762 GCA_041690995.1 Gammaproteobacteria bacterium | reverse complement strand
AATATATACCCTATTAAAAATTTTTCAAGAAGTTTTTATAGGGGTGACCTATTACGGTTAATTTAGCCAATTTAGCTACATGGCAGAATGGGTTCCCGCCTTCGCGGGAATGACACAATTATAGGAACTCAAACATCGTAATAGGTCACCCTTATTAAAATTGTTCTTGAAAAATTTTAATAGGAATGACCTGTCAACAAGCATTTACTGATGCGCTGTAAGTGTTCACGCCCTAACAGGCAAAGTCTGTATTTGGCCAATCTCGCGAGAAAATTTTATAAAAATAGCGCAGCATACACTAGTCTGTAAGTAATGTAGGGTGGATTAGACGCATTTTTTGCATCGTAATCCACCAAATTAAATTACATTATTTTAGAATGGTGGATTACGATGCAAAAAACGCGTCTAATCCACCTACGAAATGGAGTTATTAGTACAGTACGGAACGAGATGACCAATGGGCTTTTTTCCATAGCCAATAACCACATTCGTTTCCTTTCTTTTCCAGATCGTAACGTGTACACATCCAATAACCATCTACCCATACTGCTTTGGTATGGTCAGTGGCGTTGGTATATTGGCAAACGCGATGTGCGGGTATCCACATATGTCGGTAAAAAGACGCGTTTACAGTGTAACATGTCGTATAACCCACTGGGACCAGTGTTACTTCTTTAGCTGAAGGCACTTGTGAAAAGATGACTGTTCTCGAGACATCTTGTATTGTAGGTTGTTTTTGACTAGGAACACATCCGCCTAGAATTGCGCCGATAACAAGTGAAGATAATGGAATAATATAACGAGACATGATGATACCTCCTATACGAAAATGAATTATTTTTTATATTATTAAAAAACAAAATAACCATTGCATTATAATGGAATTCTATAAAATAAAATACAATTTTATCAGCTTCTATTTAGAAGCTAAGGGATTCGTCAA
The DNA here is from genome assembly GCA_041690995.1 of Gammaproteobacteria bacterium. Classification (GTDB taxonomy): domain Bacteria; phylum Pseudomonadota; class Gammaproteobacteria; order DSM-16500; family DSM-16500; genus UBA4722. The sequence continues at coordinate 33,819 of JBEPVM010000011.1, read as the reverse complement.
TAAAAATTTGACTTCCTAAGGTTTAATTAAAATTTAATAACGCTTGTTAATTTTAATTCGTTGGAGGGATTGGAAATTAAAAGAGTTAGGCTTTGATATTTCTGACATTAGTGATGGACTGAGGGTATGATGACAGCTTTCTCCAAATAAAATAAACTTTTCATTAAAAGAGCGGCAAGTAATAAAAAAAAGACAGCGATAATGAGCGGTATAGTCGAGCTAAAATTAGCTAATACACCCAGCAGTAATCCAGTGATGCCATACGCAAATGCCATAATTGCGCCAGTCACGCCCATGACCCAGCCTTGTGATCGTTCGTCTACTTGATTAGAAAATAAAGTTAAAATAGCGGAGTATGCGATTGCCATTGTTGCACCCATACACACAACATAAAACCAAACGTAAATTTCAGACGGTGCTGTAATCGTGAGCGCTGTGCTGAGTGCCACGAGTATGCAATTGCTAATCACGCAGGATTGGAGAGAAAACCGTTTTGTAAGAGGATCAACCAGAAAACCTGTTCCAATACCAAACCCAATACCCATCAGTCCCATATAAAAACCATTTTTTAGGGCGCTGAAATGATACATTTTTAATAAATACATAGAGATAAAACCGTAAATGCCGCTCCATCCAAAAATGATGATAAAAAAGATAATAGAAAGCTCTCGGATTTTCTCATGTTTAAAGGCTGCAATAAATATCTCGAATGCATGATGCAGTTTAAGTTGTAGTTTTGTGGTACGTAAAAAAGTTTCATTGAATAAAAGCTGTAATAGCCTGGCATTTAATAATGAAATGATCGCTGCAAAATAAAAAGGCACAGCATAATTAAACCCATGTACAACACTCGATGTAGATAATATCCCCCCGATGGCAGGTCCGAGTGCGAAACCTAAAGAAGAGAAAAATAGCATTAAGCCTAAATTTCTGGCTTTATGTTCATGTTCACTGATGTCAACAATAGCTGCTTGTGCGATGGATTGACTGCCGGCTGTAAATCCAGCAATAATTCGTCCGATGAGTAGTAGAGTGTAGCTGTTAAATATAACGGCGAGCGCTGAAAATAGATAACCACCGCATGCCCCAAATAAACAAATCATGAGTGCTTTTTTTCTGCCTATTTGGTCAGACAAATCGCCCAGGATTGCCGTGCCAATAAACCAGCAAAACATGAAAATACTGATGGCTAATCCATACAGAAGATTACGCTCACTGGCGCTGAAATTATCTGCAATGAAATGGGCGTGAGGATCAATTACCAGGGCATTTAAAATAGGGAAAACCAATCCAAGCCCCATGCTATCAATAAAGATCACCAGGAAGAGTGGAATTGCGCTCAGAAAAAATTTTTTGGGCTTACTTGTTAAATAGAGTCTTCATAAGTTATTTCGACTGTAACTGCTGTGGGTTCCTATTATGAATAGATAATGAGATGAATGCAATTTTAAAATTAGCTTGATTTGCCAGTGATTGAATTTGTGCTGCGGTTTTTAATTTGACGCATACCTAAGAATATTGATTCGCAAATATGAGAGGGAAAGTGAGGGGGTAATGTTTGTGCGACCTGGTTGATAATATCTTCCAGGGTATCAAACACATCATTCATCATTTCTTGCATAATGGTTGGTGAGAATTGGCATTTTTCAGCCATAGAAAACCAATGGCGTGGCTGAATAGTGTTCCATAAATAATGGCGATTTTTCCCTTTTAGCGACATAGCCATTTTTAATGCTTGCCATTCTATCTGTCGTTTAGCTGCTAGAGGATAAGCTGAAATCACGTCATATAAAGGAGTGAGTTGATAACGGCTTTGTGGTTCAATCCGAAGACTAAAATTTTTCGCATGGCCATCAATGGCGCCTAGTACCCAGAATAAAAATACGGATTTCATGAATTTTTTACGGTCGTTGCTGGCTTCTTGTGAGCCCACTAAAATATTCATGATATCTTGCATGCCAGGGCCACCATCTGATTCATATTTTAATCCAGGTGGTTTACCTAAGGCTTGACATAAATCTTCTTGTGGTAAGCGCATTAACCAACGGTTATGATCTGCCCAACGTCTATCAAATCGTTCTACTACTAATGTTTTAACATCATTAAATTGGACTATTTTTGCTTGATTAACAGGTAAGCCAAAAGCAGATAAAATTTGCAGACACAGCCATTCATTTTCAACGCTTTCAGACAGGTCAATGCCTGAATGTGTTATATTGCCTATAGGTAGTTTGATAATATGACTTGTGGGTGTTGTACCAAATGGTAACCACCATTTTCCTTGATGCCATAACAGGGCAGTTTTCTCTTGAGCGCCAGCAATAGAAATACGAAAGTCAAATTCTTTAGCCATGCCTAAAGGTGCTGTTTTGTAATGTTTTAAAAGTCTTGCAATGACATCCTCTTCTATTGGGGCTGCTTGGATTTTTTTGATATTTGTTGGAGTAGATCGTGTGAGTAATTGTAATGCGCCAACGCAATCTCCTCCGATGAATGAAAGTAAATCAAAACATTTTTTTGAAGGTGCATTGAAACGCGCTTGAATGCGTTCACGAATGAGTTCGTTATCAGGTAATAAATTCTCGAAATAACAATCAACTATATGCCCTTTATAAGGTATTTCTGTGAGTGGCATGGATAAACTAATAGGGCGATTATTTTTTAAATTTAACCAGCTATGGTCGTATGTAAATATGAGTTGCCCTGTCGATTCGCGAACTAGTGTACCTACAGAAATTCCATTCATATAAACATAAAGATCTTGGTATTTTTTTTTTCGCGGCATTTACCAATTGTCTCCTTTGGTATTGGTTTCTTTTTTAGGTCTAATAACCAGTGTAAGATCAAGGGCGGCTAGCATACGAAATAAAGTCTCAAGCCGTGTGCCAGGTGCGCCTTGTTCTATACTTGATACAGTAGTTTGGTCAACCTTAAATGCATCACCTGCTTCCTTTTGGCTAAGTTTTTTTGCTGTACGTTGTCGTTTCAGGGCACTGCCAAGAGATTTTGGTGAGTAGACTATTTGATCCATCTGAACTCCTATCCTAAATAATTATTTTATATTATATAGCTGTAGAGCCATAAGATCAAGATATAGCTCTACAGCCATAAGATATAGTTATGGCTGTAGAGCTATAAATAGACGGATTTTTACTTTTTTACCCGTTATAGAGGGAAAATAAACTTTACGCTCTATAGCGGGTAAAGCAAGTGGTTACCGGAGAGGGTTGAAAGGGGACTCTGGGACAGTTTCTCTGATAGGCGGGAGATGATTCATTCTCCATAGGCGACCTTCAGGGAAAATGCTTTCAAAGAGATCGGTGATAGCAGTCGTTAATTCATTAGACAGAGGAGGTTTTCCTGTTAGCTTGCTTTTAAGAGACTTTCTGGACTGGTAGAGGCGATCTAATATTGTTTCGTTTTCTTCTTTTTCTTCATATTCTTTTTCTTCGTCTTTTTCAGTAGTCCCCTTTAAAAGAGAAATGAAATGATCGGTTATGGTCTTTTTAGTGAGGGGGGAGGTAAAAGAATCATTCCGTAAAATACCGCATAACCGGAAAAAAGAATTTTTTATAGAAGGGGGAAATTGATTTTCATAAAATGACAAGAAAAAAGGATGAGGATTTTTTATAGAAGGTGGAAAGAGAGGTTTTTTTATAAGCTGAGATAATTTTTTAATATCTGCATTTTGTAGTAATTGAACGCACTCGTGATATTCACGCGCGATAGCTTGATCTAGTGCCGTTTCCTCTTGCGTATAGGTTTTTAAGCTCGGATCAGCTCCTGCTGCTAATAATTTTTCTACCAGGCATGCCTTGTTGTTATGCACTGCAAAATGCAAAGCTGTTTCCTCCTCAGGGTCTGTCGAGAGATTTGGGTCTGTTCCAGTTTCTAGTAATATTTCTACGATATCCCATTGTCCTTTTTCAGCAGCGCTTACCAAGACGAAAGGATCTTTTGGTGTTTTAACCCTAGATAATACCTTTACGCATTCCCATTGGCGAAATCGTAAAGCTTGCATGATTGCTGTTTCTTCTGAAGAAAAATTGTTTAGAGTTGCATCAGCTCCTATAGCTAACAAGCGACTAATAAATTCGGGGGAATTAATGAGCACTCCATACGTGAGTAAAATTCCTTTATCTTCTGGGGAGTTTCCTATGGTTTCTTGAAGTAATGCCACAAACTCGATATGCCCTAGTAGAGTAGCAGTGAAGAATGTTATTATTGCGCCGCATTTAAACAAAGATATAAATTGATCGGGTGTAATTTCTTTCTGAAAATAAAGCCTACTTCTTTTTAAATTTAAGGCCTGAATGTCACATTTAGAAAAATCTACGTCATGTAGAGTGCAATCAGAGAAATCTCTCACATTATTTTCATAAAACAGGCTGAATAATGCATGAGTTAGTTTAACTCTATGTTCTTTTAGAAATGCGAATGCTTTTAAGCTAGTTTCAAGAGGGGGTTTTTCTAAATTATGTTGATAACAAAGATCAGGCGAATGAGGCACTAAAGTATAATACTCATCGTGATAGATTTCAAAAAAATTTATATTTGTCTTGATGAAAATTTCCATCATTGATCGCTTGAGTTCAGGGATGGATTTTAGATATAAACATTCATCACCGAGTTTAAAAAAAAGAGATGATTCACCTAGCGGCTCAGGAGAAAACATATCATAAAGACTGCTAGCAGGGTCTGTAACGAGAGGGAGGTCTTCGAAAAATTTTTTAAAATCTGGCAATTTGGGTAAGCTAATAATAGTTTTATGATCTTCTTCTTGCGCATAAGGAGAATCTTTTTTTTGTAATCTTTCTCTGAGGTGGTAATGTAAATGAGTCGCCAGTTCTTCCATAATAACAGATGGATTATAACGAGTTGAAAAATCTTCTTTAAAGGCTTCCCACTCGTATGGGAGGAGGCTGACCATACGCTCGAATGGGTCCTCGATCTTAGATCGAACTTCAAAGCCATAAGGGTTCCAGCCTTGTGCCGTGGCATATTTTAAAAAGAGAATTCCAATATGAATTTCATAACCTGCATGAGCCCTATTTTGCCTGACATAGTCGCTTGCTAATTGTTGAATAAGAGTTAACCTGAATTTGGCGAGCCAAGCATCCAGCGTTTCACTGCGGGATAAATTCATCTTGGCAGTGTCTAAATGTCCTAAGACCCCTCCAGCACAATATATTATTTGTTGCAGTAAGTATTGGAGAGTGCGTTTTTTTTCAACATCATGTAAGAGTGAGTTGTGCAGTAAATTGAATGCAATGATTTCTATATCTTGCTTAACTTGAGAGTAAAATAGAGGTCCTTCGTTTGCATAAAATATTCTATTGGAATAACGACTAGAAAAATTATTTAAATTGTTCAATAAATCGATTTTTTCTTCTGGAGCGAAATCATCCAGAACCCCGTCCAAATCGTCATTAATTCTTAATCTAATACATTCAGATCTTATGATTTCAATCAGCAAATTAAATTGACGATTGAGCTTTGCAAGAACCTCTTTTTCTTCGAGAGTAAAGTCATCAAGCGTGCTTACGGTTCCTTTTGAGAGGGTAGAGCCGTATTCGGGCGCTTCCTCTCCATATAATTCTTGGAACCAATTAGGATGGATGGGGGGTAATAAGGCTGGGGCAAAAGCTCTTTCGCGTAAAAAATAGGATATTGGCATAAAAGTAACTCTCCTCATAGTTAACTTTAATTAGGAACACCGGTTGTTATTTTATTTTTTTTGATATTACCACAATTTTTTTGTCATAATCCATTATTTTACTAACAGAAGTTGAGAACTCCTTAATTGTTTTGCAGTTAATAAAAACACACCGCCATCGCCGTGTTGGAATTCGAGCCATGTAAACGGAATGTCAGGAAATTGGTTGATGAGTGCTTCTTCGCTATTACCCACTTCAACAATTAAGATACCGTTGGGGTTTAAATACTGTGGGGCATTTTTTAATAGAGTGAATGCAATAGACAGCCCGTCTTTTCCTGCTGCTAATCCTAATGCGGGTTCGTGTTTATATTCAGCAGGCAGCGCTGCCATGTCGTTGGCATCGACGTACGGTGGGTTGCTGACAATAATATCGTATTTTTTTTGTGGGACATCCCTAAAAATATCGGATTGATAGAGCGTCACTTGATGGGTGACTTCATGCCGTAATATATTTATTTTTGCAACAGCCAATGCATCTGGAGAAATATCAGTTGCATCAACGTGGCTATCGGGGAATGCTTTTGCGCAGGCAATGGCGATGCAGCCGCTGCCTGTGCATACATCTAAAATAGTGTGTACATTATCGGCTTTTATCCAAGGTTCAAATTGGTTTTCAATCAACTCTGCAATAGGGGAGCGCGGAATAAGGACTCTTTCGTCAACGTAAAAAGATAGATGGGCGAACCAGGCAACATGAGTTAAATAAGGCACGGGAATACGTTCGGCCACACGTTGTTGAATCAGTGCGGATAATTTTTCGCATTCGAGTGTTGTTAACCTTGCATCCAGCATAGTAGGATCAATGTCATGCGGTAAGTGCAGGGTAGGTAAGATTAAGGCCAGCGCTTCATCCCAGGCATTGTCAGTGCCATGGCCATAAAATAGACCTGCTTCGTTAAAACAGCTAATAGCCCAACGTAGAAAATCGCGGATAGTGGAAAGTGCTAAGGTTTCAGTCATACAAGTATGAAAAAGTTGCAGGGTAGGTAAAAACAGCGTACCCACCCTACATCACTCTAATGGTTAGTTAGTCTCGCTGAGCGGTTCACAGTTGACAGTAATGACGTCATAACCCTGGGCTTTTTGTCCATCATTAAAAAACATTACTTTATCTTTGCGAAAGGGTGACGAAGTAAAAAAGCCATAATCATCGCCATAATATACAATATCATGAATAACGATGGTTGCTTTTGAGGCATCGATCTTACCAGTGAACAATCCGCTTTGACCGCTAATACCCTTTCCGTTTTCATCTGTTATCAGGGCATATCCAAATGAACCATATTGTTGTTTTACTCTGATCTGCATTTTGGGCGCTGCCGTGCTAAGAGTACAGGCAAGACTATAATGTTGTTGATAGTCTTTCGCAGAGGAAAGGCTGAAATAATCAGAGTCACCTGCCTCAATTTTCATAGATTTTCCAGCAGACTCTGAATCTGCGAAAACCATTGCGGTATTTAAAGAAAGTGCTAAGCCTAAACAAATCGCTATTGTATTTTTCATTGTGGTACTCCTGATTATAAAAAAGTCATTTCAGTGTGTGTATGGCAATACATTATCACCATTTCGCAAGTATACAGTTGTTAACAACGCATTGTCTATCATCAAAAATTAATTTTCAGCGAGTTTTTTTCGTAGCAATTCATTTAATTGTTGGGGATTCATTTTACCGCCTGATTCTTTCATGGCTTGTCCTACAAAAAAGCCAAATAATTTATCTTTACCGCTACGATAGTCAGCAACTTGTTCTGGATGATCAGCCATAATTTTTTTGATTAATGCTTCGATAGCAGAACTATCAGTGACTTGTTTCAAACCTTGTTTGTCAATAATGAAATCAACATCGCCTTCCTGGTTCCATAAGCTTTCAAAAACAGTTTTGGCAATTTTTCCAGAAATGGTGTTATCTGCAATGCGTAATACGAGTTGACCCAGCAGAGCAGCACTCACAGGGCTTTCAGAAATATCTTTATTAAGTTTATTTAAAGCACCGGCTAATTCACCTGTGACCCAATTAGCTGTCAATTTAGCGTGATTGCCTGATGCAGTCACCGCTTCTTCAAAATAATCCGCCATGGCGCGTGAGCTTACCAAAACAGTGGCATCATAGGCGCTTAACCCATATTGCTCTACAAAGCGCTGATGTTTTTGTTGGGGTAATTCAGGTAGCAGGTTACGTATTTGAGTAATTTGTTCTTCAGTAATGACTAATGGCAGTAAATCAGGGTCAGGAAAATAACGGTAATCGTTGGCTTCTTCTTTACTACGCATTGCACGGGTTTCGTTTTTGTCCGGATCATAAAGACGCGTTTCTTGTTTTATTGATTCGCCATTTTCTATTAAGGTAATCTGTCGTTCCACTTCACAATTAATAGCGCGTTCCACATAGCGAAATGAATTAATATTTTTTAATTCAGCGCGAGTACCGAGGTTTGTCTCATTTTTTCGGCGAATAGACACATTGGCATCACAACGGAAAGAACCTTCCTGCATATTGCCATCGCAAATATCTAAATAACGCACGAGAGAATGTAATGTTTTTAAATACGCAACCGCTTCTTTCGCTGAACGCATATCAGGTTCAGAGACAATTTCTAATAATGGCGTGCCTGCACGATTTAAATCAATACCTGATAATCCGTTAAAATCTTCATGCAATGATTTTCCTGCATCTTCTTCTAAATGTGCACGCGTGATATTAATGCGCTTCGTACTGCCGTCTTCTAATAAAATGTTTAAATACCCTTTTTTGACAACGGGTAAATGATGTTGACTAATTTGATAACCTTTCGGTAAATCAGGATAAAAATAATTTTTACGCGCGAATACAGAGCGTTTGTTGATATCAGCGTTAATGCCTAATCCTAATTTGATTGCCATGGTGACAACCTCTGCATTCAGCACAGGCAGTACGCCTGGAAAACCTAAATCAATGGCACACGCTTGTGTATTGGGTTCTGCGCCGAATGCAGTGGAGGCGCCTGAAAAAAGTTTACTTTTCGTGGACAGTTGCGCATGGACTTCTAAACCAATGACCACTTCCCATTCCATATTACTATTCATAATTAAAAACCCTCAGGTGTTTTGATATGCCAATCAGTCGCTTGTTGATAGCAATGCGCGGCATTTAATAATTGCGCTTCCGTGAAAGAATTGCCAATGAGCTGTAGCCCGATTGGTAAGCCCTGGGTAAATCCAGCAGGAATAGAAAGACCAGGTAATCCTGCCAAATTGACAGCAATCGTATAAATATCTGATAAGTACATACTAATAGGATCATTGGTTTTTTCAAAAAGTTTGAAAGCAGGTGAGGGAGTAGTAGGTCCTAAAATAATATCTATTTCCTGAAAGGCCGCGTTAAAATCCTGCTGAATTAACGCGCGAATTTTTTGAGCTTTAAGATAATACGCATCATAATACCCTGCAGATAACGCATAAGTACCCATCATAATACGACGTGTGACTTCTTTGCCAAACCCTTCACTGCGCGAGCGTTTATAAAGATCTTCTAAATCTTTAGGATCTTTGCATCGGTAACCATAACGAACACCATCAAAACGCGCTAAATTAGAAGAACATTCCGCAGGTGCAATGACATAATAAGCAGGAATCGCTAAAGCGCTGTTAGGCAAACTAATATCATGGATAGTCGCGCCCAGTTTTTCATACTCTTTAATAGCCAATTGAATAGCATTGGCGATATCTTTATCTAACCCGTCATTAAAAAATTCTTTAGGTAAACCAATGCGCAAACCCTTCAATGAATTATTTAATGTAGCCGTATAATCCGGCACAGGTTCATTGATACTGGTTGAGTCATTTTCATCAAAACCTGCCATAGTATTTAAAAGTAGTGCCAAATCTTCTGCACTTCTTGCAAAAAGACCGCCTTGATCTAAGCTTGATGCAAACGCAATCATCCCATAACGCGACACTCTACCATAAGTCGGTTTGATACCCGAAATCCCACAGAGTGCAGCAGGTTGCCGAATAGAACCACCTGTATCTGTACCCGTTGCGGCAGGTGCTAGAGCGGCGGCAACAGCCGCGGCTGAACCCCCCGAAGAACCACCCGGTACATACTCAATATTCCAAGGGTTTTTAACAGGGCCATAATAACTATTTTCATTCGATGAACCCATCGCAAATTCATCCATATTGGTTTTACCAAGCATGACCATACCCGCATCATCAAAGCGTTTTACAACCGTTGCATCATAAGGAGAAATAAAATTATCCAACATTTTTGAACCGCACGTGGTTTTAATGCCCTGCGTGCAAAAAATATCTTTTTGAGCGATAGGGATGCCCGTTAATCGACCCGCCGTACCTTTGGCCAATTGAGCATCTGCCGCTTTAGCAGCTTTTAAAGCATGTTCTTCAGTGACAGTAATAAAACTATTGAGTGCTTTATCATATTGTTTGATACGTTCTAGAAAAAACTGCGTTAATTCAGTGCTGGATATTTTTTTCGTATGTAACGCTTCGCTTAATTGAGTAATACTTTTAGTGTGCATCATAAAATCCTATTCTCCACCTTCAATCACTTGAGGCACAAGATACAAACCCGCTTCTACCTGCGGGGCGATGGCTTGAAACGCAGCGCGTTGATTGTGTTCAGTGACCACATCAGGACGTAGACGCTGGCTCAAATGATGTGAATGAGTCAGTGGTTCAATAGACCCAGTGTCCACTTGATTGATTTGCTCTACAAAATTAAAAATAGTAGAAAGTTGTTCAGTATAAAAAGTCACATCTTCTTCTACTAAATTGAGCCGCGCAAGATGCGCGATCTTCTTTATATCGTCTGCGGTGAGGGTCATGGTATGGAGCTCCAGTTAGGGGAGTTATTATAATGTGGGTTGGATGGTTTTTACTAGGTTTTATCTAAATAAATCCAAGGGAGATTGTTGAAGTGCAACATTCAGAATAGAAAAATGCTTTTTTAAAAATAAAAATACTTTTGGTTCAGTAGGCTAAAAGCCTAACAGCCGCGAAGCGGCTTAGCCTAGGCGAAGGCGTGTTTTTTACACCGCCCGCTCCCTGCCCAAGCGCTGAAGGCGCGTTACAACCCCCTCTATTAGAAATCAATAGAGTAGAAACCCTAACAAGAAATACCATTAATTTTCAGCTTCTTGCTAAGTAACCTACAATTTTTATAAATTATGTCAAAAAAGTAATTCTCTAAGCCTTTGAAAAAATAAGAATTATAGATAGAAATTATATCTTTGTCTTTCCCACACAAATCCATGGTGCTGTCTATACTCAAGTTATGACTTTTATAACGCTATGTTCCTGACAGAAATGATTAGGAGAGGTGGCCGATATGAAGAAAAAGGAAATTCACGACATATTAAAACAAATCTATCATCACGTGCAACATGAATACGATAGCCATCCCGTCAATCTTAAGGTCATCGAAGAATCATTAGCTGAATTAAGAAAGTTTAAATTAACTGAACCGACATCCAAACAAGGAAAAGAATTATATGCGCTAGTGAAGAAATCCCTTGAGGAATATATTGCACTTCCAAAAAATGGCGAACTTGCTTCTATTGAACAAGGACTCTTGCTACTACAGCTTCTCAGAGAATTTCAAGCACAAGATCAACTCCTCGCGAAAGAAGAACATCAAAAAAAAGAGAATGAACTGCACACAGAAATCCAAGAAGCCACGCACAGGAAATTCCAACAAATTGCAGCCGAAGTAGCACAAATGATCCAACAACGGATTAAATTAGAAATAGAATACCAACAATTCTTAGAAAGACAGAGAAAAGAAACAGAAGAGGACGAGAGAAAAAAATTACTCGCCATCGCATTGGCTGCGTTTAGGGAATTGTTTGAAGAATTGGAAAATAGTACGGTTGTCTCTAAAATCGTCCTGGATGGTAGAGAAGTTGACGTTGGACATAAAGCTATTTTCATGTTGGATGATTATAAAAATTTACATGAGAAGTATTTTACAAATGAAATAAGCGAAGATGATTTCATGGCAGAAAGACTAAGAATTGTTTTACAATCTCTCCGCCAACATCATTCCCCTGAAGCTACTCGTGACCATGCAGTTGCTGTAGACCGTAATATGATGGCTGAAATGAAACAAATAAAGAGTTACCTAAAGGCTAAGGAGGCAAGACAAAAATTGGAAGGTGTGAAAACAGAAAAAGTGGCAACACAAACACAAAAACTAGAAACAGAGAAAGAAAAGCTAGAAACAGAGACAGAAAAATTCGACACTCGCGTTGTCCGCGAAGAAAAAGATGAAAAAGCCGAAAATGTTTCTGGAGAAAAAGTAAAAGAAAATGAAACGGAAGAAAATGTTGATGTAGAAGACTACAGTCTTGTTGAAAACAGTGAAGCAGTTAGAACGGATAAAGTTGATAAATTGAATGATATATTAGATGAATTCGATGAAGAAAGGGTCGAGGTCACATCGACCCCACCCGCAGAGGCGCCTCGTGTCGTTGACAAGATGATAGAAACAGTGAAAGCAGCAGTAGCAGTGGAGAAAGAAGCAAAGCAAGAAAATAAAAAAGAAAATAAAAAAGAAAATAAACAAAAGCCTGGAGAAGAGAATAATGAGACCTCCCCATCACCACGGCCTCATCGATAAAAAACTTTGTGAGAAAAACGCTATTTCGGATGTAATCAATTTGCCTAATAGAGTACAATTCCTTCCGTTTGATTCCTATTAACAATAACGAGAGAGGTATGTGTGATGGCATTACGTCATAATTATCGCCCACGCACGGATGCAGCAGAGGAATTCATGAAAGGAATTAGGGAAGTACAAGAAAGAGTATTGGCAAAAGAGGAAGCTGAGCTAGCAGAAGAAAAAGCAGGGCTAGCAAAAGAAAAAGCAGGGCTAGCAAAAGAAAAAGCTGAACTGGCCCAAGAAACAGAAAAGCTAAAGCAATCGGAAGCGAGGCTGGCAAAAGAGGAGGCCGAACTTGCAACGATAAAACGATTCAAACCGTTATCAGAACAAGAATCTGCGCAGTTTAGAGATGCGGATCAGTGTGTCACTCACTATACTGAGCAATTGAAACCACGGTTGCTGTTAGTCAGCGCTATTAAAAAAGATATTCAAGAGTATCAAGGATTAGAAGAGCAGGTCTTAAAGAAAACAAAGCTCGCGGCTTTGAAAGAGACGTTAGACGCTATTGAAAAAGCGCGTGTGGAGGAGAATGCACTCGAGCAGCAATATGTCGATAAAATGGCTACATGGAAAGACACATTAACTCAAATGAAAGCGTGGTTAGATCAATTACCAGAAGATCGTAGTCCTTATACAACTCAAACAAAACGATATGAATCGGGTATGATACGCTTTAAACGAGTTGAGGAAGGCTTTGAAAAAGCACACACAACGCAACAAAGGCTTGATGGCGCATGTCTTAAAATGAAAAACAATGTGAGTGCGTTGGCAGAGCAATTACAAGCTGAATCACCTGATCATTCAATGGGAACGCCACCCAGCCCTGTTAGTTCTATGCAGGCAAGTAGTAGTACACCACCACGAGCAGGTAGTGATTCGGATCAGATGGCAGCAGCATCTGCCTCTGCCTCTCCTTCTTCTGATAGAAGTTCAGGCGATGTTTCACCCGAGAGACGCCCTAAAAAAGGTGAATTGGATGAAAAAGAAATGCCGATGCAAAATCAATTTGCAGGTCTTTCTTTGCAACCTAAAGCAGCAGCGCCTCAGTTGCCACCCAAGGTTGCACAACCTGCGGGTTCTCCAGTAGCAGCGCCGCAAAAACCAGCTGCACTTGCACCTGTTCCACCCAAGAAAGGCATTCTTAGTGGATTATTTGGGAGTAAAAAACCAAAAGCGCCAGTCGATGCAGCAAACCCGGCAGCAGTTGCTGGGCAAGCGTTTAAAAAGACATAAGTGTTTTAATAATATTAATTCACTTCTCACACAAAAGGCGGCTTACAGGCTGCCTTTTTTTAAAAAACGGGGTCAGGCCTGCACAATTGTACTTTCAATATAATATCTAATAGCATCGAATTCTCCATCATCAGATATCGGCATTCTGCTCAAACCTCGTGAAAATGTAGACATATCACGATTAAAGTAAGTTGCTATATCCGTCAGATTAGCTACTTTTAATTGGACGACAAGCCTGGCGATCATAAGTCTTATTTTTGAGAATAGTCGGTTCTGGGAATGCATATACAGATCTGACTCTTTAACTGCATAATATTCACAAATTAATTTGACTAATTCTCTTAGCGTAACTTTAATGATGCGTTCATCTATTTTTTGCAGTTGTATTAGTTTTTTCATAAATACATCGTCACAAATAGCAGGGAAACTTTTTTGCATAGACAGAGAAAAGTTAACTGAATCACGTGGTTGATCCGACATAAATTCCTGATAAGCGGTGACTGTTTCCTGGTTCTTATTATTTGTAAGCAAATCAAAAACAAACTGAGTTGTAAGCCAGTGGATTTTCGATTGCCCTAAGTACGCAAGGTGGCTACTCCAGGGATAATCAAGAATATTGACCACCATGTTTGCACGCAGAGGATTTAAGTGAATATAACGAATTAACTGCAACAAATAATTATCTGCATCCACTATCAGCGCCTTATAACGTCCCTGAAATAGATGACCGATTCTCTTTGTTTTTTTGTTAAAATACTGTGTGTAACGAAAGCTGATATTTTGTATGATTTTTGATAAAGAGACATTTCTGACTTGTATTGCAAAATGCACATGATTGGTCATAAGACAGAAAGCATGAATACGATATTCAAAACGGATGATTGTTTCTTGGAGTAAATCAAGAAGCTTTTTGTGATCATCTTGATCATGAAAAATCTGCATGCCGCCATTTCCTCGTAACATGACATGATAATATGCGCCTGGATAGTGTACTCTTGATTTTCTAGCCATTGGTTGTTCCTGTTTAAAGTGTTTGAAATGAGTGAGTAAGAGAATGCGTTGAAACGAAAACAGCGATGATTGTTGTGGTTTTTGTATAATGAAGGAAGAAAATTTTACCAATTAATGACACAGATGAATAGTGCTAATATCATTTGTGGGAGAGATGTAAATGTGCAACTGTGCAGGCCTGACCCCATTCCCAGGCCCAAGTTCGGAAGAAAGCAGGAGGAAATTTATGTGTTCTTTCAACCTATCGGTATAGCGATAGCCAGATGAAAAAGAGATATCAATCTGCTAAAAATAAAAATCTTATTGAGGGATCTTAGATATGAAGCATTCTCCCAACCCTTTTCCTATTTTTAACTTAGCAAATTTATTTAACGTCCCCGCTATCAAAATAACTCTTCCAGAATTTACAAGTTATGATCTTGAAGAGGCACTTAGTTTTTTAAAAAAATATGATAACAAAGCAACACTTACTTTACATTCTCGTGAAATAGAGCGTTTATTGTTGTGGTCATGGTTAATTATTAAAAAATCCGTCCTCTATTTTACTGATCAAGATATTCAAAAATATATTGAATTTCGGCGTGCTCTACCTGCTTCTTGGATAAGCATTAAGCAAAATCTGCGTTTTATTAAAAAAGGAAGAATTCTGCGAGCTAATCCAGATTGGCGACCGTTTTTTGGAATTAGAATCAAACAACACTATAAACAAGAGACAAAGACAAATCAATATACGCATCGACTTTCGCAACAAGAAATTACAAAAATTTTTACAACGCTAAATGAGGTTTATACTTTTTTGATGATTGAAAAAAAAGTGCTTGCTAACCCTGCAAGACTTGTCTGGCAAACAAGCTTGCGTGTATTGAAGCAACAATTACCACAAAAAACTGTAAAACGGCTGACGAAAATTCAATGGCAATATTGCGTTAACGCTGCAAAACAATTCGCTATGAATGATCCTGATCGCCATGAAAAAACATTATTTATTATTGCTATTCTTTATCTGTTGTATCCCCAGCCTTCTGAACTGGTTGCGTCTAGTAGCTGGACACCTAAAATGAATCATTTTTATGAAGATAGTAACCAAAGTTGGTGGTTTAAGGTGCACAATAACGGCAGACTGCGGGCAGTGGCTGTGAGTGATGATATGCTAAACGCTTTGAAGCGTTATCGACTTAGCAGATGTTTAACACCTTTGCCCTCGCCAACAGATGCTATGCCTTTACTAGTAAAAGGACGAGGTAAAGGCGCTATTGTTAAACTGTGGGAGTTGCAGCGCTTAGTTCAACAGTGTTTTGATAAGGCTGCTATACAATTACGAAAAAATAAATTATCCAAGGAAGCCAATGCCTTGAGACAGGCAACGATAGCGTGGATACGCCACACAGGTATTTCAGATGACGTCAATAAACGTGGACGTCCTATAGATCATGTTGTAGAAGATGCAGGGCATACAGGACGTACTGCAAAGACTATCATCAATCAATATAAAAAAGAGGTGTAAAAATTAAATGAAAAACGGGGTCAGGTCCTGACCCCATTTTTATAGTAGTTATATTTTTGATTATCCCGCCCTAAAAATAGGATCATCTTACGAATCGACTAGTTTCATCCTGCTTTATCTATTAGAATTCGTTATCCTTTTTTAAGAAACTCTAGCAGTGAATGTTATCGAAAAAATAATAGCAAACAAAATTGAAAATATTTTTGAATGAGATAGAATAGCGTACCCTAATAAAAATGAGGATAGAATCATGACAGATGAAATCAGCACAAAGAATACTAAAAATGAAATACTCGATGCCTATCATGAAGTTCTACAGCGACTGAAAGAAAGCAAAAAAATAAGCAAGCAAGAACAAAAAATGGTGGAAGAAAAAAAAGATATTATAGAAACGGCATCTAAACAAACAGCACAGGATATTGTTAAAAACCTCGCGGAATTAAAGCTTTCTCTGGTTAAGTCCCTTGAAGACATCGAGGAGAAATTATTATCCAGCCATAAAAAATTGTTTATGCTGCAACAGGCCATCGAGATTCAAACGAAAGATTTGTCGGATATCCACGAAATAAAAATTAATTCTGATACACTTGCGGCTTTGCTTCTGGCACAAAAAGAAAAGACATTTTCGTTTGAACAAGACATGAAAGAACGTCAACAAACATTCGATCAAGAGATCACGTTAAAACGCGTGCTTTGGAAAAAAGAACAAGATGAATTTGAATTGGCAAAAAAAGATCAAGAAAACCAAATCAAAAAAGCGCGTCAGCGTGAAGAAGAGGAATATCATTATCAACGTGATTTATTAAGACAAAAAGAGCAAGACCAATACTTGACTGAAAAACAATCGCTTGAAAAAGAATTGGCGATGAAGCGTGTTTCTTTGGAAAAAGAATTTAAAGAACGTGAAGAAAAAATTGTGGGTCAAGAACAAGAATTTAATAAACTGAAAGAAAGAGCGGAAGCATTTCCTCTCGAATTGCAGCGTGCTATTCAAGAAACAGATCAATCCGTGACAGAGCGTTTAAAATTTCAATATGACTATGAGAGCAAGCTGGCTCAAAAAGAAATAGAAGGGGAGCGCAAGTTATATCAGCAAATGATTGCCACATTAGAAGCAAAAGTCGTTCATTTAGAGACGCAAGCGAAGCAGTTAGCCGATAAAACCGATCAGGCAAGTTTACAGGTACAAGATATTGCTGTGAAAGCGATTGAGGGAGCTTCAAGACAACGCTACGCTAATAATTATAGTGAAAAAACAGGAGAATCTGTGAAGAGTGTGTAGCGGTTGGAAGTGCTTAACTCAATAATATAAAAGGATTGCATGTTTTGAGAGCGACTTCGATTGAGGAGTCGTCTTTTTATTGAAAATCTATAAGAAGAGAGAGAAGTAGTGGATAAGTGAACAATAAATTTATCCTGATATAACCTGAAAGCCTACATAAAACCCTACCGTATAAATTATCTTTAAAAATAGTATCATCTTACAAATCAACTAGCTTCACTCCCCTTTATCTATTAGAATTTGTTATCCGTATTTATATGTACAGAGAGAGGTTAATGCAGGCGATGTTAAGAAGATTACGTGGGTATATTTCTAATAGTAGTAGATCACCCAATTACTCGGTGGATTTGGGGACAGCGAATACTTTGATTTATAGTGAGGATGAAAAGCGGATTGTGCTTAACCAGCCGTCTGTGGTCGCTGTTTCTACACAGCCTGGTTCTAATGGGCAAAAACATGTGATAGCAGTGGGTAGTGAAGCTAAGCTAATGTTAGGACGTACCCCCGGTAATATTGATGCTATTCGACCCATGAAAGATGGCGTTATTGCTGATTTCCGTCTAGCAAAAGTCATGTTAGAGCATTTTCTTCAAAAAGCGCAAAAGAAGCGTTTTCTACGTCATAGTCCACGGGTAGTAGTCTGTGTGCCTTGTGGTTCTACCCAGGTGGAACGTCGGGCAATTAGTGAGTCAGCGATTGGCGCAGGCGCAAGGGAAGTGTTTTTATTAGAAGAGCCAATGGCCGCGGCAATGGGTGCAGGTATGCCTGTGCATGAAGCGCGTGGGTCAATGGTGGTGGATATTGGTGGCGGAACGACTGAAGTGGCTATTATTTCTTTAAATGGCATTGTGTATTCTGCCTCAGTTCGTATTGGTGGTGATCGATTTGATGAAGCAATCATTAACTATGTACGTCGTAATTATGGCACTTTAATTGGTGAGTCTACAGCTGAGAAAATAAAACATGAGATAGGCTCGGCTTATCCAGCGAATCACGTGCTTGATATGGAAGTGAGTGGGCGTAACCTTGCGGAGGGCGTACCTCGTAGCTTTACATTGACGAGTAATGAAATTTTAGAAGCGTTGCAAGAGCCGTTATCAGGTATTTTAGGTGCTGTGCGTGCTGCATTAGAGCAAGCGCCGCCAGAGTTGGCGTCTGATATTGCGGAACGCGGCATGATGTTGACGGGTGGGGGTGCATTATTGCGCAATATAGATCGCTTATTTATGGAAGAAACGGGCTTGCCAGCGATTATCGCGGAGGATCCTTTGACTTGTGTGGCTCGTGGTGGGGGTGAGGCATTAGCGATGATTGGTTCATCCAATATGTATTTCTTATCCAAAGAATAAAGAGAACTTTTGGTTAACTGTATTATTGGTGAGAAAGCTTGCCACTCTTGTGAAAGCTTGTCCGTCCCGCAACGGCTTGTCATTCCCGCGAAGGCTTGTCATTCCCGCGAAGGCGGGAACCTATTCTGACATACAACTAAACCTGTTTTAGTAAGTGGAAATTATTTTACTAAGGTCAGTTTAGCTACATGTCAGAATAGGTTCCCGCCTTCGCGGGAATGACAAGCCTTCGCGGGAAGGACAAGCTTTGGCGGGAAGGACAAGCCATCGCGGGAATGACGAACTTTCGTGGGAAGGACAAGTTTTTGTGGACACAGTGATGACGCATTAATGGGCTAGTTGAATGACTATTCTCAGAATAGGAGAGGTGGGGAATTAAACCGATTTTTACTCAAAGTGCCCAGTCTGGGGTGCGTGTTTTTGCTTTGCTTTCATTAGCAATCATTTTAATGTTTTTAGATAAGCGTATGGCGGCCATCGCTCAGTTACGTGCCATGCTCTCTGTACCGCTTGTGTCACTGCAATATATTGTGAGTTATCCCATTAAATTAGTGGATACATTACAGGATACGGTGAGTACCCACGATTCATTAGTCAAAGAAAATTTGGATTTAAAAGCAGAACAATTACTTTTGCGTGCGCAGGTACAGCGTTTATTAGCTATCGAATTAGAAAATAACGAGCTGAAAGCGTTAACTCGATCCTCTCTGCGAACTCAAGGAAAAGTATTAATCGCACAATTATTGTCTGTTTCTTCTAATCCTTTTCTAAATCAAGTGTTATTAAATAAAGGCAGTCGCGATAATGTCTTTGTGGGGCAACCTGTATTAGATGCCAATGGGGTGATGGGGCAAGTGATTCAGGTTGATCCACTCACGAGTCGGGTTTTATTGATTAATGATGCGCATAGTGGGTTATCTATCCAGATAGCGCGTAATGGTATGCGAGCTATTGCAGTCGGTGATGCGTACTCTGGTAAATTAAAATTATTGAATGTGCCACAAACGGCTGATGTAGAAGTGGGTGATGTATTAATGACATCAGGGTTAGGACAAAATTATCCTGCAGGTTATCCTGTTGGACAAGTTATAAGAGTGGTAAAAGATCCAGGATTACAATTTTTGACGATTTCAGTTGAGCCTGCTGCGCATTTAGAAAGAAGCCGAGGCGTATTATTGATTTGGCCAGAAAATAGAGAGAATCGAGTGAAAGTATGACAGAACCGAACCGATATGGAGTGATGATTCCAGCGACCTTACTCGTAGCGTTTGCTTTAACTTTATTGCCTATGCCTCAGTGGGCAGTTTGGTTATGCCCCGCGTGGGTTTTAATGATACTGGCTTATTGGACGATTGCGGCACCGGACCGAGTGAATATAGGCATAGCCTGGTTGCTAGGTATTTTTTTAGATGTATTACAAGGAACATTGCTGGGTGAACACGCGTTAGCATTAACGATTGTGATTTATCTTATCGCAAGAATGGTTAACCAATTACGCATGTACCCCTTATGGCAGCAGAGTTTTACTATCTGTTTATTTGTCTTGTTATATCAATTTATTTTATTTTGCATTCAAGGGTTCTTAGGTGCGTTGCCCACAAGTTGGCTGTACTGGATGTGTTCTTTTACGAGTTTATTATTGTGGCCATGGGTGTGCAGTATTTTGCGTGAACGGGTGTATGCAATCTGATGGCTGAAGAAATTTTAGTGAATGTAACTTCCCGGGAAGTACGAGTAGCATTGGTAGAGAATGGTATTCTGCAAGAAATCTATATTGAACGTAGTTCGCATGCCAGTCTATTAGGAAATATTTACAAGGGCAGGGTGCACCGAGTGGTGGGGGGATTGCAAGCAGCTTTTGTGGATATTGGTTTTGATCGCGCCGCATTTTTGCATATCAGTGATCTTCATACAACGATACTTGGCACAGATATACGTGAGTTATTACACCAGGGCCAAGAAATTCTTGTACAAGTCTATAAAGATTCTTTGGGGTCAAAAGGCGTGCGTGTGACAACGCAGTTTACATTACCCGCACGTTATCTTGTGCTCACGCCAGGCATTGAAAAAATAGCGGTTTCACAACGTATCACGGATGAAGCGACACGTGAACAGTTATTAAAAATACTCTCGCCAGCGAATAACAATGGTTATATCTTTCGAACGGCAGCCGTAACAGCAAATAGTGATGCCATAGCAATAGATAAAGCATTTTTAGAAACAGCGTGGCGCACTGTTTTAGCGCGTAGCCTGAAAGCAAAAGTGGGTGAGTGTGTTTATACCGAACAGCCTATTATTTTACGTTTATTGCGAGATATCGTGCCTGACACTATTGATAGAGTGAGAGTAGATCAAGCGCATGCAGCAGATGAGATGCGTGGATTTGCTAAGCACTCTGCGCCAAAATTAGTTGAACGTATTGAATATCATGCAAATCAACAACCTATTTTTGATATTCATAGAGTGGAAACGCAATTACAAGAGGCCCTGCGTCGAAAAATATATTTGAAGTCAGGCGGTTACTTGATTTTTGACCAAACAGAAGCGATAGTGGCTATTGATGTGAATTCGGGTTCTTATTTAGGTCGCGGCAACCCAGACGAAACTATTTTTAAAACCAATAAAGAAGCAGTAGACGTAATTGCACAGCAAGTGCGCTTGCGGAACCTGGGTGGAATTATTATTATCGATTTTATTGATATGATTAATCCAGAACATAAAATAGAATTGTTAGGACTCTTGCGAGTTGCTTTTGCTAAAGACAGCGTTAAAACAGAGGTGAGTGAGTTAACCAGTTTGGGCTTAGTGCAAATGACACGTAAGCGTACGCGTGAAAGTTTGGAGCGTATATTATGCGTATCCTGTCCTCTCTGCCTGCATCGGGGTACGATAAAATCCCCAGAAACGATCAGTAACGAGCTTTTTCGTATACAGCAAGAAAAGGAATAAGGAAAGTGGGTACTTTTATAAGGAAAGCACTGCGATGGCTGGGTTATAGCATTGCGGGAACCATTATTTTAGCGGCAACCGCAGTGACTGTGGGCCGCTTATTAACACCGTTCTTAAATTCGCATCGTGCTGATTTTGAAAAATGGGCAAGTGATCTTCTTAACACACCCGTAACGATTACCCAAGTGCATATTTCTTGGTATCATCTCGAACCTATACTGACTCTTCAGAAAATTGCTATTTTAGATAAAAAAACATCAAAACCTGCTTTTGCAATTCATAAACTGAAAATTAACATGAGTATGATAGAAAGTTTGGTTCAAAGAAAAATATTGCCAGAAAATATTATATTGGATGGCGTATCAATCACTCTTTATCAAAAAAAATCAGGTCAGCTCCATCTCCAAGGCTTAGGTGATTTCTCCGTTCAGGATAATTTTACAGGCACTGCCGTGACTGCCAATACAGTGACGACATGGATACTCTCAAGACCTTATCTTCAGTTACGTAATATAGATATTCAGTTTGTCGCAGAAAAAAAACAAAAACGATTTTTTACATTAAAGACTTTAGAGTTAAAGAATATAGGAACGACACATGAATTAAATGGGCAGGCGATATTGAATCAAAAGACACCTACGCAGGTGACGATGCACTTGCAGTGGACGGGTGATACGCTTGATATTTTACATACTACATCTCTTGTTACGCTTTACCTTTATTTCGAAGCCTTATCATTACCGCAATGGCTAAACCACTCTACATGGCATGGTTTACAAGTCAATCAGGGGGTGGGCAGTGGAAAAGTTTGGATAACATGGAACAATGGCCAATTACAAAAAGTCCAAACTCAATTTCAATGTTATGAAATGCAATTGAAATCATCAGTGAGTCAGAAAACCGCTGTTATTTCGCGAGCGAGTGGAAATGTTAATTGGCAACGGGAAGGCGATCGACAAATATTTTCTGGGGAAAATATTTCACTCGATTTCCCCGAACATTTATGGCCAACCACCCATTTTTCAATGACTCTGCTACCCAAAGCAAGTGGCTATCATCTACAAGCAGGTTATCTTGATCTGGCTGATAGTAGTGCATTGGCGCTGGCAAGTGGTTTATTAACAGAGTCCATGAAAAAAGAACTCATCGCACTCAACCCTAAAGGTGAGGTGCGCGCATTGCATATTCAAGCAGAAGATATAACCAAACCAGAACAGAATGCTTATTCAGCAGAATTTTCTGGGTTGACATTTAACGCCTGGCAGAAATTGCCAGGTATTAATAATATGAGCGGTATTGTTTCTTTAGACGAAAGACAAGGAAAGTTAAGATTGAATAGTCAAAAAGCAAAAATTGAATACCTTTCGCTTTTCGAGAAATCAATTTTTTTAGAGAGTATTTCAGGTGATCTAAAATGGCAGAAAAAAACGGATGGCGCCTGGTGGATAGAAGCCAAGCAATTGAAAATGAAAAATGAAAATATTGATGTTTCCACAGATATGACAATGCTTTTACCCGAAGCTACATCACCTACCTTAAATTTAACAGGCCATTTTTCTTTTTCGGATGTAGGTAAAATAGAAAATTATTTGCCCGTAAAATTATTTGAACCGCCATTTGCTAAATGGCTGCATAATCGCTTTCAAGGTGGAAAAATAGATTCTGCCAAATTCATCGTCCAAGGAAAATTAAGTGATTTTCCTTTTGAAGAAGGGAATGGTAAATTTCTCGTAGATGCGGATGTAAAAGATTTAGAATTTGAATATGCACCTGAGTGGCCTGCCATTCATCATCTGTATGGAAGATTAGTTTTTTCAGGCGCTTCAATGAGGGCTGATGCAATATCCGCACAAATTTTTGATGTTCCTCTCACTAAAGCATACGGCAGTATTCCTTATATTGGCCCTGCACATCCACAAATTTTACGTATGAATGCGCTGATCAATGCAGATATAGCCCAGGGGTTACGTTTTATTCAGAATAGCCCCTTACGAAAAACGATTGGCAAAAATTTAGAAGGGATGGAATTGACAGGGCCAATGGAATTAAAATTAGCGTGTATTGTTCCCGTGAGAGTTCCAGAAAAAACTCAAGTACAGGGTGACTTGCAAGTGTCCGCCGTAAGCTTACAATTGCCTGAATGGACGTTAGGATTGGATCATTTAGTGGGTGCTTTGCATTTTACTGA
Organism: Gammaproteobacteria bacterium; assembly: GCA_041690995.1. GTDB lineage: Bacteria > Pseudomonadota > Gammaproteobacteria > DSM-16500 > DSM-16500 > UBA4722. Next base: position 9,923 of record JBEPVM010000011.1, on the reverse strand, counting down.
AAAATCCATTCAAATGACGAATACAACAGGTCGTTTGTTTAATGAACCCGTCAATTTTAATATAAGCACTGAAAATAAACCTAATGCACTCTCTGTGGTGAAAGCAGTTTTACAAGGTAAAGTTGCAGTACCCGATTTACAAACGTGGTTGAAGGTTCCATTAGCGCCTTATCTGAAAGGTACAGCGCACTATACGGCAGAGCTTCGTGTGATTTCGGCACAATACGCACAGCCAACGCAACTATCCATTCACTCGGATTTGATGGGCATGGCAGTGAATTTGCCTGTTGCTTATGAAAACTATGCAAAAAAAGAAAGCGAGCCACGCGATTTTGAATTTAAAGCAAATCTGAAACAAGATCAGCCTTTGCAGGCGAATTTCACTTATGGAAAATTAGCAAAGGCGGATTTAACCTGCCAAAAATTAGCGAAAGGCTGGCAATTGGGAATGATTGATATACAAGCAAGGAAAATAGCTTTATTAGGACAAAAGTTAGCGAGTGCGCATTTGCAAATGACACCTTTTGAAAATAATTGGAAAATAGAGATCAACAGTGCAGACATGATAGGCCAGATTTGGTTGCCTGAAGATCTCTCTAAGGAAATGATTCGTGCGGAATTTAAACGTTTATATTTAACGCCTTCCAGCAACTCGCTATCGTTAGATGTGAAAACGATTCCTGCATTTTCATTTATAGGAGATGATGTGCATTATCGTGATAAATCATTAGGGCGTGTGATATTAAATATTATTCCTAATTCATCAGGCATCAAAATTCAAAAGCTTAGTATTAATTCGAATTTTTTTAATTTAAATGCCGAAGGCAGTTGGTCATTATTCAACGATAAATACCAAACCGATTTTCAGGGTACGCTTAAAACACAAAATGTAAGCAAGCTTTTAGAAGCGTGGGGATTGGGTTTAACGAATCTTATCGCAGAGAAAGGTAATGCGGAATTTAATTTGTCATGGTTAGATGCGCCTTATAATCCCATATTATCCAGCATGTCAGGTCATATTTTTCTGAGCGTTGGAAAAGGAAGAGTCATTAATTTAGGGAACTCTACCAATGCGAAAATAGGTTTTGGCCGTATGCTAAATATTTTAAATTTACAAACATTGCCGCGACGTTTAAGTTTAGATTTTACAGATTTATTTGAAAAAGGTTATTCTTTTGATGCAATGAAAGGCAAATTTATTTTAAAACAGGGCAATGCAGTGACGCAAGATACGTATTTTGATGGGTCTATTGCGCGTATTGAAATAAAAGGAAGAGTAGGGCTTGCAATCAAAGATTATGATCTGATGTTAAGCGTGACCCCTTATGTGACAGGCAGTATTCCCATCGTTGCGACATTAGCAGGTGGGCCTCTTATAGGCGCTGTTAGCTGGCTAGTGGAAAAAGTGGCGAGCAGTGCAGTATCCTCCGTGGTGACTTACCATTATGCAGTGACAGGCCCTTGGGAGAACCCTGACTGGGTGCAAGTGAAGGCAAAGTAACCGTTTGATATTTAACACATTTATTTTTCTCTCTCTCCAACAGGCAAAAATCCATTCTATTGCTATACTCAATTGGACAGGTTATAGACCAGACGAGCAGAGGTGCGGGCTATGGTAAATAGAAATAGAATGATAGAGGTTGATGAATATATAAAAGAATTAAAGGAACTACGTGATTATGCGGGAAATCATAAAAATGCTCAATATTTTGATGTTATTTTAGATGCTTTTTCAGGTAAGAAAGTGAAAACAGAGAAAGCGAGGGCAGCCATAAAAGAAGCAAAAGAAAAAATATCGAGTACAGAAATGTTTAGTTCTTTGCTGTCTCAAAAAAAACAATCTCTTTACGAAAAAATGAAGGATTTTTTTTCTGAGCATAATAAATTTGAAAAATTTATTAATGATGTGGAAAAAAATTCAAAAAACCGGCCGCATGGATTTTTTACGCCTAACCCTGTAACATCTAATTTGTCGAGTGTGGCAGTTATTCAACAAGCATTGAAGAAAAAATAAAAATCCTCATTCGGTGCTGTTTAAAATTGCTAAGGGTTCATGCCTGAGGCAAAGTTCGTATTTGAATACGCTGGCTATCAGATCTGGCATATTTGGTTATTATTAGTCATCAATAAAAGTAGACGGATCCACGTGAAATCGCTTTGCTAATAGCTTAATCTGACGTAAATTTAGTATTCGTTTACCATTCAGAATTTCAGAAAAAACTCCTTGGCTGGCAATTTCTGGGAAATCTGATTGGCTTAAGCGATGTGCTTCCATCAGAAATTTTAAAGCAGAAATACCTTTTACCTTGAGAAGCTTGCTATGCTCTTCTTCATAAGAAGCAACCAGATGGCTAATTGCCTCAACAAGCCCCATTCAATCATGGTTTTCGTCATCCCCGACAATATTGAATAGTTCATCGAGTCGGTCAACAAGCTTATTAAACTCTCTGTCATTTTTTGGATATTTCACGATTGGAGCAATATAGCTCCAATGTCTTATCGCTGTTGTTAGCTGCTGTTGCATCATGATAAAGCTTCCTATTTCCGAGTATTCTTACCGTATTCATTGAAAAATTTATTATTTATTTTATCATCGTCTATAGATAGAGAGTTACCAGATAACACACCGATCTTGATTTACCATAGGGCTATTATCGGGAACATTAAATGCTGTTTGGAATTGCGGCATGTTTGCAAAAGTACCATTGACCCGATAATGGGCGGGAGGATGTGGGTCAGTGATAATACGGAGACGAGCTGCTTCTGGTCTGATATTTAAAGCCCAGACATGCGCAGCCCCTAGAAAAAATTGTTGATCAGGTGTGAAGCCTTCAATGACTTTTGCCTTCGCATAATCGGACGATGCATGATAGGCTTTGAAAGCCAACATGAGTCCACCTAAGTCTGCTGTTGCTTCACCTGTGACGAGCTTGCCTTGTACAGATAAGCCATCCTCTATTTTGTAGTGTGAAAAATGATTGGCAATGCAGCGAGTAGCTAACTGGAATTTTTTTAAATCCTCTCCCGTCCACCAATTTTTTAAATTGCCATAGCTATCAAATTGCGCGCCTTCATCATCAAATGCGTGCGTCATTTCATGTCCCATGATAGAACCAATGGCACCATAATTGACGGCGGCGCTTGCTTTCGGGTCAAACAGAGGCGGTTGTAGAATACCTGCTGGGATATTAAGATTATTTCTTGAAGGATCATAATACGCATTCACTTGTTGTGGCAGCATGTCCCATTCAGTGGGATCGACAGGCTTTCCAATTTTGTTGAGTTCATAACGCGTTAAAAATTCAGCTGATCGCATGATATTCAGTATATAAGAGCCACGATCAATCCGTAGCTTTGAGTAATCACGCCATTTGTCAGGATAACCAATCCGTTCTTCCATCAAATCTAATTTTTTGAGCGCGGCTTCACGTGTTGCAGGTGTCATCCAGGACAATGTTTTTAAATCATTTTTTAAAGCAGTACGAATATGGGTTAGCATTGTTTTAACGGCTTTTTTTGAAGAAGGTGGAAACATTTTTTCTACATAGAGTTTTCCAATCGCAAAACCTAGTACGCTATTCTCTTCATGAACAACACGTTTCCAGCGCGGCAGCAATACTTTTGTTCCCGTCAATTTTTGAGCGAGAGAAAAACTTTCATCAACAAAAGGTTTAGAGAGAAATGGAGCAGTTGCTTGTATGAGATGCCAGCGTAAATAAATTTTCCAATCCTTAAGGGCAATATTTTTTAATTGCGTGTTCATAAAAGTAAAAAACCGAGGCGTTGAAAGATTAATTTGTTTAATTTCAGGATGGCCTATATCTGCAAAGAAGAGTCGCCAATCAAAATTGGGCGTGACGTTTTGTAATTGTGTGAGAGTCATCAAATGATAAATTGCATGGGGATTGCGTGCTTCAATTCTCGAAATAGAGGCTTTTGCCAATGCTGTTTCTATTGCCAATATTGTTTTCGCTTCGTGTGTTGCCTCCTCAGGCGAGTCGCCTAATAATTCCAACATTTTTATGATGTGTGTTGTATAGGCTTGACGAATGTCCGCAAATTTTTTATCTTTTTTGAGATAATAATCACGATCAGGCAAACTCAGACCGCTTTGATCCGCGACCCCTATGACTTGGTGACTGTTCGCAAAATCCTGCATTTGGCCAAATCCAAACGGTACATCAATCCCCACAAGTTGTAAATGCGCTATTTCATGCTGTAATTCAGATATTTTTTTAATGTGTTCAATGCGTAGGAACTCTGGCTGTAAGGGTGTTGTACCTAATTTATCAATAGTCGCTTCATCCATGCCACTGTAATAAAAATCACTGATTTTTTGTGGGATGCTCTCAGGTGGAGGTGCGCTGATTTCTGTAATCAGTTGGTGTATGAGGTTAAGATTTTTTTCTCCTAAAGCAGCCATCACACTCCAGATGGGATAAGCCGCCGGCACAGGATTTTGTTTACGCCAACTGCCATTGGCAAATTCAAAAAAATCCTGGGCAGGCGAGACGCTGCGATCTAGCCATTCTAAATGCAAACCTGATGCATCTTGGGGAGTAGCATCTGCTGCTAACAAAGGTAGTGTATACAAACTAAAAATACTTAATAAAATACTGGTGAACCAGCGCATGCTATAGGTCTCTCAAATAAGAGTCGATATCATACAGTAAAACAGTCAGTATAAAAATGACTAATTCGCACGATACTCTTGAGCATTATTTGCCATTGTTAATTGACTATCCAAAGCCGCTTGTTTTTCTTTTAGTTCAGCCATTTTTTGTTGAGCTTGGTCCAATAAACCTTGATGAAAATGGGGGTTTAACGCTTGTGCTGATTCCCTTATAGATAAACAGGTCTGCATGTGGCCGATAGCGCTCTCAGTAAGCTCTTTTGCTTTTTTCAGGTCTTCTTCTTTTTCTTTATTTTTTCCACTCTCGAATAAACAACAACTAATAGTGTATAGGATGAAATGACCTTCCTCTGCAGGCATCATTGGCCTCTGATCAGTAAAAATATTAAATGCATCAATCGCTTGCTCATATCTGGCTTCTTGATAAGCGCGAAGGATAACGTTTTTATAATAGGTCTGGCGGTATAAAGATTCTAATCTAGCTTCTTGAGACTGATTCAATTTGTCCTTTTCAAAAAGAACTCTAAGGATTTCTTTGTGATTTAATGGAGATTTGGTTTTTTCAAGATGGCTTAGGATTATATCAATAATATTATCTGCTTCTTTAAATAAAGCTACCAATAAAGGGTTTCCAGCTTTTTTACCTTGGGAAGTATTCATCATTTGCGTTTGTAATGGATCGGCTCCTAATTCCAGTAAAAGTTGTACCGCGTCCTCCTTTTTAAACTGGCAAGCGTAATAAAGCGCCGTTGTTTCATGGTTACCCAGCTTTTCATTAATATCACAACCCATATCTATCATTTTTTCTATTATTTCTTTGCAGAGAGGTTGGCCAGGATAGCTGGCAATACCAAAAACAGAGAACCCGTCAGCGGTATGCGCCATTATATCCCCCTTATATTCCTCCACTAATAATGAAAAAGCTTCTTGATTTCTGTCGGCTGCCGCTCGATGAAGAGGAGTCCAGCCTATATTCGGATCTAGAGATTTACTATAGAAGACTTTTCCTAAGTAGGACAGGTTCAAATGATACTGGAGGACGGCGTTATTGACGTCAGCCTCTGATTCTAATAATTTTCTTGCAAAATCAAGACGATTCTCTTGAACGCAAATATATAAGATAGGTTCACCCTGCTCATTTCTTTCATTTGGATCTGCTTTTCCAGAATCAAGTATCATAGAAAATAGAGCGAAATCCTTTTTTTTATACGCGAACCATAAGGGGGAAGAATACTTGGATTGCAGGAGGTCATTGAATGTTTTTGTAGTGAGATTATTAAGTGGTAATGCGATAAGTTCGGACAAATATTTAATAGTCTTTTTTTGGTAAAGGAAATCAAGCATATTGTAATGACTATGAGCAATGGCAATCCCTTTAAGCTTTGTTATTAGATAAATATCTTGCTCTTCGTTGAGCAAGCCACTCACTGTTAAAATGTCGTTTGCTGCACACGCTGCCTCGAGGCAACCTTCTCGTATGCGGTTTAAGCAATTTTGCTTTTCAATAATTTTTAAGGCAAAATGTAAATCTTCTGGAGAACAGAGAGTCCACAATTGATGAATGATCTTTTGTTTCTCTTTCACGTGATCAACAGGTGATTCTGCTGCTTGTAATGGCTGCTCAAAAAGCGTTTCGAGTTCAGCGCGTGTTTTAGGCTTAACAACACTCTCTAAAATAGCGGGTTCTACTTCTTTTTCTTCTACTTCAGGAAGCTCTTGTTTTTCGAGAAGGAGGTGTGGTGTTTTAGCTTGTTTTTTAGCGGATTTTCTTGAAGCTAATTTTTTTTCTATAGAAGTTTTCTGTGCGACTAAAAAATTTTTTGAGGCATAATCGGGACAAAAAGTCAGGTTATTCGCTTTATCTAAAAGTGTTATTGTTTTATTTAATAAGTCCAAATATTTTTGGTTATTTATACCAGAAGTACTTAATTTTTTAAGTTCTGCCAGCGTATCGGTATATTTTTTTTCATGTATGCTGTGTTTTTCTTGCAGTTCTTTAATAATTTCTTCCATATTTTCTCTAATGCAAAGCTGACTTGCTCTTTCTATCTTCTTTTTTTCAGAGTCTGGAACTTCCAAAATTTTTCCATCTTTTTTGTTTTTCACAACGCACTCAAGATATTGCCCATAGCAATCAAAATGAACGTGTAGGGAGACGGTGTCGCAGAGGATTGTATGGTGAAAAGGGCTTAAGATTTTTCTTTTATTTATTTTCACTGCGAATTCTTTATAAATTGATAAATGATGTTCAAGTAATACTAATTTTTTATTTTGAATTGAGAGAGTACAGACTTCCGCAGCCTTCTCCATTGAAAGGTTAATAAGCACATAATCTTCTTTCTTAATTATTTTCTGATTAAGAAAGGTTTTTTGACGGCTTTCTGATAGTAAATCATGAGCAGGATTGTTTTGATTGCGTTGCATTTTTATTTTCTCCTCGTAAGAGATGCATTATGCGAGGATTATATGCTAATTTTATAGCAATATAAATAAATTTGTATATTATTGATTCTGTTGTATTTTTATAGGAAGGTTAAGGTGAACCAATTGATAGGGCAGAGACTTCAACCCGAACTCGTTGTGTAATACGTGTCAGTAATTCATACGCGCTACTGTAATTGCCTTCTGCGACTGCTTCAACAGGTAATCCATTACCCCATAATGTAACAGGGTCACCTACTTTTGCGTAGGGTTGGGTGCGTAAATCAACTGTAAGCATGTCCATAGACACTCGCCCTACTAAAGGGCATATCGCATTATTGACTAATATAGGGGTGCCATTTTTAGCAAATTGCGGATAACCATCTCCATAACCCATAGCAACAACACCAATACGCATTTTTTCTGGGCTTTGCCATGTACTCCCATAACCAATGCGTTCACCTTTTTCTATAGTATGAATAGCGATTAACTCTGATTGTAATGACATGACTGGGCGCAGTGCATACTCTGTTCCGTGATGGCCTGGAAAAGGAGAAGCGCCGTACAACATGAGTCCTGGACGAACCCAATCTCGTTGCACAGATGGCCATTTAATAATGCCAGCAGAGTTACATAAACTCTGTAAACCTGTGAACCCTACGATTGTTTTATCAAAAAGAGCTATTTGTTGTTCTGTGTGAGAAAGATCAGAGCTGTCTGCTGTGGCGAAATGTGTCATAAAACAAAAGGGTTTTTTGACGCCTGGGCAGGCCACTAATCGGTGAACTATTTTTTTAACTTGAGCAGGTTCGAATCCTAATCTATTCATGCCCGTATTGATTTTTAACCAAATAGGCAGTGGATTACCACAAGGATTTTTTTCAAACATTTCTACTTGTGATTCATGGTGTATGACGGCTGTAAAATTTTCTGTTTCTGCGAGACTTAATTCATCAGGCGTGAACAGACCTTCGATTAATACAATAGGGTGACGCACGCCTGCTTTTCGCAGTAAAAGCCCTTCTTCTGAACACGCAACACCGAACGCGTCTGCATTCGATAAAGCTAAAGCGACACGCTCAATGCCATGGCCATATCCATTCGATTTAACCATTGCCAAAATAGAAGAGTGGGGCGCATATTTTTTTACTTGTTGCATATTATGATGCAACGCATCTAAGTGGATAATGATTTTAGTCGGTCTACTCATCAGTAAGGATTGCGTATGCAGTTTTCAAAACAAGTAAACTGGCCTAAGAAAGTTAAACGTACTTTTCCAATAGGCCCATTACGTTGCTTTGCAATAATAATTTCTGCTGTGCCTTTATCAGGAGAATTCTCATTGTAAACCTCATCGCGATAAATAAATGCAATGAGATCGGCGTCTTGTTCAATAGCGCCTGATTCGCGTAGATCGGACATAACAGGGCGTTTATCTGCGCGTTGTTCTAAGCTGCGATTTAATTGAGAGATAGCAATGACAGGCACTTTTAATTCTTTCGCTAAACTTTTTAATGAGCGAGAAACTTCAGAAATTTCTGCAGTGCGATTTTCATTAGATCCTGGTACCTGCATTAATTGTAAATAATCAACAATAATTAATCCTAATTGGCCATGTTCTTTTGCTAACCGTCTTGCGCGTGCGCGTAATTCAGCAGGGCTGAGCGCAGGGGTGTCATCAATAAAAAATGGCGCATCGGATAACATGCTGACTGTAGAAGTCATACGTGGCCAATCTTCATCTAATAATTTTCCAGTACGAATGCGTAATTGGTCAATGCGGCATAGAGAAGAGAGCAAACGCATGACGATAGCTTCACCTGGCATTTCCATACTAAAAATCAAGACAGGCAAGCGCATTTTAATAGCAACATGTTCTGCAATATTTGTTGCCAACATGGTTTTGCCCATGGATGGGCGGCCAGCGATAATCACGAGATCAGAGGGCTGTAGTCCTGATGTCATATCATCAAAATCATGGTAGCCTGTTGAAACCCCTGTGATGGGGTCATTCGATTGAAAAAGCGTATCAATTCTGTCCATTGTTTTAGTCAGAAATTCTTTGATATTTGCAGGGCCACCCACGCGAGCGCCTTGCTCACTGATGGCAAACACTTGTTGTTCTGCAGTATCCAGTAATTCTGTGCTATTACGACCTTGTGGATTAAAAGCACTCCCTGCAATGTCATTGGCTGTTGCGATTAATTGACGTAAAACGGAGCGTTCGCGGACTATATCCGCATACGCTGCAATATTAGCGACACTTGGGGTATTATTAGCCAATTGATATAAATAGACTTCACCGCCTGCATTTTCAAGTTCACGTAATTCTTTTAAGAGTTCTGTGACTGTTAAGCAATCAACGGGTTTATTTTGCTTAGATAATGTTGCGATAACGCTGTAAATGAGTCTGTGATCGTGTCTATAAAAATCGTTTTCTCGTACGCGATCTGCAATGATATCCCAAGCGCGATTATCGAGCATTACGCCGCCTAATACAGATTGCTCTGCTTCAATAGAATGGGGGGGAACTTTTACGGTATCCGTATTGACAGGACGTGTATTAACGTAACGGTTGTTAGGGGGGGTATATGTTTCTATTTCCATAAAAATACATCGCTGATAAATGTGAGCTTGAGATAAATTCTCGCATTATCGCGGTGGATTGTCTAAGGGATTGTGGATCAGACGCGCTTTTTGCCTGAGTAGTTCTCAGAAAATAAGGAGCAGCAGAGCCTGTCACCTCGCAAAATCTTCGCCTCCTTTTTCAAACAAGAACATAGATAAAACGCGAAGATTTGTGCGGGGTCTGGTTCAATGGCACTACCTTAAGCATACGCATTTCTTAAAATTCTCTTTTCCAATTGCT
>JBEPVM010000010.1:0-39444 GCA_041690995.1 Gammaproteobacteria bacterium | reverse complement strand
ACAAAAACCCTTCTAAAATCGCAAAATTCGCTTTTTGACGCAAAATATTCTTAATCGCCCAGTCGAATCGCACGAGTTTTTGCATATACTTTATCTACCTCGCTAGTCTCTACTCTGCTTCGTAGGATCAGATTGTATCGAAAAGGGTACAAATCACAAGTTCTATCTCATAGCTTGTATAATTCTTTCCCATTTTCAGCTAATAAACGTTACTCACCTATTTGCGCTAATAAATCTGCTTGATATTCGCGTGATAAAGCCTCAATCACGGGTTTTAAATTCCCTTCAATAATATCAGATAATTGATAAAGCGTTAGATTGATCCGATGATCGGTTAAACGTCCTTGTGGAAAATTATAAGTACGAATTCGTTCTGAACGATCACCCGTACCGACTAAATCACGGCGAGTATCGGCTTGTTGTTGCTGCTGTTTACGACGTTCTTCCGCAAGAATTTTAGCTTTCAATAATGACATCGCACGCGCACGGTTTTTATGCTGCGAACGTTCATCTTGGCATTCCACCACAGTTCCTGTTGGAATATGAGTAATGCGAATGGCAGAATCTGTTTTTTGTACATGCTGCCCGCCCGCCCCTGATGCACGAAAAGTGTCTGTGCGTAAATCAGCAGGATTAATGACAATCTCTACAATTTCATCGACCTCAGGTAACACGGCAACGGTACAAGTCGAAGTATGCACACGTCCTTGCGCTTCCGTTTCAGGCACACGTTGCACACGATGCACCCCCGATTCAAACTTAAATTGAGAATATGCACCCTGCCCAATAATCTTTAGAATAATTTCTTTATAGCCACCATGCTCGCCATGACTCGCGCTGATTAATTCCACTTGCCAACGCTGTGTTTCCGCGTAACGCGTGTACATGCGATATAAATCACCCGCGAAAATAGCGGCTTCATCACCTCCTGCACCCGCCCGGATTTCTAAAAAAATATTACTGTCATCATTGGGGTCGCGAGGCAATAAAAAAACCTGAAGCTCTTTTTCTAAAATAATAAGCTGCTCTTCTACGTGTTTTAATTCTTCTTTCGCCAGCGCTTGTAATTCAATATCCGTGCTATTCAATAATTCCTTTATACCTGCCTTATCTTGTGTACACGCTTCATAGCGTTTAAACGCTGTGACAATGGGTCCTAGCTGTGCATATTCTTTGGATAGATCACGAAAACGATTCTGCTGTGCAATCGTTTCAGGATCAGATAATAAAGCGCTCACTTCTTCATAACGCTCAGCAAGTGTCTGTAATTTTTTTAAAATAGAAATTTTCATATTAATTCAAGCTCAGCATCAACAATAGGCTCAGGAATAGAAAATAATTTTTGCGCGATTTGCAAAATCTCCAAACGCCCTTCATGACCTGCTTGGCGTAATTGCATTGTCGGTGCATGCAGTAATTTATTAGTGAGGGCATAAGAAAAACTGGTGAGCACTTCCGTGGGATTATCACCCCGCTCTAATTGTCGCCTCGCTTTAGTGAGTTCTATCTGACACAAATCTTCTACTTGTTTACGATAAGCACGAATAGTCATCGCAACTATTGCAACTGAACTTAACCATATCATTAAATCCTCGCTTTTTTGTTTAATCATCTCGCGTGCTTTATCAGCCGCATGTTCACGTCCACGTACATTTTGCTGAATGATTATTTTCAAATCATCAATCGAATGAAGACGAATATGGCTTAACTCAGCCGCCGCGGGTTCAATATCTCGTGGCACGGCTATATCGACTATCAATAACGCGTTTTGACAAACAGCCAACATTGATTTAGTTACAATCGGCAAAGCACTGCCTGTTGCTGAAATAATAATATCAATTTGTGGTAGAATTTCTGGTAATTCCTTTAATGAAATCACTTCGCAGTGATATTGTTCAGAAAAAATTACCGCATTATCCCGATTACGATTTGCAATCACAATGCGTTTGGGTGGATGGATTTTTAAATAACGCATCATTAAATCCACGGCAACACCTGCGCCAATCAATAACACAGTGGATTGGCTAAATAATTCAGAATAATTATTTTTTATAAAATTAACCGCAGCAGATGAAACCGAAACAGGACATGCACCAATAGACGTACTGGTACGTACTTCTTTGGCTGCCATAAAGACTTCTTGAAACAACCGATTAAATACAGTGCCTATCGCGCCACAAATACAACTTTCAGAAAATGCATCTTTCATTTGCCTCAAAATTTCAGACTCGCCTAATACCATCGAATCTAAGCCGCACGCTACATGCATAATATGCTCTACTGCATCTCTATCCTGGTAACAATACATGAATGGAGCAAGATCATCATACGGCACCCGATGCTGACGACAAAACCAATCTATCACTTGCGCTTCATGATCTGCAACACAATATAATTCAGAACGATTACAGGTCGATAACAAAACCGCTTCGCTAATATTTTCCTGGTTGATTAAATCCGCTAAATACAGAGCTATTTTTTCAGGCGCAAACGTTACTCGCTCTCGCAAGGCAACAGGCGCTGTTTTGTGGTTTATTCCACAGACAAAGATAGGCATTTGATCACAACTACTGATAAATATAAAGTGAGTGTATTCTAAGGGAAATTATTAAAAAAAGCCAAAGCAGAATCTGCCTCTCTGTGCATATCAATCATTTCAAGGACATTGGCTTACTAACGGTATGCAACTGATGCATGGCTTTTTGATATTCCCCAGCCAACACGAGCGGCATTATTTTATCCACCTCCTGCAAAGCTAAATCAATCAGCTCGCGCTCGGCTTTTTTAGGCGGTTTTAACACATAATCAACGACTTCCTTACTATTCTCAGGACGTCCCACCCCAATCCGTAACCTATAAAACTGATGGCTACCTAAATGCTGAATCACATCTCGCAATCCATTATGCCCTCCATGACCGCCTTCAAATTTCAGCCGCACATCACCCACAGACAAATCAATCTCATCGTGTACCAATAAAATAGCCTCTGGCGGAATTTTATAATAACTCGCCAGTGCTTTTACTGCTTGGCCACTGTGATTCATGAATGTAGTAGGGATAAAAAGATGGCAATCATGCCCCTGTACTCGCGTCAGACAATGTAATCCTTGAAATTGAGTAGCTACCCGCAAAACAGCATGTACTGCATCAGCTAATCCTGCAACAAACCAAGCTCCAGCATTATGCCGCGTTCGCTCATATTCTGCACCAGGATTAGCTAAACCTACAATCAATTGAATGCCAGGCTGTGATGACAATACATCTTCCTTCTATCTATTTGCCTTTCGTATCAGAATTCTCTTGAGATTGCGCTGCCGCTGCCTCACCCTCTGCAGGAGCTGCCGCTTCACCTTCCGCTTCTGCTACAGGAACTTCTTCTTCAATAATCCTTGGAATATGCAAAGAAACAACAGGTAAATCATGCCCTTCAACACCATGCGCCAATGCAACTAGCTCAACACCTTTCGGCAATTTTAGCTCACTCAAATGGAGTACTTGGTCTAACACAAATTCTTTCACATCCACCGCGATAAATTCAGGTAAATCATCGGGTAAACAAGATATTTCCACATCACTCATTGAATGCGAGAACACGCCGCCGTCTTTAAGACCTGGCGCCCCTTCTGCCCCTATAAAATGCAATGGCACATTCATATGTAATTTTTGATCTGCCCGAACACGCAAAAAATCCATATGGGAAATGCGTGGTTTTGACGGATTACGCTGCATCGCCTTCAAAATTACTTTTTCAGCTTTGCCGTTAATATTTAATTTCAAAATACGTGAATAAAATGCTTCATTCGCTAATGCATGCCTCATTTTATCATGGTCTAAAGTCAGCGAAACTGCTGCTTCACCTGCGCCATAGACCACAGCAGGAATTTTATTGGTATGACGTAGGCGGCGGCTCGCACCTTTCCCTATATCTGCCCGAACTTGAGCTTCAAGTTCAAATGTAATTGATGACATGTCATTTTCTCCAAAGTAAACAAAACACCCCTTCTCTGCGACCAAGACGGGGAAGAGCGCGTATTGTAAAGAAGTGGAACACCGAGCGCAAGCAAAGTATGAACGCCCCTTATCTGTAATGATAACGACATTGAAAAACAATGATCTCACCTTTTTTTACTTCATAAACAAGCCGGTGCTCATCGTTTATTCTTCTTGACCATTTTCCTGCTAAATCAAATTTAAGGGGTTCGGGTTTCCCCAGTCCAGTGTAAAGCGTTTTTTGAATATCTTTCAAGAGTGTATTAATTTTTTTGAGGAGATTTTTATCAGTAACTTGCCAATATAAATACCCTTCCCATGCTAAATTTGTCCAACAGAGATTCATTCGTCTAGTAAACCTTTTTTGTGACATTTCCCTTTTTCATATTGCTTAATACTTTCTCTTAAATTCTCTGCATTCGCAGGGCTACGAAGTAAATACGCTGTTTCTTCAATAGCGTTATAATCAGCTAGTGACATCATCACAACCGAACGTGCTTTTTCCCTGGTAATAATAACAGGCTCATGCTCATCACAAACACGTTCCATTGTTGTTACCAAATTTTTTCTCGCCTCGGAATAAGAAATTGCATCCATTACAATACCCTCACGATATTGTACAAAGTATTGTACAATACTAGATCCTATCATTGCAACATTTAAATTGCCACCTTTCCTTTAATAGACGGATGCGCCTGATAGTTCACTACATCAAAATCATCAAATTGATAATCGAAAATCGAATCAGGTTTACGTTTGATATGTAATTTTGGTAACGCAAAAGGTTCGCGAGACATTTGCAACTTCACCTGTTCCAAGTGATTCTTATAAATATGACAATCACCCCCTGTCCAAATAAATTCACCTACTTCTAAATCACATTGCTGTGCGATCATCTGTGTTAACAGCGAATACGATGCAATATTAAAAGGCACGCCCAAAAAAGAATCCGCCGAGCGTTGGTATGATTGGCAAGATAATTTATTGTCTGCGACATAAAATTGAAATAACAAATGACAAGGCGGCAATGCCATCTTAGATAATTCCCCCACGTTCCACGCATTAACAATCAGACGTCGCGAATCAGGGTTATTTTTAATAGATTCAACCAATATACTGATTTGATCAACCGTTTGACCGTCTGGCGCTGGCCAGGCACGCCATTGTTTGCCATACACAGGCCCCAGGTTGCCCTGACTATCTGCCCACTCATCCCAAATAGTCACTTTATTATCCTGCAAATATCGTATATTCGTATCCCCACGCAGGAACCAAAGTAATTCATGAATAATACTACGCAACGATAGTTTTTTGGTCGTCACTAAGGGAAACCCTTTACTTAAATCAAAACGCATTTGATAACCAAATACGCTGAGCGTACCTGTTCCTGTACGATCGTTTTTTTCTATCCCGTAAAGAGAAATATGCCGTAAAAAATCTAAATATTGCTGCATGTATTATTCATCCTATTTATTTCTAAAACTCACCCAAATTAATATTATTGCTCCTGCTATTATCATTGGTAACGATAATAACTGCCCCTTTGTCAACCAGCCAAACGCCACGAAACCTGCCTGCCAATCAGGTTCACGAAAAAATTCCACACCAAAACGAAACAATCCATAGCACACTAAAAATAAACCCGACACCGCCCAATGAGGTTTATAATCTGCTGAAAATAACCATACAATACTAAATAATAAGACACCTTCCAGCAAAAATTCATAAATTTGCGATGGATGACGCGGCAACTCACCCCCGCGCGGAAAAATCATCGCCCAAGGCACATCCGTCACACGCCCCCACAGCTCACCATTAATAAAATTTCCGATACGACCTGCCGCTAACCCAATAGGCACGACAGGTGCTATAAAATCCGTTAAATCAACGACTGATTTATTTATTTTTTTAGCATACATATAAAGCGCAAGAATAACGCCTATTAAGCCGCCATGAAATGACATGCCGCCTTGCCATACTTGAAACAGTGATAAGGGATGCGCCATTAAACTTGAACGCGCATAAAACAGCATATAACCTAATCGCCCACCTATAATAACGCCTAGAGCTACATAAAATACAATATCAGACAATTGTTCTACACTCACCCCTCGTGAAAAATGAGAGTGCGTTAAACGTAACCTCAACATTCCCCAACATGCGATAAAACTAAAAAGATACATCAACCCATACCAAAAAATATGGAAGGGGCCAATTTGAATAGCGATAGGATTAATCATAGGATAAGACATCATTTTTTTATCTGTTCCCAAAAACGTTTTGATAACACAACACGTGAAAATTCTTTCATTGCCATGCTATACACTCGTCGCTTAAATGCAACGACTTGCGTCAAAGGATACCAATAACTCACCCACGCCCAGGAATCAAACTCCGGGCTGTCTGTCGCTGCTAAATTAATTTGCGCATCACTTGCGGCCAACTGCAACAAAAACCATTTTTGTTTTTGGCCTATACAAATAGGTTTCGAATGATAACGAACTAATTGCTTCGGCAAGCGATACCGCAACCAACGATGTGTCGAGCTTAACACTTTCACATCATCGACCTGCAACCCAAGCTCTTCATATAATTCACGAAACATCGCCTGCTCAGGCGTTTCGTCTTTTTTCAACCCCCCTTGAGGAAATTGCCACGCCGGCCTCCCAATACGCTTTGCCAATAAAACTTGTCGTTTCGCATTGACCAAAATAATCCCGACCCCATGTCTAAAACCTTCTTTATCAATCACTTTGCACCATACACACCGTTAGATTTTATGCTTATAATACACGTCTAGTGATTTTTAAGAGACTGAAATCTATGAATATTCGTGTATTAGTCAGCGGAGCCAGTGGCCGCATGGGCCAATTAACTGTCAAAACCCTTTCTTCACATCCTGACTTTAGCATAGTGGGTATCGCGAATAAAACGCATAACCTGGTGGCTGAAATTCAGAAAAGCCAAGCCCAGGTCGTCATTGATTTCACTCAAGCAGAAGTCGCTTTACACAATACTCAACTCATTATTGATGCGGGCGCTCACCCTGTGATTGGAACCAGTGGCCTCATGCAAAATCAAATCACACTCTTGCAAGAACGCTGCGCTAAGCTCAAATTAGGTGGCATTATTGCGCCTAACTTCTCATTGGGCGCCATCCTTATGATGAAATACGCACAAAAAATAGTAAGATATTTTCCTGAAGTTGAAATTATTGAAATGCATCATGCTGGGAAATTAGATAGTCCTTCAGGCACTGCAATCAGAACGGCTGAAATGCTAGCAGAAGCGCGGCTCAGCGCACCTGCCACTCCAACAACACATCGCGATACTATTGCTGGCGCTCGCGGCGCAAATTATCAACACATTCCTATTCATTCAATACGCCTGCCTGGTTTAATGGCACACGAACAAGTGATCTTCGGTGGCACTGGCGAGACACTGCGCATTAGCTATGACACGATTGATCGACAGTGCTATATGCCAGGTGTGATTTTAGCTTGTCAGAAAGTCATTCACCTGGATAAGTTAGTCTATGGATTAGAAGCTATCATGGATTAAGATGGCTGACCCAAAATTTCAGGCGGCCTTTTTAGAGCATCCGTCAAGAGCTAGAAAATGATTTAACACTCTCTATATCAATCATGTGACGCCTTCTACTTGCTTTACAAGAACTCCTGCTTTTTGAACATCAGATATAAAAATCTCTAGGCAGCAATACTTTCATTATGATGGGAACTACTCAATAGAAAAACTCCCAACCCCTTTTCCGCAACAAGATTCAATAATCTTAAAGATGTGCCGCGTGGATGTTTATCACCCTGCTCCCACTGCCTTACCGTAGATAAAGTCGTATTTAAAAATTTAGCAAAAACAGGCTGACTAACCTTCTCACGCAAACGAATGCTCTTAATCTGTCTTGGCGATAATTCCTTAATTTTAGGCAAACACAGTTCATCAAATTCTCTCATGATGGATTAGAAGCCATTATGGATTAAGATGGCTGACCCAAAATTTCAGGCAGCCTTTTTAGAGCATCCGTCATAGGCAGCACCTCGATTTCATTAAAATACAATCGTTGCTCTCCGCCATAAATCAAAAAAAGTTTTGCCTCAGAAAAGTCTTCTTTAAAGGCTTTTAAAGCTTTTGCATCATTTTGGGAGACTTTCTCTGCGCGTTTTATTTCAACTGCAATTAATCCATGAGGTCCTGAGAGAATAAAATCAACTTCGACGCCCCCTAATGTACGCCAATAATAAAATTGGTACTCTAATTCATAATAATCATTGAGCGCACGTGCTGATTGTAAAAAAAGTGTCTCAAGCGCGGCGCCATCTATTTCAGCTTGCGTATCCATAAAACCTGACGGACGCAATGCTCTATAGACACCCACATCAAAAAAATAAAATTTAGGATGCTGGATCGTTTGTCGCTTAGCACGTTTGCTAAAAATAGGTAATATATGGCCGATTAATAAATCTTCCAAGATAGTAAAATAATTACTAATATTTTTTTGATTAACCCCTGTTTCTCTTGCAATAGAAGACATATTTAATACTTGTCCTTGCGAAAAACTTGCCGCTTCTAAAAATCGAGTAAATGCAGAAAGATTACGTGTTAACCCTTCTTGTAATACTTCTTCTCGTACGTAAGCATTCACATAAGATTTTAAATAGGCTTTCAAATCAGGCTCAGATAAAGTTGCAGGGAGTAAGCCATAAGCAAGTGCATTTTTAACATTAAATTCATCACCGAGTTCTTGCGCAGTTAAAGGATGCAGATTATAAATCAGCGCTCTGCCCGCCAATAAATTAACGCCTTTTTTACGCAGACTACGCGCACTTGAACCTGTCAAAATAAAAGTATAATGATTTTGCTCTATTAACCGATGGACTTCATTGAGTAACATAGGGATACGTTGAACTTCATCAATAATAATCCAATTTTTATAGCCAGGCGGGATCAATTCGACAAGACGGTGTGGGTTCGCTAATAAAGAGGTATAAACAGAGGTATCCAATAAATCAATATATAATGCGTCTGGAACTTGCGTTTTAACCCAATGCGTCTTACCCGTACCTCGCGGCCCGAATAAGAAGAAGCTTTTGGCAGACTTTAGAGGTTTTTCTAGTATTCTCGAAACCATTATTCGATTTTCCATTCATTTTTAGAATATCTAATTCTAAAATCAAATAAAAAAGAAAGCAATAAAAACCTAAAGCCCACCTTGTTTCAACAGCGCATCCACTGTCGGTTCATGACCCCGGAAAGCGATATACAATTCCATAGGATCATAAACCCCGCCCTGCTCTAAGATATTTGTTAAAAATGAATGACCTGTTGCACGATCAAAAAGACCTTTTTCTTCAAAAGGAATATACGCATCGCTCGATAAGACTTCCGCCCATTTATAACTATAATAGCCTGCCGCATAACCGCCTGCGAAAATGTGTGAAAAGCTATGTTGAAAACGGTTAAATGTGGATGTATTTATCACAGAGACTTGACTCCGTACTTCATTAAGCATGGCTTGTACTTGCGGCCCTTTTTCAGGGTCGTATTCCAAATGTAATCGAAAATCAAATAAGGCAAATTCTAATTGCCGTAACATGTGCAACCCCGATTGAAAATTTCTTGCAGCAATGAGTTTATTAAATAATACATCAGGTAATGCCTCACCTGTCTCTTCATGCCCAGAAATCAATGCGATTGCTTCTTTCTCCCAGCACCAATGCTCGAAAAATTGGCTAGGAAATTCTACGGCATCCCAAGGTACACCATTAATACCTGAGACAGGTGCATAATCGACTTGGGTTAATAAGTGATGCAAACAATGTCCAAACTCGTGAAATAATGTTTGTACATCTTCATGGCCTAATAAAGCAGGTTTATTAGGGAGTGGTCGCGCGAAATTACACGTTAAAAAAGCAATAGGAAGATGCAAACTGCCATCGGGCAAACGTCTACGCGCCTGGCATTCATCCATCCATGCCCCTTCGCGTTTATGCGCCCGCGCATAAAGATCAATATAAAAATAACCGCGCAATGTATTATTCTCGTCATATATTTCAAAAAATTGAACATGGGGATGCCAAACATCAACACCATGACGCTCGACAACCGTCATCCCATAAAGTTTATGTACAATATCAAACATACCCTCTAATACTTTATTCACTGGAAAATAAGGTTGTAACTCTGTTTCACATAAGGCTAGCTTTGTTTGTCGCAGTTTTTCAGAATAATAAGCTAAATCCCACGCTTCTAAACGTTCAATACCCTCTCTTTCTTTCGCAAATATTGTTAACTCTTGTATTTCATTGATAGCGGCAGATTTGGATCTATCGACTAAATCATTTAAGAATTTTAAAACTCGTTCAGGTGTATTAGCCATTTTTGTCGAAAGAGAATACTCTGCATAATTTTTAAAACCTATAAGATTCGCCATTTCATAGCGTATTTTTAAAATGTCTTCCATGATAGCCGTATTATCCCAACGTCCTGCATTGGGGCCTTGGTCCGATGCACGTGTCACATACGCTTCATACATGAGCCATCGTAATTCGCGATGCGCTAAATATTTCATGACCATGGAATAAGAAGAATAATCTAAGGTAAGTACCCAACCGCTTAATTCACGTTGTTGCGCCGTTTCCGCCGCGATTTTTAAAGTTTGCTCTGGCAATCCGAGTAAAGCCTCTGGATCTGTGACATGTAATGTCCAAGCGTGTGTTGCATCTAAAATATTCTCTGAAAACTTTGTCGATAATTTACTTAATTGTTTTTGTAATTCAGCAAAACGGGCTTTTTCTGCGGGCGGCAAGTGTACGCCAGCTAATCTAAAATCACGTAAAGTATTATTAATCACTTTTTGTTGCGCCGTAGTAAAACGGGAATAGTGAGGACTCTTAGAAATAGATTGAATAGCGTTATAAACAAGTTCATTTTGCATAATATCGGTGTGATATTCCGTGAGTAATGGCAAACAAATATTATAAGCCGCGCGCAACGCCTCTGATTCCGCAACACCATGCAAATGAGAGACGGGCGACCATAAGTGAGATAATTGATCATCCATTTCTTCGAGGGGCGCCATAAAATTATCCCATGTAAATTCTTGTTGCGAGAGTAATTGGCTCAAAGTAGCACGATTTTGTGCGATTAATTGTTTTAATGCAGGCTCAATTGCTTCAGGCTGGATGTCGCTAAAAATAGGCAAAGAACCTGGATTTGACAAAGAAGTCATATGCGCCTCTTAATTTATTGTCTTCATGTTAAATTTATGGAATGAGAATTATAGTATACCATTGCAATAATGCTATAATCTCCGCTTTAATTCTGAACCCAAGGCAAAAATAACATTAAAATGAAAAAAAACACTCAACCCGCAAAAACTCTACAAGAAATGATTATTTGTCTCCAATCTTTTTGGGCTGAAAAAGGCTGTGTCATTGTACAACCTTATGATATGGAAATCGGTGCGGGTACATTTCACCCTGCCACTTTCTTGCGCGCGCTGGGGCCTGAGCCTTGGAACACCGCCTACGTACAACCTTGTCGCCGCCCCGCCGATGGACGATATGGAGAAAACCCTAATAGATTACAATATTTTTATCAATTTCAAGTGATGCTGAAACCTTCGCCACTGGCTATTCAAGATTTATACCTTGATTCATTACGCGCGTTAGATGTCAATCCTTTGCTTGATGACATTCGCTTTGTCGAAGACAACTGGGAAGCGCCTACATTAGGTGCTTGGGGCTTAGGCTGGGAAGTATGGTTAAATGGCATGGAAGTGACACAGTTTACTTATTTTCAACAAATCGGCGGTTTGGAATGTGTTCCTGTGACGGGTGAAATTACGTATGGCCTGGAGCGCTTGGCGATGGCTTTGCAAGGCATCGACAACATTTATGATCTCATTTGGACTAAAACAGAAGATACTATTGTGACTTATGGTGATGTATTTCATGAAAATGAAGTGCAAATGTCTAAATATAATTTTGAAGAAGCGAATATTGAAGAATTAACAAGCCAATTTCATACGTATGAACAAGCCAGTTTACATTTAATTGAACTTAATTTACCTTTGCCTGCTTACGAAATGGCAATGAAAGCTTCTCATGTATTTAATTTACTGGATGCGCGGCGGGCTATTTCCGTGACTGAACGCCAGCACTATATTTTAAAAATCCGATGTTACACAAAAGCAGTCGCTGAAAGTTATATTAAGGCACGAGAGGCACTGGGTTTCCCCTTATTAAAAATACTAAAAAATAAAGAGTTCCCGATATGACCGATTTTCTTGTTGAAATACATACCGAAGAATTACCTCCTAAATCGTTATACACTTTAGCGATACATTTTTCGCAAGAAATCCAAGTACGCTTAACTAAAGAAGGTTTTTTTTACAACGAAATAAAATCTTTTGCAACTCCGCGCCGATTGGCTGTACTGATTAGAAACCTTAAAAATAAGCAAGCGGACACACAAATTGAACGCAAAGGCCCTGCCCTGGTTGCGGCGTACGATGCGTCAGGTAACCCAACACCTGCTTGTGTGGGTTTTGCACGTTCTTGCGGCGTTTCTGCCGATGAATTATTCACTATTAAAAATTCCCAAGGTGAATGGGTCGGTTACATTCAAAAAGTCTTAGGTAAAACCATTCAAGAAATAGCGCCCGTTATCGTTACACAAGCGTTGGCTGCTTTACCTGTCGCTAAAAAAATGCGTTGGGGCGATACGTCAGTCGAGTTTGTACGTCCTATTCATTCTGTGATTTTACTTTATGGCAAAGAAATCATTTCTGCCACTATTTTAGGCGTAGAGACCGATAGAAAAACACAAGGTCATCGCTTTCATTCTAAAGGTTGGATAACGATCACAAACCCTGCCAGTTATGAAAAAAAATTGGCTGAACATTTTGTACTAGCTGATTTTGAGATACGCAAAGAAAACATTCGGCAACAAATTATAGATTGTGTTAATCAAACGGTTGGAACGGAATCCCGTGCTGTGATTCAAGAAGAATTACTAGATGAAGTCACGAGCCTGGTCGAATGGCCAGTTGCCCTGTGCGGCCAATTTGACGAGCGATTTTTAACAGTGCCGCAAGAAGCACTCATTTCATCCATGCAAGACCATCAACGTTATTTTCCTGTGGTTGATTTACAAAATAAATTACTACCGTATTTTATTACGATTAGTCATATCGAAAGTCAAGACCCAACGCGTATCATTCGCGGTAACGAGCGTGTGTTATGTGCTCGATTATCTGATGCGGCTTTCTTTTTTTCTGTTGATAAAAAACAAAAATTAATAGATAGAGTGGATACATTAAAAAACAGCGTTTTTCAAAATAAATTAGGCACGCTCTATGATAAAGCTGAACGAATTGCATTACTTACTGCAAAAATAGCGAGTGACATGAAAATTGACGAATCTATCGCAAAACGCGCAGGTCTACTCGCAAAAGCAGATTTAACTACTCAGTTAGTCGGTGAATTCCCAGAGTTACAAGGCACAGCAGGTTATTATTATGCCTTACACGATGCTGAACCCGAGACGCTTGCCACCGCCCTCAAAGAACATTATCTCCCACGTTTTTCAGGCGATTCATTGCCAACCACTTTATTAGGCTGCGCGGTTGCACTCAGTGACCGCCTTGATACACTCGTTGGCGTATTTGGTATTCAACAGCTACCCACGGGTGATAAAGATCCTTTTGGATTGCGTCGCGTGGCGTTGGGTATTCTTCGTATTTTAATCGAAAAAGAATTGAATTTTGATTTAAAAGAATTACTGCAAACCGCATTAAAAAACTATCATTTGAAATTGAAATTAGCACTGGAAGATAACGAGATTATTCAAAAGATTCTGTCTTTTATGATGGAACGATTAAAACCCTGGTATCAAGAACAAAATATCTCTCCCGATGTATTTGCCGCAGTCACCGCATTGGGCATCACAAAACCTTATGATATACATCGTCGTATTCAAGCCGTACAATTATTTAAAAAGTTACCTGAGGCAGATGCACTCAGTATCGCAAATAAGCGAATCAGTCAGATTTTAAATAAATATACAGAAAAAATGACGACACACTCTGTGAATCCTCATCTATTTGAACAAGAAGCTGAACATTTATTAGCAAAAAAAATACAAGAATTACAGGCTGAAATAGTAGTATTAAAAAAATCTGAAAATTATTCGGGTATACTTCTCGCATTAGCAAAATTACGCGAACCTATTGATCTTTTCTTTGATAAAGTGATGGTTATGGTAGATGATAAGACGCAACGAGAAAATCGTTTATTATTACTTAAAAATTTACGTGAATTATTTTTATCTGTCGCAGATATGGCTTTATTACAATGAATCCAATGAATCATCCTTTGATTATCTTAGATCGCGATGGCGTAATTAATTACGATTCGGAGCATTATATTAAATCACCTGATGAATGGATTCCAATCCCAGGGAGTTTAATGGCCATCGCAGATCTCAACCGCGCAGGTTATAGGGTCGTGATTGCAACTAATCAATCAGGTATAGCACGTGGGTTATATACGTTGGAAACGCTCTCTCAGATTCATGAAAAGCTTATCAGAGAATTAGCTGCTGTAGGTGGTTATATTGAAGAGATATTTTTTTGCCCGCATCTACCTAGCGAGAACTGTGATTGTCGAAAACCTAAAACAGGCATGTTCAAACAAATTCAAAAAAAATATTTAGCTGATCTGAGTCATACATTTTTTATTGGCGACTCCCTGACAGATATGCAAGCAGCGATCGTAGTTCCTTGCAAGCCTATTTTTTTATTATCGAAGGGAGAACACATCTTGGACCCCCATCCTGAATTTCTCGCTATACCGCGCTTTCCTGATTTAGCTGCCGCAGTGCAATCTATTTTAGGGATTTAATCTATGAAAAAACCCTCTTTTTTATCGAACATCAACTTACTGATTCGCTCAGCTATTTTTTCTTTTTTAATGCTGCTTGCGACTATACTCCATAGCTTTGTTTGTATAGCTGCTTTTCCTTTTCCCTTACGTTATCGTTACACATTAGTGACTCTCTATACCCGCGCTATTCTTTGGTTACTTAAAGTGATTTGTTCTATTGATTATAAAATCACAGGATTAGAAAATATTCCCAAGAACCGTAGTGGTATTGTACTGAGCAAACACCAATCCACTTGGGAAACTTTTTTTCTCCAAGGATTATTTCATCAAGCAGCGATTATATTAAAACGAGAATTACTCTGGATACCGTTTTTTGGCTGGGGTTTGGCGACGATTGACCCTATTGCCATTAATCGCAACGCAACTAATAGCGCAATGACTCAGATCATTCAGAAAGGCAGAAAATGCTTGAAGGCAGGACGTTGGATTTTAGTTTTCCCCGAAGGCACTCGTATTCCGCCAGGAAAAGTGGGGCATTATCGCATAGGCGGCGCGCGTTTGGCGACAGAAACAGGCTATCCCGTCATCCCTGTCGCACACAACGCGGGTTGCTTTTGGCCAAAACGCAGCTTTATCAAAAAACCTGGCACTATTCATGTTGTTATTGGGTCACTCATTGAAACCCAAAATCGTTCGGCCGAAGAGATATTACGAGAAGCAAAGAGTTGGATTGAAAAGACGATGTCAGGACTAAACAATGATGCAAAATAATCATCTCTAATCTTCCAAAAATCGTACTTTTAAACAAAGAACAGTTGCTTTACAATACACATTTTTTTGTGTATATTTCAATTAATGAGAATTAAATGAAAAAAACGTATCACAGCAGAGAAATTATAAAGATGCTTGAAAAAGATGGATGGCAATTAAATAGAACCCGAGGTAGTCACCATCAATTTAACCATCCAACTAAAAAGGGTGTTGTCACTGTGCAACACCCCGTAAAAGATTTATCAAAATTTGTGGTAAATAGTATCTTTAAGCAATCTAAATGGAAATAATGGAGGCTAACATGCACTCAACTTACGTTGCATTAGTACACAAAATAAAAAAGAAAAATGCTGATTACGGCGTGATTTTTCCTGACTTTCCTGGCTGCGTCTTTGGAGGAAAAACACTCGAATTAGCATTAGAAAATGCGCGTGAAGGAATCATTTTTCATATCGAAGGACTACTCGATACAGGCGAGCCCTTGCCACACGCTACTTCGTTAGAAAAAATTAAAAAAATGCCTGAGTATAAGACAGAGATAATTCCTGCTTTAGTTCGTATTGTCTCTCCTACAGGACACTTAAAACGTCTGAATATTTCAATGGATACAGGATTAGTTACAGAGATTGATACTGCGGCAAGAAAAATTGGCAAGACCCGATCAGAATTTTTAGCAGATGCTGCTAAGCAAATGCTCGCATAATAAGATTCTATGCTGAATACCGTGGGTACATAACATAGAACCATAATTATTTTACTTTTCGCGTCTCTAATATCTGAAACAAACTATCGTATTTATTATGGGGACTCCACACATACCAACCATCAGCCCCTGCATTTTCTGCTGCCTGAATTTGTGCATAAATATAATTAAGTTTTTTCTCGTGTGAAAGTAAATAATGGTAATTGGATAGTTCAATATAAGGGTATAACTTAAAAGGTAATTTATCATCATCAAATTGATTTTTGAGGGAAACTAAAGAATCATATACTGTTTTATAGGGAGTTTTGACGTGTACATCAAAAGGCACATAGTGGGATGGATACACCATCGGGCAGATCACATCTACACTGCTCGCAAATAATGGAATGCTTTGCCCAATATATTTTGATTCTTCAAAAGCCGAAACACCAAATACATCTATTTGTAAGGGTACATCAATGCGATTTTTGAACCATTGTATCACTTTTAAAATATCTTTAGAGTTTTGAGAAGAGGGCCGTTGTTTCGTATTATAACGAATATAATCTAATTGAATTTGATCAGCGCCATAAGCCAATGCGGTTTTCACTAATTGATATTTCTTCTGCCAATACGCTTCAGACCGCACTTGTTCGGGCGTGCCGCCACCTGGAAACAGGGTAATTCTGGCTACATAAAAAATGTGATTATCTTTCAATAATTGAATATTATTTTTATATCTTGTAGAGGGCTTATCAAGATCGACAATAAAAGTGTTAATACCTGTTTTAGTGGCACGCCCAATCAAATAATTAATCAGGGTCGTATTTTCTAGGGTGGATTGAGTAATATAAATCCCTTTTTGAAGTGCAGCGCTTGCATGGCCGCCATGGAAAAATAACATCATAGATAAAAAAAACAGGAAAAACATCCTTGTGTGGAATTTATACATCCTTGTTCTCCTCTCATCCTAAGGGATAAAACCAGTATAGCTCAAAACAAGAAACTTATTTTATAGAGTGCCTTGGGGACATTTAATTAAAATAAAATTTTATTAATAATCAAATGTTTATTATTTATTTAATGTTTACTTGAAATATTATAATGAGTTCACTATGCGACTACCAAAGATTGCTGTTCCAACCTTCACAAGTGTTGCGCCTTCAGCGATTGCTGCGGTGAGATCATGTGACATACCCATAGATAATGTGTCGAGTTGTAAATGTTTTGCATTGAGTCTTTTAAATAATATACTTAATTCATGAAACTCTTAACGTTGTTCATCAAAAGAAAATTGGTCTGCATTAACTGCTTGAGCAACTTTATCAATGGATTGGCCTTTGCTGACAGCGAGTAAAAAAACAGAACGGGACTCTCGCGAAAATAAAATTTCATCAGTACGAATTTGCTGTTTTATTTTCGCAAGATTGTTGGAAATACTATCCAACCTTGGGTCCCGCATCGCGAATCGCATCGCTCACGTTAAATTTTTTAAAATTTTCTTTAAAATTTTCTGTGAGTAACTGAGCGCATGCCTTATAGGATTTTTCATCTATCCACGTTTTCATAGGATTTAATATTTTTTTATCAATGCCTGCAATCTCTGTTGGAATAGCAAGGTTAAATCCTGGTAATATTTCATAATTCGCTTGACGCAATTCACCGTTTACAATCGCACGAACAATATTACGAGTCGTCGGGATAGAAAAACGTTTGCCGCCTTGCCCATAAGAACCGCCCGTCCAACCTGTATTCACTAAGAAAACTTCCGCATCCCAGTTTTCTAAACGTTTGATGAGTAAATCAGCATAAACGTGTGCGGGTCTTGGAAAAAACGCTGCGCCAAAACACGTACTGAATGTTTGTTTAATGCCTGAACCCTGCCCCACTTCTGTGCTTCCAACCAGCGCCGTATAACCACTTAAAAAATAATAGGCAGCTTGTTCTTTTGTCAGTCGTGCAACAGGCGGTAATACGCCGTATAAGTCACAGGTTAAAAATAAAACGGCATTGGGTTGGTCTGCTTTATTTTCTTCGATACGTAACGGAATAAATTCTCGTGGATAAGCAGCACGGGTATTTTGTGTCAAACTTGTATCGCTATAATTAGGTTGTTGTGTATCTGGATGAAGTACGACATTTTCCATGACCGAACCGTAACGAATCGCATCCCATATCACGGGTTCATTTTCGCGTGATAGATCAATACATTTTGCGTAACAACCTCCTTCAAAATTAAACACGCCTGTTTCACCCCAACCATGTTCATCATCACCAATTAAATAACGTTCTGGATCAGCAGACAGTGTGGTTTTGCCTGTGCCTGATAACCCGAAAAATAAAGCCGTTTTGCCATCTTTTCCGACATTAGCCGCGCAGTGCATGGGGAGAATATCCTGTTCGGGCAAAAGAAAATTTAGCACAGAAAACATGGCTTTTTTCATTTCGCCTGCATAATACGTACCGCAAATTAAAACACGTTTCTCACTAAAATTAAGAATAATAGCCGCATCGCTATTCACGCCATCGCGCGCAGGCTCTGTTTTAAACCCTGGTACGCATAAAAGCGTCCATTGACCCGGTTGATCTGTGTTAATAGAATTTTTAGGATGAATAAATAAAATCTGTGTAAAGAGATTATGCCAGGCTAATTCTGTCGTCACTTTGACTGTTAATGCAAATTTTTCATCTGCACCGACTTTCAGATAAGAAACAAATGAACAGTCTTTTTTTTGTAAATAATCCGTTGCGGCTTGCCATAAAGCAGAAAATTTTTCGGGGGCAATCGCTTGATTAATAGTATTCCAGTCAACCGATATATTTGTTAACGTGTCTTTCACAATAAACCGATCTTTAGGTGAGCGGCCAGTACGGGTACCTGTTGACACTGTGAGTGCTTGATTAGCGGCAAGCATGCCTTCTTTTCGAGTTGTAGCAATATTTACCAACTCTGAAGTAGATAAATTAATATATTGTTTATTAGCCATCATCTCATTTGCTGCAATCATTAAAGACTCTCCTATGAGAACACCACTTTTAAAAACCGCATTGTACCCAAAAATAAGAGAATACTCTATATAGGATGGGATAATATAAAAGGATGTGATACCATTTCACACCTTCTTAATTTTGAGTGACTGAAATGGCTGAGATAACTCAATTAGACCAAGTCATTGCCGCGGCGTATGCAAGCAAAGGCAAACAAGAAGATATTAATAGGGTTTATCTTGCTTTACTTCAAAGTCAGTTAGTTATTCCTGTCAAAAAAGAAATAGGCTCCGATGAGAAAGAACCTTTTGTTCCTTTATTCGCCAAAATAGAAGACCAATATTTTTTGTTGGCTTTTGACACACTGGATCGCTTACAGACTTGGGCGGGTGATCACGTGGATAATATGGGTTATGTGGAAGTGTCTGGCCGTGATTGGGTCATGGGAGCCAATGAGCAAGTGCATCTTTGTTTAAATTTAGGAACAGATCACTATAAAGAATTTTCACCTGATGAAGTCAAACGCTTAAAAATGGTTTTAGCGCGGATTGATCAATTTAAATCATATAAAGGGGGATAACCATGCATACAAAAAACTCAAAACTAATCAGCTTATTCATACTATTAGGAAACGCTACCACCTTGGCTTATGCAACTGCTCCAGGATTTTATGTAGGAGCACAAGCAGGTTCTACCAACTTAAATAACAAAGCTCAGACAGTACAAACGGGCTTATCTGCACCTGCCACCCAACTTGTCATGCCGAGTAATACAGGTATAGGTGAGCGATTTTTCCTGGGAACAGGCATTAACCCTTATGCTGCAGCTGAATTAGGGTATACCCATTATGCCCCGTCTACCTATAAGCCTTCTCCGTCTAATTTAGCTAATACTCCTTCGATTCGAGAAAATGGCGTTGATCTGGTAGCAAAAATCATGTACCCCATCCAAAAAACTACAGTGTTCGGTAAAGCAGGCGTGATCCGCATTAGCAAATCGGTATCAGGCAGTTTGCAACCTCTCTCTCCTACCGAACCTCTCATTAAAACAGCAACGAGTTATCATCCATTAATAGGCGTTGGCGCCAGTTATGATCTCACTCCTAGTTGGGTCGCCGATGTCTCTTGGACTCGTGCATTAAAAGGCGGAAATGGCTTTCAAAATGCCGATTTCATTGGCATAGGGATTTCTTACCATTTTGTTGATCAATATTGCGGGGAGTTTTTATGCTAGAAGGGGTAGGCTCCTTTACACCTGTACAGGTTCTCTTTAGATAGAAAAAAACCTGTACGCGGTCGGTCTTTAAATTTTTTACTTAGAGAGACAGGGCATCTTAGCTTTTCGATCTATGTAATAGGAATGGTTGTTGTTATAGAACCCTTGATAGGTAATACGAGCACCTCTAGGAATATTAAAAAGAATGTTATAGTTATTTTCTCCAGGTGAAGAAATCTCTACATAGCAACTATTGGATCCGCCGGAACAAGCATCCTCCATATCACTTCTCGAAAGTGTCAGATTTTGTATAACTCACCTACGAATCGCATCGAACTTTTTCCCCAATCCAATTATATTTATTATAATCAAAATAAC
Source organism: Gammaproteobacteria bacterium (assembly GCA_041690995.1). Taxonomy (GTDB): domain Bacteria; phylum Pseudomonadota; class Gammaproteobacteria; order DSM-16500; family DSM-16500; genus UBA4722. The sequence continues at coordinate 18,516 of JBEPVM010000010.1, read as the reverse complement.
CAATATGAATGCCAGGGATAAGAGAAGCATGGTCAATCAGGTCGAGCTTACCCTCTGATGGGATAAAAACTGTTACAGCACAATTATTACCGTCTACACGCTGGCAAGCGACTTTCATATCAGCACGAGAAAGGGTGACCGTTTCATTAGGGTCAACAACATGGAGATTAATAAATTGGTTTTTTCCAGCGTAAACGTATACTGTCGTTTTTGAATAATTCTTCAACGCAATACAGAAATCGTCTTTCGCTAAAGCTACATCGCTGATTATACCAAACACAAACATTATCAATACTATTAGAAAATTTCTCATACTACCTCCTATTATTTATTCTCTGGTTAAAAGAGCTTGGATTCGTATTCTATAATGATTGATAAACTATGTCGATTAAAATAAATTTTTTACGCAGGTAGGTTTAAATAACAACTCTTGTATGGCTTCCGCGGCTTGTTGGTTTGCATTGCAACGTAGTTGCTGGTGAATCATCAAAAATTTCTTTTCAAGCGCAGTGATTTTTTCAGGATGATCTAAAAAATCTAATAAAACCGCCGCTAATTTTTCTGGTTGTGCAGCAGACTGAATAAACTCAGGTACAAGTTCCTCATTGGCTAGTAAATTAGGTAAGCCGATATAAGGAATTTTCACGATGTGACGTGCGATTTGATAGGTTAATTCTGCCATGCGATACGCAATCACCATCGGTCGTTTAAATAACATTGTTTCGAGTGTTGCAGTGCCGGATGTAACCAGCACAACATCGGCTGCTGCCATTATTTCATGGGATTTTCCAATAAAAAAATGGATAGGTAATTCGGGAGCTAATTTCTGGCAACTATTTTTTACGGCTTGGTCATAATTAGCATTCACGGCAGAGGTAATAAATTTTATCTGGGGTCTTTCGTGGGAAATTTGTTTGGCTGTCGTAATAAATAATTCGCTTAAATATTTTATTTCATTACGACGACTGCCGGGTAATAATGCAATATAAATTGCATTTTCTTCTAATTGAAGTGCGCGGCGTGCGATTGATTTATCAGGCGATTGCAATGGAATTAAATCTGCTAGTGGGTGACCTACAAATTTCACGGGTACTTCGTGTGCGCGGTAAAAATCTGCTTCGAATGGAAAAAGTGTTAGCACTAAATCTACTGCCTTCGCTATTTTATGAATACGTTTTTTACGCCATGCCCAAACGGAGGGGCTCACGTAATGCACGACAGGAATCCCTGCTTGCCGTAATTTTAACTCTAGCCCTAAATTAAAATCAGGAGAATCAATGCCGATAAAAACATCAGGGCGATGGATGATAAAATAATGTATGAGCGCGCGGCGGATTTTAAACAGTGTGGGTAAGCGAAACAGGGGTTCTATTAGACCCATCACAGCAAGATGTTCCATATCGTAAAGGCTAGAAAACCCTGCATTTAACATGGCAGGACCACCGATACCACTGGCTACTAATAGAGGTTGTGATTGACGGAGTTGGTTTATTAATCCAGCACCTAATAAATCACCAGACATTTCGCCTGAGACGATACCGAGATTCATCATTAACGCACAATACCACGCTCTGATAATTTTATAAAATCAATCAAATATTGAATCTCAGCACAATCGCCTACCATCTGTTGTAATTGTTCCACCGCTTCTTTCACCGTTAATCCTTTACGATAAATAACCTTATAAGCACGTCGTAACCATAATAAAGTTTCTAACGCGAAGCCTCGACGTTTCATCCCGACCGTATTCAACCCAAACGGTTTTGCATAATAACCAGAAACTTTTACAAAAGGTGGGACATCTTTATCAATCATAGAACCCATCGAAGCGAAGCTGTGCATACCAACGCGGCATGCCTGAAACACGCCAGAAAAGCCACTCAAAATAGCATAATCTTCTACAATCACATGACCGGCTAGCGATGCATTATTTGCAAAAATAGTTTTGTTTCCCACAAAACAATCATGGGCGATATGCACATACGCCATAAAAAGATTATCATGACCAATATGGGTCATGCCCTGAGGCAGTGTACTTCGATTAAAAGTACAAAACTCACGAATAACATTACGATCACCTATTTTTAAAAATGTTTTATCCCCACTGTATTTTTTATCTTGTGTAACTTCGCCTAACGAGGCAAATTGAAAAATTTTATTTTCTTTACCTATTTTGGTAAATCCTGAAATCACTACGTGTGGGCCGATCCATGTGCCTTCGCCAATCTCAACTTCTGGGCCAATTATAGAATAAGGCCCAATATGAACATTGGGCGCGATAATAGCAGTGGAATCAATCATTGCAGTTTTGTGTATCACAGCATTAACCTCGTCTCGCACTTAAAAACTCCGAAGAACACACTAATTCACCCTCTACATAAGCTGCGCCTTCTAGTTTCCATATCTCACGTTTAGCACGCAGTAATTTTACCTCCAGGCGTAATTGATCGCCCGGTTCAACGACACGACGGAAGCGTGCTTTATCAATGCCTGCAAAATAATACAGAACACCTTCACTCGGTAGTGTATTTGTGGATTTATAGGCTAAAATGCCTGCGGCTTGAGCGAGCGCCTCTAATATTAATACGCCTGGCATGACAGGGCGATTCGGAAAATGTCCAGTAAAAAATGGTTCATTAATCGTGACGTTTTTTAATGCCACAATAGATTGCCCCTCTTCTATCGCGATAACGCGATCAACCAAAAGAAATGGTTGGCGATGAGGCAGATATTTCATTATTTCATGGATATCTAATACACATTTCATGATGCTTTTCCTTCGTAAATGTTCGCACTACTTTTTACGCATTTCAAAAAATTCTGGACATTATTTTCAAGCATGTTCATTTCACTGTGTCATTCCCGTGAAAGCGGGAATGACACAGTGAAATGAACATGCTCTTATTTTTTTCCTTCTTTAAGTGAGTTAACACGTTTCACTAATTGGTCTAATCGACGCAACCGAGCACTGTCTTTGCGCCATTGTTGATTAGTCACTAAACCGCCTACGCCTGATGAATAAATACCAGGCACACGGATAGATTTAGTCACTGCTGTCATCCCTGTCACCATGACGTTATCTGCGATTGTCAAATGACCGGCAAACCCTGTTCCACCCCCAATGAGGCAGTTTTTACCAATCGCTGTACTGCCAGACACGCCAACACAGCCTGCCAATGCTGAATATTCGCCAATCCGCACATTATGACCAATTTGAATTAAATTATCGAGTTTTACGCCTTTTTCAATCACAGTATCTTCTATAGCCCCTCGATCAATCGTGCAATTTGCCCCAATCTCTACATCGTCCCCGATCATCACAGATCCTAACTGCGGCACTTTATGCCAAACACCTTGATGTTTGGCAATACCGAAGCCATCACTGCCAATCACTGTACCGCTTGCAATTGAAACACGCCGACCTATTTTAATATTGTGATAAAGCGTCACATTAGCATTCAAATGAGATGCTTCACCGATTACAGAAAAATCGCCTATGACACACCCTGCTCCTAGCACGGTATGTGCTGATAAAATCACATGATCGCCCACTACGCAGTGTGCGCCAATACTCGCTGTTGGATCAATCTGGCAATGCTGACCTATCACAGATGTTGAATGAATACCTGTTTTGGCTTTGAATTTATTATCAAAAAATGTTGCGATTTGTGAATAAGTATAATACGGATCACAGCTCACGAGGGCATTCACTGGGCACATTTCAGCGTCATTCGCTGATAAAATAACAGCAGAGGCTTTTGTTTCTGGCAAATATTTTTTATATAACACATTATTTAAAAAAGTGATTCGGCCAATCTGCGCTTGCTGGAGGGTACATACGCCATCAATTAAACAATTGGGATCACCTTTGATTGTAACGTCTAGCCCTTTTGCTAATTCAGATAATGTATATTGCTTCATAAAAAACCCATAAAGACAGAGAGTTCCTAGTGACTAGGAACTCTCTCGCCTGGTGCGCACAAGAATAATGCAGTAAAATTATTTACTATCAAATTCTTTAGTAACTTGACTGGTAATGTCTGCGCCTTCAACGGCATAGATAACCGCTTGAGCATCAAGCACTTCCTGGTAATTATTCTTTTTTGCTAAAGAAGAAATAATTTGATTTAGCTGTGCTAACACATTTTTCATGATTTTATTTTGCTCTTTACGTAAGTCGTCCTGAAATGCCGTTGCGTCTTTGGATAAAGAGGATTGGTCATCACTGATTTTCTTTTCTATTGCTTTTTTATCTGAATCACTCATCGTGGCTGATTCTTTTTTATATTTATCAACTTCTTCTTGTAAAGATTTTTGTGCTGCAATTAACTTGTCTTGGCGCGGTTTAAACTTGTTTTGTAACTGTTTATTCAAATCAGCAATCTTGGGTGATTTTTGGAATAATTGCTGTACATTCACTACTGCGATAGCAGGCGCAGGCGAGGCTGTATCAGCCGCATAACCTTGTGTGCCACCCATTAGTAACATTGAACTCACTATAGCCAACATTTTTTTCATAATTTCCTTTCTCCAATAAAATTAATAAAACATCCCAAATATAAAACAGCTACAAATTCGCACTGCTATTCATGCTATATAAACCCTTGTAAACTAACATAGTATGTCAGAGCGCATCATGAATTTCTATAGTATTCTTCATGCTTAGCCAAAATTAGCGCCTAATGAAAAATCAAACACTTGCTCATCATCACTTAACCTACCTGTTTGGTCTTGCTTGGCATGAATAGGATTCATTGCCTTGGCCAAGCTCACATTAATCGGCCCCATGGGGGTTATCCATGTTGCTTCAAGACCGTACGAAGCCCGTAAGTGGCCGGAGGCAGTGCCACCCAAACTACGATTGTCGAAAGTATTATAAACATTACCACTCCCAACAAACACATTGGTTCGCAGATTATCGGAAATATAATTAGGGAAAATAAGGGCTAGCGTTGCATCAATCAGCACGTTACCACCTGTGGGATCTTGATTTGAATCTTTAGGACCCAAGGAGTTAGCGGCATAACCTGGAAGGCTACCTATACCCCCAAAATAAAAATTCTTGAAGAAGGGATAGTTTTTTGAACCGCCATTAAAACTACTACCATACGCAATGTCGCCTTTCATCAGAGTTATAAAATGATCTGTCAATGGATAATACCATTTCGTACTATAACCAAAATTATAATACTTCAATGCTTCGCTGGTTGCTGGAAAAAAAACCATCGCTGACAATGAGTGCAACATGCCGCTGGTTGGAAAAATCCCTTTGTTACGGCTATCCCGTGAAACACCCATAATCAAATCAAGCTGCTGAAAATGTCGGCCATTTCGTGTGACAAAATCATCGACCTGCCCCGATATCTGCGTATTGTGCGGATTCAAATTAACCAATGTTCCTTCATAGCCATAGCCAACCTGTACTCTATTAAAAACCCCTTCCTCTTGCCCGATGGGAATTCCATAAACATCTGAGGCACTATATTGATTGGATGAATAGCTCGATGAAAGATTGGTATTTTTAGGGTTGAACTGTGAAATATTAAAATTCAATGTGCGGCTGACACCGTCTTGCGTTACATAAGGATTGGTATAATCAATTCCATAGTAGGATTGATAGCGGCTCCGTGATAAATTTAAACCTAAGGTATTCCCTGTGCCAAGAAAATTCTTTTGATTCAACCCAGCGCTTAAAATAACATGTTCAAACCGCGAATAACCTATGCTGACATTCGCCTGCGCTGCATTATCCTCTTTCACTTTATAATTAATATCCACTTGATCCGTACCTGGCACGGGCACGACAGACATATCGACGTCTTTTAAATAAGGCTGTCTACTCAACCGTAATTTAGATTGTTGAAGTAATTTGCTCGATACCATGGCTGATTCCATCTGCTCCATCTCGCGTCGTAATGTGCCATCATTGGTTTTATTATTCTCTGTAAAATAAATATGACGAACATAGCTACGCTTGCCAGGCTTAACATCTAATGTCACAAATACTTCTTTCTTCGTATTATCAATGGTGGGTATTAATGAAACTTCCGTGAAAATATAGCCTTGATTTCCCAAAGCATCCGTCATCGCTTTTTCTGTATCAACCAATGCTTGACGTGAAAAAACATCGCCTGACTTCACTTGAATCAGTTTTGTGAGTTCACTGCGCGGCAAAATTAGAGTACCTGTCAACGCAATGCCTTTGACTTTATAAGGCGCGCCTTCCTCGACAACAATCGTTAAAAGAATAGATTTTCGATCAGGTGTAATCATCACTTGAGAGGATTTGACATCAAATTTAATATAACCATGATCTAAATAAAAATTACGTAAACTTGCCAGGCTCGATTCTAATCTTTCTTCTGTGTAACGATCTGTCTGTGAGAAAAATGTAAAAAGCCCAGACGTAGAAATAGTTAATTGATTCACTAGAGTGCTTGTACTGTAAGCGTGATTACCAATAAAATTAATACTTTGTATTTTAGCGACTAACCCTTCAGAAATAACAATAGTCACACGAACACGATTGCGTTCCATAGAATTCACAACGAGATCCACTCGGGCATTATAACGACCTAACTGGTAATACTGATTTAATAAGCTTTGTTTTATTTTGTCTAATACAGATGCGTTATAAACTCTGCCTTCTACAATATCCACCCCTCTCATCACTGTTGTCAGTTTATCTTTTGGAATAATAGAATTACCTATGATTTTTAATTGGCCTATGGTGGGTCTTTCAACGACATTAATCACTAAGGTATTGTCTTGACGCGCCAATGTAATACGCTCAAAAAACCCAGTACTATAGAGCGCTTTAATAACCTTTGCCGTTTCACCTGGACGTAATGCCTGGCCTTGTCTGATGAGTAAATAACTATAAACTGTATTCGCTGAAATGCGCTGTAACCCTTCGATTTCAATTTTTCGCACCACAAAGGATTCTGCTGCTAAAACAGTAGAGAAACAGTTAATTATCGAAATAGAAAATAATAATAGTAGTAGAAATATTTTTTTCATACATTCCATGATTTAAATAACTTAAAAAATTGAGTGGGTCATTATCCAGAGTTTTAATGATTAAATCCAGTGACAAATAACTATTCCTAGCGCAAAAATAGGCGCTGCTGCTGTTAAACTATCAATCCGATCTAAAATTCCGCCATGCCCTGGCAATAAATGTCCTGAATCTTTGAGTCCTGCGCCGCGTTTCAGCATACTTTCAAATAAATCACCTAAAATAGAAAACAATACTGTTATCAATGAGAATAATAATGGAATAGACCAGCGAGATATTGGAATCACAAGATCAAAAAATCCCAGTAAATTAACCGCGACTGTGGTAAGCAAAGCCCCTAATACGCCTTCCCATGTTTTGCCAGGGCTCACCGCAGGTAGTAGCTTATGCTTTCCCCATTTTTTACCTATAAAATAGGCGCCTGAATCAGCGCCCCAAATCAATAAAAATAAAAAGAGCAGAAGAATGATACCATTATCAGCATGACGAATAAAATTTACGGCCAACCAACAGGGGATCAGTACAAACAATCCCATGCACCCTCGCACAAGGTTATTTCTCCACCCGATAACACCTCGTGGATAGCATTTCACCAACCCTATCGCAACTATCCAAAAAACAAAGGTACTATATAAAATCGGCATAATAGGAAGTAAATAGGCTACAAAAAGCATGAAAATTATAAAAACTGGATAAATACAATTCTGCGGGAATTGTTTGATTTCCATTAAAAATGACCATTCCCACGCGCCCCACACAACGATAAGCCCTGTTAAAATATAAAATGCCTGCGGCGAAGCCTTTAAGACAAAAAAAACAAAAATGGGAATTAATATAAGCGCTGTTAGTAATCGTTGTTTATAATTATTCAGCATATTTTTTATTATCTCCGTGTGTAGTAATAATAGTAAACACTTGTTCGAGGACATTACTCCTTTAATTGCTCGCTAGTATACCCAAAACGGCGTTCGCGCGTTGAGAAAAACGCAAACGCATGTGCAAGCTCATCGGCATTAAAATCAGGCCACAACACATCTGTAAAATAAAGTTCTGTGTAAGCGAGCTGCCAAAGAATAAAATTACTGATGCGTTTTTCCCCACTGGTTCGAATAAATAAATCAGGATCAGGTAAATCAGCAAAACTGAGTTTTTTTTGAATTAATTCAGGCGTCACTGTTTGGTTTAGCAAGCCACCCCTGGCAAATTCATCTACTATCTGTTGCACTGCTTGGGTCATATCCCATTGTCCGCTATAGTTGACGGCTAAAAGTAATTTAAGCCCCGTATTATGGCGTGTGAGCGTTTCTACTATTGCAATTTGTTTTTGAAGTTTTTCATCAAAAGGCGCACGATTGCCAATAACACGTAACTGAATATTTTGCTGGTGCAATTTCTTCGCTTCATTTTGCAACGCACTAAAAAACAACTGCATTAAATGGTTAACTTCTTCTTGGGGACGCCGCCAATTTTCGCTGCCAAATGCAAATAAGGTGAGTACCTCAATTTTTTTTTCCACGCAAGACTCAACGACTTTACGGACGGCATCTATACCTGCTTTATGACCTGCTAAACGCGGAAGATGCCGTTTCTTGGCCCAACGACCATTCCCATCCATAATAATCGCAACATGGCGGGGAAATAAAATGGCATCTTGTGAATCTATAGTCATTTAAATGGCCATTAAATCTTTTTCTTTTACTAGGAGTAATTGGTCAATCTCTGCGGAATATTTATCCGTTAATTTTTGCACTGCATCAACTAATCGCCGTTCTTCATCTTCAGCGATCTCTTTATTCTTAAGTAATTCTTTTAATACCGTGTTAGCATCACGCCGTACTGTCCGAATGCCCACGCGCGCCGTTTCAGCTTCATGTCTTACCACTTTTATTAAATCTTTACGACGCTCTTCTGTCAAAACAGGCAAAGGAATACGTATCACATCGCCTGATGTCGTTGGATTAAGACCTAAATCCGAAGTCATTATCGCTTTTTCAATCGCTGGAATCATGCGTTTTTCCCACGGTGTAATCACTAACGTGCGCGCATCTCCCACAGTTACATTGGAAACTTGGTTAAGTAAGGTTGGCGTACCATAATAATCAACACGTACATGATCTAAAAGACTGGGATGGGCACGCCCAGTACGCACTTTCAATATTTCTTGTTTGAAAGCCTCAATATTTTTTTGCATACGGGTTTCTGTATCAATAATCACTTTGTCCATGATTTCCTTCCCTATTCTATTTAATTAGCTCACTAAAGTACCTACTGCCTTACCCATCAGAGTATGCTGCAACGCATCGGGCTTGTGCATATTTAAAATTCGTATTGGCAACGTATGCTCTTGGCACAAAATAATGGCGTTGAGATCCATTACAGCCAAGTGTCGCTCTACAACTTCCGTATAGGTTAATTTTGGATAATATTCTGCATGGGGATTTTTAAAAGGATCCTCAGAAAATACACCATCGACTTTAGTGGCTTTAATGAGAACATCTGCATTGACCTCAATACCACGCAAGGCAGCCGCAGAATCTGTTGTCACCAACGGATTACCCGTACCTCCGACAAAAATAACAACATGCCCTTGTTGCAACGCATCTATGGCAGAGCGACGACTATAAAAATCGACTATGCCAGGCACTGGAAGTGCAGACATCACCTTTACAGGAATGGATCGCCTATCAAGCGAATCACGCAACGCCAAACCATTTAACATCGTGGCTAACATTCCCATTTGATCTGCTGTCACTCGATCTATTTCAGCTTTACAAAAATCAGCGCCGCGCACAAAATTACCTGCGCCCACTACGAGAGCGACTTGCACACCGAGGGCTGAAACACGAGCAATTTCAGTACTGATTTGAACTAACTTATGAGGATCAATACCAAACGAACCAGTCTCTTGGAAGGCTTCACCGCTTAATTTCAGCAAAATACGTTTATAAACGGGCATCATTTTTTAACTACCTTGTACTTGAGACATCACGGCTGCAACAAAATCTTCTGTTTCTTTTTCAATGCCTTCCCCGACTTCAAAACGAGTGAATGCGATTATTTTCGTACTGTGTTTATTTAACAAGGCAGCCACTGTGATATTGGGGTCTTTCACAAAAGGCTGGCCTACCAGACTGACCTCATCTAAAAACTTTTTCAAGCGACCCTCTACCATTTTTTTAATAATCTCTTCGGGCTTACCACTGCCAGCCACTTGCGCAAGATAAATTTCTTTTTCTTTCTCAACCACAATACTCGACACATCTTCAGGATTCACGACTAAAGGCTTACTTGCAGCAATATGCATAGCAATATCTTTAGCAAGCTCTGGCTTATGGCTGTCTAACTTAACCAGTACTCCAATGCGATTACCATGCAAATAAGAGCCAACCCCATTCTCTGCATCCATCCATGCAATCCGTCGAATATGAATATTTTCACCTACTTTAGCGACTAATGCCTGACGCGCTTCTTCAACAGTGCCACTCTCCTGGCCTGCCAAAACAGTATCGGCTAACAAACTGATATCTTGCACATGAGCAGCTAATGCCGTTGCTGCTACTGCTTTTACAAAGTTTAAGAAGTTTTCATCGCGTGCGACAAAATCCGTTTCACTGTTGACTTCTATCAGTAGGGCTTGTTTACCATCAGACGCGGCAGATACAAAAACAATACCTTCACTTGCGATACGGCTTGCTTTTTTATCTGCTTTTGCCCTGCCTGTTTTCCGCAACTCTTCAACAGCAAGCTGAATATCTCCACTCGTTGCTTCCAGGGCTTTCTTACATTCCATCATACCTGCGCCTGTGCGTTCGCGTAGTTCTTTGACTTGCGCTGCTGTGACTGCTGACATATAAAATACTCCTACTTATCAGATTTATCAGACGCTTGAGATCGAATAATGATTTCAGGCACATTTTCTACTTCAAGCAGTTCATGCTCAGTGACATCAAGATTTGATGCGCGCGCATGCAAAATAGCGTCTGCTGCATATTTTGCATATAACGCAATAGAACGTGTTGAATCATCATTCCCTGGAACAACATAAGAGATTCCTTTAGGGCTATTATTCGTATCAACTATCCCAATGATAGGGATACTTAATTTATTGGCTTCTGCCACAGCAATTTTTTCATGTCCCACATCAATCACAAATAATGCATCTGGCAACCCGCCCATATTTTTAATACCGCCTAAACTGCGATCCAACTTCTCTTTCTCGCGTGTCAAATTAAGAATTTCTTTCTTCGTTAATCGACCAAAGGCATTTTTCTCAATCATCGATTCAAGCTCTTTTAAACGCTTGATAGACTGACGAATCGTTTTATAGTTGGTTAACATGCCACCTAACCAACGATGATCCACATAAGGCATACGACAACGCTGTGCTTCTTCACGCAGGATGGCTTGTGCAGCAGGTTTTGTTCCTACAAAAAGTATTTTACCGCCTTTTTTAGATGCCATTTTACTTACCACATTCAAAGCATCTTTGAACATAGGCAGTGATGCTTCTAAGTTAATAATATGAATTTTACTACGAGCACCATAAATATAAGGTGCCATTTTTGGATTCCAATGACAAGTTTGATGTCCAAAATGAACACCTGCCTTCAACATATCACGCATACTAATATCAATTGACATCTATTTCTCTCTCCTAATGTGGGTTAAGCCTCCACGTATCTCAACTGCCAACCCCTCCCAAAACTTAAAATGCGTATTTAAAATACGCACTTAAGATACGTACGAGGCACCCAGCAGTAGATTATGATACGTGTGTGGGGTTTTATTAAAGTATTGCTAATCAAAGCCCGCCTTTATACCATAGGTAGATTATTATTTTCAACAATAACAAAGTAATTATATGGATAACACGGCTATTACTATTAAAACACCCGATGACATTGAAAAAATGCGGGTAGCAGGTCGTCTTGCGGCTGAAGTTTTAGAAATGATTGGTTCTTATGTGCGCCCCGAGGTCACAACTGACGAACTTAATCAAATTTGTCATGATTATATCGTTAATAATCAACATGCAATCCCTGCCCCTTTGAATTATCGAGGATTCCCTAAATCTATATGCACCTCCGTTAATCATCAAGTCTGTCATGGCATACCAGGGCCTCGTAAGCTAAAAGATGGGGATATTATCAATATTGATGTGACCGTCATTAAAGATGGCTATCATGGTGATACCAGTAAAATGTTTATCATCGGGAAAAAACCTTCTATTTTGGCTGAACGACTCGTTAAAATCACGTTAGAGTGTTTATATTTAGGCATTGAACAAGTCAAACCAGGCGCTCATTTCGGCGATATTGGCGCAGTGATTCAAACACACGCAGAAAAAAACCGATTTTCAGTCGTGCGTGAATACTGCGGTCATGGTATTGGTAAAATTTTTCATGAACCTCCTAATGTATTACATTATGGATCGCCTGGCTCAGGTGAAAAAATATTACCTGGTATGATTTTTACCATTGAGCCTATGATTAATGCAGGTCAGCGTTTTGTTAAATTACTACCTGATCACTGGACAGTCGTCACAAAAGACCATACCCTGTCTGCGCAGTGGGAGCATACTATTTTGGTAACTGATACAGGGTTTGAAGTATTGACACGACGGCCTGATGAAATATTTTAAATAAACTATTTTAAATAAACTATTTTAAAATAAGAATAAGCTTGCATTGATTGCCGAATTTGCTAAGTTACTCTTAATAAAAATTCAGGAGAATTGATAATGACACACACACTACCCCCATTGCCTTATGCAATGGATGCGCTACAACCCTTTATTTCGCAGGAAACAATAGAATATCATTATGGCAAACACCATCAGGCTTATGTCAACAATTTAAATAATTTAATCAAAGACACTGAATTTGCTAATGCTTCTTTAGAAGACATTATTTTAAAATCCAATGGTGGAATATTTAATAATGCAGCGCAAGTTTGGAACCACACGTTTTATTGGCATTGTTTAACACCCAAAAGCCCCCGAGAGCCGGGTGGTCAATTAGCAGATGCTATGATTAAAACATTTGGTTCATTTGATGAATTTAAAAAACGTTTTACTCAAATCAGTATCGGTACTTTTGGTTCAGGTTGGGGATGGCTTGTTAAAAATGCTCGAGGCGAATTAGAAATCGTCAGCACCAGTAACGCAGGCACACCCATGACACAACAACAAAAAGCACTGCTGACTTGCGATGTGTGGGAACACGCTTATTATATTGATTATCGCAATGCACGCCCGACATACCTCGAAAAATTTTGGGAAATTGTCAATTGGGATTTTGTGGCGGAGAATTTTAAATAAATTTTACAATGAACGGCTTTGGAATCTCTGTGTAAAAAAATAATAGAAAAAATCAGGGATAAAAAGCCGACAATCCACACCTTAAAATCTTACGGAAACTCGTTATAAGTTATACGAAAGGCCATAAAATAAAAGTCTATTTATTTGGCTCAAGGGCACAAGATAAAAAAATAAATTATCACATGTGGATATTGCCATTTTACCTGAATAATCCCTTTCGCCAGGCTTTATGGCAACCTTAAGAGAAAAAATTGAAGAAAGCACTATATCTTATTCAGTTGACCTTATTGATTTATCACAAGTTGACGCACCCTTTTGAAAAAAAATTTTCTCTGAGAGTATAGAATGGAAAACTTAAAAGAAAAGCTAACGCTAACAAAAAAAGCTTTATTGGCGTTAGATGAAGCACTTAAACTTCCCTACTCAAAAATAATTCGCGATGCCTCGATTCAACGCTTTAAATTGACTCTGGAAGCCGTTTGGAAATTAGCCCAGCGCTATTTAATCCTCCAAGAAGGTATTGAAACTGGTTCCCCGAAAGGAGTTATCCGAGGTTGTTTTCAAACAAATTTACTAGAAGAAGAGGAAACCCAAACACTACTGCAAGCCATCGATGACCGAAATCTTACCGTACACACGTACAATGAAGCTTTAGCAGAGTTAATCTATCAAAACCTTTTAAGATATTACCCTATCCTGAATAAATTATATAAAGCCATTAACCGCCGACAAGTTTAAATCCTAATAAAATCATATCGTTATAAATAATGGCATTTTTTGTCAACAATGTTAAGTTATTTCTTCTTCTGAGAAAGGCCGAAGGCCGTGAGAAAACAGCCCAGGCAAAGGGCGCGTTTTTCGCGCCCGCAAGCCTGGGATAATATGCAAAATTTGAGAAGCCCTGTAAAGGGCGTCTTAGCCAGGGCTATGCGCTTCGCGCTCTCAGGTCTCCGACCTGATGAGCCAAAAGCATTTAAAATAATATTTCTTATAAAAATCAATAAGATACCATAACACAATTGCTCTATGATTTTCATGTAAATTGGCTCTCTTGCACTATACTACATAATGTATAAAAAACATTCATAGTAAGTCATTAAGGAGGTGGGCAATATATGAACCCTATCAATAAAGTCGCTGGCTTAATCCTTGGCGCTGTCACTGGCACATTAACCGCATTTCTACAAATGCCTTACGCTTATTACGTGTTCGCAAAAAATAGACGTGCGGCAGGATATTCATGGCCTACCACTTTATTAGCGACAGCGACAATAGGCAACTTCTTTGCGTTAGGAACAGGTATTTTCGCAATAACGAATGCTTGGGCAATGATAAGAATAGGCATGAAAATCGGTTCAGCTAAAGGAATTGTGGGCGCTATTAAGCTTCCATATACTGTTCATACTGAATTCCAAAGACGCTTGGCCAGTGAAAATGTAACTAACTTATTTTCGCAAATAGGTCGTCTTCTAACAAGTGGGATTGATTATCTATTTGATATGGATTCTAAAGGTAATATAGGACCTTCAGGGTTTGAACAAGCCAGAGAGTCACACGCGAGGAGAGTGAGAGAAATGAGAGAGCACCAGGAATGGCTAGCGGATATGGACGCAAGATGGGAAAGACTTGTACAGAATGTTCAAGCAGAAGTACTACAACGCATTCCAGATCAAAATATAGTCTTGGAAAGCACCAATGTTCTGCTGCAAAATATTAAGGCGCTAGCCTCTAATGAAAAACAGAATGTTTCTCTTCTACTAGAAGCTGAGATTGAAGAATATAAAAAAGCAATTCAAAATCTACCACCAGAAGAACGATGTAAAAAAGAAGAAGCTTTAGCTGATTATTGTGATGGGATTCAGTGCCCAATAACTTTAGACACATCTGATAATCCTATCACTGTGGAACTTCCCAATGGAAAATCATTTATGTATGATTATGACGCCTTAACAAACTGGATAGAGATTCAAGGAGAAAATGCTGTTGAGACTATGTCTAGGTCTCCATTAAAAAATTTAGCTATTCATAAAGGCTATTCTTCTCAGATAATTGACTTTATAAAAGAAGTACGAGAAATAAACAAGCGATTATCTTCAGAAGGAGAAAATCAAGTAGGAATAGTAGCAACGCGATCAACATTGTTTGGGAAGGCAAGGGCGGCGACAACACAAGACCAACTAAAGCCACATCCTACTGGTTCAAATACACCTACTAAAGGAAGCTAATACAGTAATTATTGTGCCGACAGCTAGAGATGAGCTTCTATTATTCTGCTGCCATCCTCTTTTTTTAACCCCATAAAAATAAAAGCTGAAAATAACGTAAGGATTCCCATCACTAGAAATAGAAAGAAATATTGATTCTAAATAAAAATTTAATTAGACTAATAAATAGATTTCACTTCATACCTCTTCATCCTATACCTACTTCAGCATCCAACATTTTCTCATCTCACCGCTTGATAAACAGCCATAAAAAACTAGCATCATTAACCAATGGAATATCCCATGACAACAAAAAAATCTAATTTTGAAGGTGTTGCCCAACCGCATGACCGATTAGTAAAACGACTTTTATCAAATCCAGAAACAGCAAAAGAAATTTTAGATTTATACTTACCAAAAGAAATATTAGCATTAGTTGATCTTAATAATTTATCTTTACAACGTGACAGCTTCATAGATGATGAACATCGCGCTTTTGCTGTTGACTTACTTTTTAAAACGACCTTTCAAAAAGAAGAGGGGTATCTTTGGGTGCTATTGGAACATCAGCGTAACAATGACCCTTGGTTACCTGTTCGAATCTTTAAATATATAGCCATTATTTGGGATCATTTGCGCAAAACTTCTAAGACTAATCAAATACCATTGATCTATCCTATTATTATTTATAATGGATCGCGTCCTTATGGCCATAGTTTAAATTTAAAAGACATGATTACTCCTGTTGAATCTCAGAAAATTTTCGAGAATTTTTTTAAGACGCCTTTTTGTTTAATCGACCTCACTATTATTAAAGATGATACGCTTAGAAAAGATCTTCAAGCTCGTGTAAAGGGAGTCGCTTTATTAATGACATTGAAACATATTTTTGATAAAAACCTCCAAGCTTATTTTGAACATACACTAGTCACTGCTTTTAAACAGTTAGATCAATCGAATAATAGGGATGAGTTAGTTGATATATTATATTATTTGCTTAACCAAGGTATATTCTTGAACGAAGAACGATTTTGGCATATTCTACATGAAGAGTTTAATCCTGATATAGAAGGTAAAATAATGACAATTGCACAACAATTAAAAGCAAGAGGTATGGAAGAAGGCAGGCTTGAAGGCAGGCTTGAAGGTAAGCTTGAAGGTAAACTTGAAGCAAAACACGAAATCGCACAACGTATGTTAGCAAATGGTATTAAGCTTAAATTAATCGCCGAAATTGCTGAGCTGCCTATAGAACATATTAAGCAATTACAAAAACGTGAAATAAATACATCCACGTAATGAAGAATTTAATTCTGATATAGGAGGTAAAATAATGACAATTGTACAACAATTAAAAGCACGATGTATGGAAGAAGGCAGGCTTGAAGCAAAACACGAAATCGCACAACGTATGTTAGCACATGGTATTAAGCTTAAATTAATTGCCGAGATTACTGAGTTACCCCTAAAATATATTAGGCAATTACAAGAATTTGAGATAAATATATTGACGTAATTAATAATAAACCTTCAAAAGAATTTGCGGCAGCTAGGGATGAGCTTCTATCATCCTGCTGCCATCCTCTTTTTTTAACCCCATAAAAATAAAAGCTGAAAATAAAGTAAGGGTTCCCATCACTAAAAATGTAGAATGAAAAACAGTCACTGTTAAGGAGAATTCTGGTTGGTGCGTTGAAAAATACCGCAAGAAAAAAGCGCTAATGGCCACACCAAAGCTGGATGCTAATTGCCGCAACGTACTCATGATACTCGTAGCTCCGCTCAAATCATCCTTCTCTATTTCGGTATAAGCGAGCGAATTCATCGCGCTATATTGCAAAGAGATTAAAAATCCAAATAGACAAGTTAATACACAAATGACATACCATGAAGTCTCTCTATTGACAAAATAAAACATACCTATGGATAAACCTAATAATAATGTATTACCAACGAGTAATTTTTTATAACCAAACAAACGTAATAGCCTTAATGCAAATGGCTTCACTAGTATAATGCCTAACGCAACGGGCGCCATAAACATCCCTGAAATCTGCGCTGGATAATGCAGACCAAGTTGTAATAATAAAGGCACTAAAAATGGCACCCCGCCAAAACCTAGGCGAGAAAATAAATTGCTTATCACAGAAACTCTAAAAGTACGAATACGCAATAATTGGGTTTTAACTACAGGATATTGTTTGCGGCGCGAGTGCGCTATATAACAGAGCAGCAACATGAGTGAACTTCCTGTAATAAACAAAGCAAATGATTCTGATAAAGTAGATTCGCTAAAAGCAGATAAACCAAATGTAAAACCTGCCAAACTTCCTCCAAATAAAATAAACCCTATCTTATCGAGGGGATGAATTTTTTTAGGCGGCTCGCCAATAATCCAATAATAGGCAAACACCATAGCAAATAACCCCACTGGAATATTAATCCAAAAAATCCAACGCCAGGAAAAATAATGTGTGATAAATCCACCCACTAAAGGCCCCAGCATCGTTCCTAATGGAGCGACTATAGCCACTCTACTCATCACAGTGACCATCTCATAGCGTGCAAACGTGGACATGATAATAAGCCGCCCTACAGGAAGCGCAAATGCTCCACCAAAGCCTTGTAGACTTCGAGCAATAATAAGCTCCAATAAATTATGTGCAAAACCGCACCAGAATGAGCTTAGGATAAAAATAAAAATGGCACCGATAAAAATACGCTTGGTACCAAACTTGTCTGCTATCCAACCACTGATAGGGATAAAAATAGAAAGGCTTAAAAGATAGCTAATCAATGCGATTTTTAAATCAATCGGATTAACGTTTAAGCTTTGAGCCATGGCGGGAATAGAAGTGTTAATAACTGTCGTGTCCAACGCTTCCATAAATAAAGCGAGAGAGACGATAAGTAATATCCTGTATTATTAAATGTCAACTAGCTTTGCTACTTGCGTCAACTAACTTTGCTGATTA
>JBEPVM010000009.1:0-40154 GCA_041690995.1 Gammaproteobacteria bacterium | reverse complement strand
AAAGAACACGAAGCAGCAGCTTCAGAAGTGATAGCCCTCGAAGTGAAGGTAGAAGCGAAAGGACAAGAAGCAGTAGCTTTAGAAACAATAGCCCTCGAAGTGAAGGCAGAGGTGAAAGAACACGAAGCAGCAGCTTCAGAAGTGATAGCCCTCGAAGTGAAGGTAGAAGTGAAAGAACAAGAAGCAGCAGCTTCAGAAGTGATAGCCCTCGAAGTGAAGGCAGAAGTGAAAGAACACGAAGCAGCAGCTTCAGAAGCGATAGCCCTCGAAGTGAAGATGGAAGCGAAAGGACAAGAAGCAACACTTTTAAAAATAAAGATGCGAAAAAAAAGTATTTTAGAGATAACAACTCCAAAGATAATAGATTTTAAAAAGTGTGATAAATTCTTTCTTTTAATGTTGCGGCATTTTAAGTAACAAGCGTAGAATACATTACGCTTGTTATAAAAACAGTGTGAATTAAAAAATGAGAGGTAGTTAATTCGAAGAAAATAGTAGCTTAAAATCCGATATATTAAAGTAAGTAAAAAATAAATAAAAACTGTTTTTTAATTGAGATGCTTATTATGCTTAGTCATTCAGAAGAGATAAGAGATCTAGAGAGCGGATATCCTATAGGGCAGTCGGTTGATATCGATGAACTTTCTGAGAAAATTAAAACACTACCCCCCTCAGAGCTAGAATATTTATTGACTACATCTGTCGATCAAAACAATTTATTTTTGCATAAAATAATGAGGGAAGGAGATTCAGAAACTTGTTTATTGCTTTTACAAAAAATATCTCGCCGTGCTTTAGAGAAAGCTCTAACAGAGGTCGATTCGAAAGGGGAAACTGCCTTACACATAGCAATATTCGAAGAAAACAAGCTAGATCCTACTGTACTTCTTTACTTTATTAGAAAAATTTCTTTTAAAGCCATGAATCATCTATTATGTTCATATTTCGATGGATCCAAAGATGTGGTAATGATTGAGAAACTTATTATAGATCGGTGTTATTCATGTGAGATGTTTTTTTATAGATTGCGTCCTCACAATTATTCCCAGACAGATGCAACTTTTGCTGATCAATTCTTAAACTATCGCGCGCACGGAATGAGCTATGACCAAATATTAGGCAGAAGAAAAGCAATATACTCATTTGTTTCGGACAACCTACGAGCGGATGATTATGAACCAGAGGGGTTCTTTTCTTTTTTTCCAGACACTATTCCTGACGATCCCAACGATCTTACAGAAGGGCATATCCAATGGCTTGAGCACGTAGAATTTGCCTTACAAGTAGCAGGAAAAGATATTCACGATCAGCTTCTCGCATTGAAAATCCGACTGCTTTATTTTTCTTTTCTTAAAGGTAAAGGTATTCCAGTCGATAAAAATACTCTCATAAGCTTCATATTAGACATTCATTCTTTCAAGGCCATCGATTCTTTTGATTGTTTAATAATGGCAGATATATTGAGTTTAACCTCTTTTTCTAGGGCGCCCATAGAAGAAATGGAAGAGGAAAAATCAGACGATTTTTCCCTAAAAAAATTTTTTCTTATGAAAAGAATGCAATGCTTACAGGCAGCAATCCGTAAAGGAAGAATAGATTACTTGCCTTTATTAGGTGGATTACGCAGATTACTACTAGACATAACAGGTGGCAAAACAGTTGAGGTCGAGGAAGAAAAATGGGAACTAGCCGATGAGGAGTCCTTTCAATTAGTTATCGCAGATAATGCGCCTATTGAAGAGCAAAGAAAGAGGGAAATGCTAGTGAAGATATCATTAGGCTTATTGAGTATAACGTCACTAGAACTATTCGAACAAAAAATCTTGGTTGAGCAAGTGAGAGCACTTAAAGAAGAAACATACATAGGGGAGAATAATGAGGAAAGAAAATCAGAGACTTTTTTTGAACATATTCCAGCCCACGAGCAAGACCCTTCTAATTTCAAAGCTGTTGTATTTGA
Organism: Gammaproteobacteria bacterium; assembly: GCA_041690995.1. Lineage (GTDB taxonomy): Bacteria > Pseudomonadota > Gammaproteobacteria > DSM-16500 > DSM-16500 > UBA4722. The sequence goes on along the minus strand of JBEPVM010000009.1, from coordinate 38,194 downwards.
GGATTTTAAAGAACAAAATGCTCTTTTAGCTAAATCTGTAAGAAGTAGTTTAGTGGCAGCCAATGATTTATCTGAGCTAGAAGCACAATTTCAAAAATATCAAGCTAAATTTAAATCATTAGAACAAGAATTTTTATTAAAAATTAAAAATGAGTTGAGACACGAGATTTTATTACAAAGAAAGATTTGGTTAACTTTACAAGCTGAAATACGCCGTCTACAAAGCAAAAATAATGGTGCAAGTAAAGAGCAGAAGATTATCTTTGCCGCTCGTAGAAATAAAATAAAAAGCTTTTTAGAAAATCACCTGCAAGAAAGAAATGAATTGGTATTGAAAAAAAGATTACTTGATCTTAGCTCGCAGATGAAAGCAGCGACAAATTTCGGCAAATGGAAAGCCTCTTCTTTCCCATCTTTTAGACCGTCAAAAGGCGCATCTATACTATATGCGTTAGCTAACAATTGCGGCAAACAGACACCTGAGCTTGGCAATGCAAGCTATTCAAGTACGGCCACAAAGGTATTAGATGATATGGTCTCTGCGGGTACCTCAAACGACATTGTAGATTACCGTAGAGGTTGTTTTTTTAAAACTTCATAGGACGTTGTTTTAGGCTGCTATGAGGGCGCTATTAATATAAAAAAATTTTTATTTTTTCCACTTAAATATAATATATTGGTTTGTTATATAGGGTATGCCCGTGCTGTATACGGCATTTTAATATAATAATCCCTGATTTAGAGATGATGGGTAGACAAGATCATGTTCTTTTTATGCAGGGCAATAAATTAGAGTTGACTTAACAAGTTGTTTTTTATATAACTTGTGAGTCTGATTTTCTAACCCAACTTTTTTATATTTTATAATGGAGATTGTATAATGAGTAAATCTAAAGATACAAAAAAAGATTCCAAGGATAAAAAAGCACCGCAAAAAACTTTAAAAGAAAAAAGAGCGGCAAAAAAAGATAAAAAAGCCGGGAAATAAATAAAGTGAGTGTTGAGTGGATTACAAGCGTCTTTTACGTTGTAATCCACCTATTTATTGGTGTTACCAGGTACAAATATGGCACAATATATTTACACAATGCAAGGCGTGAGCAAAGTTGTTCCGCCTAAGCGCGAAATATTAAAAAACATTTGGGTTTCTTTTTTTCACGGCGCGAAAATTGGCGTGTTGGGATTAAACGGTTCCGGTAAATCTACTTTATTAAGAATTATGGCGGGCATTGATAAAGAATTTATGGGTGAAGCACGCCCACAACCCGGTATTAAAATTGGTTATCTTCCTCAAGAACCTCAACTCGACCCTCATAAAAATGTTCGCGAAAATGTAGAAGCAGGTGTTGCAGAAACTATTGCATTATTAACGCGTTTTAATGACATTAGCATGCGCTTTGCTGAGCCTATGAGCGATGCTGAAATGAATAAACTGCTTGAAGAACAGAGTCGATTACAAGCTGAAATTGATGCGGCGGGTGCTTGGGAGCTTGAACGTAAATTAGAAATTGCCGCAGATGCGTTACGTTTGCCCCCATGGGATGCAGATGTGACTACATTATCGGGAGGCGAACATCGGCGTGTTGCGCTTTGTCGCTTATTACTCTCTAAGCCCGATATGTTGTTGCTGGATGAACCGACTAACCATTTAGATGCGGAAAGTATTACTTGGCTAGAGCAGTTTTTACATGACTACTCTGGCACAGTGGTTGCTGTAACACATGATCGTTATTTTTTAGATAACGTTGCAGGGTGGATTTTAGAATTAGACCGTGGCCAAGGGATACCGTATGAAGGTAATTATTCTGCCTGGCTAGAACAAAAAGAAAAACGCCTCGCGCAAGAAGAACGTGAGCAAACGTCTCATCAAAAAGCCATGAAACAAGAACTTGAATGGGTTCGCAGCAATCCTAAAGGTCGTCAAACAAAAAGCAAGGCGCGCTTGGCACGTTTCGATGAATTGAGTTCTAAAGAATTTCAAAAACGCAGCGAAACGCAAGAGCTATATATTCCGCCAGGACCTAGACTCGGTGATGTCGTCATTGAAGCAACTGCCTTAAGCAAAGAGTTTAATGATCGCTTATTGTTTGATAATTTAAGTTTTACTGTGCCGCCTGGGGCTATTGTTGGCATTATTGGTCCGAATGGCGCGGGTAAATCGACTTTATTTAAAATGATTATCGGTCAAGAACAGTCTGATACAGGTGCTGTGCGCTTGGGTGAGACTGTTAAATTAGCGTATGTTGACCAAAGCCGTGATTCATTAAATGATAAAAATACAGTTTGGCAAGAATTATCAGATGGCCAGGATATTATGACTATTGGTACTTACCAAATGCCATCCCGTGCTTATGTTGGCCGGTTTAATTTTAAAGGCTCTGATCAGCAAAAGTTTATTAAAGATTTATCAGGCGGTGAACGTAATCGCGTCCATTTGGCTAAGTTATTGAGCCGTGGTGCGAATGTATTATTATTGGATGAACCTACTAATGATTTGGATGTTGAAACACTGCGCGCATTAGAAGATGCTTTATTAAGTTTCCCTGGTTGTGCGATGGTCATTTCACACGATAGATGGTTTTTAGATCGTATCGCTACGCATATATTAGCGTTTGAAGGGGATAGTACGGCGGTGTTTTTTAATGGAAATTATGCTGACTATGAAGAAGATAGATTGCATCGTTTAGGGGAACAGGCTAAACAGCCGCACAGGATTAGATATAAAAAATTAGAGCATTAAATTAATAGGGAACATTGATTTTTTAACTGTGTCATTCCCGCCTTCGCGAATGACATAATTAAATCAACAGGCTCTGCTATTTGTAAATGCCAATGACAGGGTAATCGCACTGAAATTTTAGGTTTTAGCTAAATAAAAAATCAGTCTTGTATTTTTGAAGAGGAATGCACTCTCTACGCTGTCATTGCGAGGCCGCGGAGCGCTTGGCCGAAGCAATCCAGCTTTTATATTTTTTGAAATTTAAATCAGAGAGGGTGTTAGGGAAAAATATCCAGGCGTCTCTTACCCCACCTGTCGTGAGTGATAGGATACGATACGTTATTTTAAAAAAGAGTTTAAAAGCTAGATTGCTTCGGCCAACCGCTTCGCGGCCTCGCAATGACGGGGCGGGGGTCAAATGCCTTTTTAACCCTGTAGAGTTGCTTACTCATCTGGCTAAAAAGAAAAAGCTGAGTGCGATTACCCTGATGCCAATGAGGATTGAAGCGATGCATATCATTATTAGGACAGTATTTTTATTTATTATTCTTACTATTACTCTTTTTATTCCTGATGTTTTTATCGCTCAGGCAGAAGCTGCTCAGCCATTCTCATCTGCTAAATTTATTTCTATTTCTGATATTCATTTTAATCCTTTTATTGGGTGTGATGAGTTACCTCATCCTTGTCCTATGATTAATGCGCTTCGTGCGGCAGATACCCAATCTTGGGATAGTATTTTTGAAAAATATCGTTCTGCAATGACAACACGTTATCATCAAGATAGCGATTATCTATTATTAAAATCTACATTGACTGAATTAAAAACCTTAAACAAGCAAGAAAAACCAGCATTTGTACTTTTACTCGGCGATTATCTTGCCCATCACTTTCCGGAAAAATACAAACACTATTCGGGTGATGAATCACTTGCAGGTTATCATGCGTTTGTGAAAAAAATTATACTTTATCTGAGCGACCAGCTTAATCAAACATCAGGCATGACGAGTTTTTATCCTGCTATAGGTAATAATGACACTTACGATAGTAATTATATTAGCGCGCCTCACAGCGAATTTTTGTCTGATACAGCTAATAGCTTTGAAAAACTAATAAAAAACAAACAACAGCAAAAACTCTTTTTTGACAAATTTTCCAGCAATGGCTATTATTCTTTTTTATTAAACAAACAAAGCCGTCTTATTGTATTAAACAGCGTATTTTTTTCAAAAAACAATTCTGATACACGCGCGCAGCCCGCCGCAGAAGATGAATTGCATTGGTTACAATCTGAATTAGAAAAATCACAACAACAAAACCAAAGGGTATTAATCGCCCTCCATATTCCCATGGGTATTGATGTATTTAAAAGTGTGCAAGAGTGTTTCGGGTTCGTTCGTGCTATTTGCCATCCTTTATTTTGGCGAGAAGAATATAATCAACAATTTTTGGCGCTATTAAAACAATATGCGCCTGTTATTGCGGGCATTTTACCAGGACATATTCATGCGGATGCATTTCAAATCTTATATACTTCAAAAATTGATTATTTTATTCCTGTGAGTTATACGCCTGCTATCAGTCCTATTCATGGTAATAATCCTGGCTTGAAAGTCTTTAAGTTTAATCCAGAAACATTAGATTTAATTGATTTTGACACGTATTTTTATCCGCTTGATCAAGCACCTCATGCGAAATGGCAGAAAGAATATAATTTTAATAGCACTTACCAGGCTGATTGTAAGCCGTGCTCATTGACGAGTGGGATGTTGCGCTTAACTAAAGATAATGATTTAGCTGATTTTTATAAAAAATATTTTTCTGTAGGTCGCGATGCGCAGCCTATTACTCATCAAAATGCTTGGATGCCTTATTATTGGTGCAGTGTTCACAATGTTACATGGCCTGAGTATCAGAGTTGCTTAACAATGACTTCAAGTGAGGTGCATGCCGAAAAAGCAGCTTGATAATTATCACTATTTTGTACTGAAATACTTTTTACATAAAAATAGCACTCACCTTGTGGCAGTATCACTTTAACCGGTTCATTTTCTTCTGTTAAAGAAACAGAAAAATCTGTGAATGATGAAAATACACTACCACCTATGGCTTTAATCACCGCTTCTTTTCTTGTCCAAATTTGATAAAACCCTTGTACGCGTTCCTGAATAGGCAATGCTAATAATTCTGCTATTTCTGATGCGCTAAAAAATCGCTTTGCGACTGCTTCGTTAAAAAAAGAAGTCGTTTTTTGAATATCAATGCCTATTTCGTGATGGAGAGTGAACCCATACACAGCCCGTTCGTCAGAATGCGAAAGATTAAATTGTAAATTTAAGGAATTATTTTCTAAATAAGGTTTGCCTTTTTGTCCATAAATAAATGCAATTTTATCAGGTGATGTACTCACATATAAGCTTAAAAGCTTACGCAATAAACCCCGTGTGATAATATAACGCTGTCGATGTAGGGGTAGCTGAAAACGTAAAGCACGCGCTGCTTCATCTTCGCTGAGAAAATTGAATAATGTTTGTTCTTCTGAAATAAAATCTGTGAGCAATACGTGCCATAGGTGGATTGTCTTGGGTTTAATATGATATAAATCATTCATTTTATTTCACGCAATTTTACTTTAGTATTCGCAGTATACTATATTTATAGAGGAAAATATGTTTCAAAAACTTGCCTATCAAAAAAATAAACTTCATATAGAATCGGTAGATGTAGCCTCTATTGCTAAACAATATGGCACACCTTGCTATATCTATTCTCAGCAAGCATTAGAGCGAAATTGGCACGAATTTGCAGATGCGTTTGGCAAAATACCTCATCAAATTTGCTATGCAGTCAAAGCGAATTCAAATTTAGCTATTTTAAATTTTTTCGCAAAGAAACAAGCAGGCTTTGATATTGTGTCAATCGGTGAGCTGGAGCGTGTATTACTCGCTAAAGGTGATCCTAAAAAAATTATCTTTTCAGGGGTGGCAAAATTAGAACGTGAAATTTTGCGAGCCATAGAAATCGGGGTAGGGTGTTTCAATGTTGAATCTGAGCCTGAATTAATACGTTTACATACCCTTGCAGCGCAACAAAAAAAAGTGTTGAATATTGCATTACGTATTAACCCCAATATTGATGCAAAAACACACCCCTATATAGCGACAGGACTCAGGGATAATAAATTTGGTATAGATTCAGAAGAGGCATTAGCCCTTTGTGAAAAAATTCAAACAACATTACCCTATTGCAAATTAATAGGTATTGCCTGTCATATTGGTTCGCAATTGACAGAGTTAAACCCTTTTTTAGAAGCGATTGATAAAGTATTAGAATTAGTGGCTTTATTAAAAAAATCAAATATTCAATTACAGCATATTGATATAGGCGGAGGTTTAGGTGTTTGCTACAAACATGAAACACCACCGACTATTCAAAAATACGTGACTGCAGTATGTCAAAAATTAGCGAAGCATTCATTAAAAATAATAGTAGAACCGGGTCGCGCATTGGTCGCTAATACGGGTATTTTATTAACACGTATAGAATATTTGAAATACACTTCACATAAAAATTTCGCTATTGTAGATGCAGGAATGAATGATTTATTGCGGCCTGCTTTATATGACGCTTTTCATCCTATTATCCCTGTCACGCTCCATTCCATTATTGAAGAAAAAAATTATGATATTGTAGGGCCTGTCTGTGAATCATCTGATTTTTTAGGTAAAAATCGTATGCTCGCTATTCAAGAAGGAGATTTATTAGCGATTGATATAGCGGGCGCTTACAGCGCTTGTATGAGCTCTAACTATAACGCTCGACCACGAGCGGCGGAAGTGATGGTGAATAAAGAGAATACTTATTTAATTCGGCGGCGGGAAACTATGGAGGATTTATGGGCGCAGGAAAATATGTTGCCTTTTTTTTAGTGATTTTTTATTTTTTCAAATCAACCCGGCTTTTATTCAACTGGTTGATTTTTATAAATATCAAAAAACATGAGTGGATTTTCATCTGTCACGTTTGACTCAATATTTAAAAGCTCAAAACCTTGTCGTTCATAAAAAAATACGGAGTCGCGCTTTGCATCAACCACTAAAAAACGACAGCCCACATGAGGCATAATCATTCTTCTTACCAAAGTAGCGCACCACTGTACCATCTTACGGCCATAGCCTTTTCCTTGCAGTGCCTTATCGACAGCAAGACGAGCAATTTTTATAGCAGGGAAAGCCTCATATTTTGCCGAAGCAGAAATTTCCCTGGGTCTTTGGTTTTCATTTAATATAATTTCGCTGCTCATTAAGGTAACGTAGCCCCACACTCTGGCTGGCTGTATATCAATTTCTGCCAATACGTAAGTTTTAGCTATATTATATTGATGAAAATCTAGCGCTACCTTTTTCAAGAAAATTTTGAGTGGCGTATAGTTTGCATTACCCAGAGAAAGCTTACCTAATTGATCATTTGAATGGATTAAACGCAGTTCTAATTCTTTTGGAGCATCTGCCACATCAAGACTCGCTTTTTTTTGGCCTCAGAATAACACGACCTGTTTTTTGATACTCTTTTAAAAACTTCTCACCACAACGCAAAGTCTCTTGTGCAAGCGGGTTAGGCTTGGCATTCTTGACCTGATGGAGGAAGGCATCGGCATCTTTGCCAGATAACCGCCAGCCTGAAAATGTAGATGTTTTAATAGCCATATTGCACCCTAAATTTGAATAATTTATATACATACGGAGTATACTACATTTTGTGTTAATTATCGTTATTTTTTGTAATATAACTCAAATAATAAATTAAATAAGCTACCCCAAAAAATAAAATTAAAAACGGTGCTGTCCATAACAGTAAAGTTGAAAAATTAAAAGGTGGACGATATAAAATATAATCTCCATAACGAGTGACGAGATAATGAATGATGACTTGGTCTGATTGCCCCATTTGCATTTTTTTATAAATTTGATTTCGTAAGTCAATCGCAAGCGCAGCGTTGGATTCTGCCAGATTTTCATTTTGACAAACTAAACAACGTAATTCTGAGGTGAGCGTTTGGAAACGTTCTTGATCTCTCCGTAAGCTGAAGGGGTAGTAGTCCTCTGCTGCAAATAATGGCAACGATATTATCAATAAAAATAAGAGTATTTTTCTCATTTATTTTTCAGCCTGTAATTTTCGCACAAGCGGTTCTAGCGTATTTTCCCAAACGTCTGGCGTTATCGCACCAATTTGTTTATAACGAATAATCCCTTTTTTATCAATAATAAATGTTTCAGGCGTACCATAAACGCCCCAATTAATACCCGTATCACCTGATAAATCAACTGCAATTATTTTGTAAGGATTTCCCTTCTTTTTAAGCCAATTTTTAGCTTGAACAGGATCATCTTTATAATTTAACCCATACAAAGTCACTGCTTTATTTTTTGCTAATATTAAAAGAAAATCATGTTCCGATTCACACGTGACACACCAGGTCGCCCATATATTAAATAAACTGACGTGGCCTCTAAAATTTTTATCTATCATATAAGAAGGCGAGCCAAGTAAAGTCGGCAAACGAAAAGTAGGCGCGGGTTTATTGATAAGCGGGGAGGGTACTTGACTCGGATGTAATCCTAATCCACGCCATAGCACTATCATAATCAATAAAAATAATATAAATAATAGAAAGAGAAGAGTCGTGCGTAAAAGCATTCTCATGGATTCTTTTTCCTATATGCTACTAAAGAGAATAATCCACCGATTAATAACATAAAACCCCCAAACCAAATCCAGCGCACGCAGGGTTTATAATAAATACGTACAGACCAATTGCCATTTTTTAAAGGTGCACCTAAGGCTAGATACAAATCCCTAAAACTATTATATAGCACTCCTGGTTTACTCATCGTTTGCTCATGACTACTGAAAATTCGTTGTTCTGCAGATAACATTTCAACAGCACGATGCGGCTCTACTACAATAAAATCAGCAACAATACTGGTATAATTATCATGCTTCATTTCATACGTATTTTTAAACTTAAATTCATAACCCGCCAGCATAATACTATCACCTGGTCGCATTTTAACTTGACGTTCTTCACTGTAAGATTTATTCATCACGATCCCTAACATTAAAACCGCAATGCCGAGATGCGCGATAATCATAGACCCATGCGTTAGAATCATTTTTCTTTGTGACGCATATAATTGATACGCATATTGCACAGTGGCTAAAATAATCCATATTCCTATAGAGAGTCCTATTAAAGTTAAATAATGCAATTCAAAACCACTGAGCCATGGCAATAAAATAGCAAGTAATACACTCACTAATAAAGTAAGCCGTGATTTTTTCCATAATTTTTTAAAGGATTCTTTTCCCCAGCGCGTATGCGGGGCAATACCCATTAATAGTAATAACGGCAGCATGATAGGCACAAAAACAAGATTAAAATACGGTTCTCCGACTGAAATTTTTCCCTGATTCAGTGCATCAAGAACTATAGGATAGAGCGTACCGATTAAAATAGTAGAAACTGCGGCTAATAAAATAACGCTATTGATCAGCAATAATGTTTCTCGTGATAAAAGTTGAAAAGTTGGCATACGGCTAAAAAATTTAATACGAAAAATATAAAGAAACAAAGCACTGCCAATAATACAGGCGAGGTAAATTAATAAATAAATACCACGAGAAGGATCATTCGCAAACGCGTGTACAGAGACCAATACGCCAGATCTTACTAAAAAAGTACCTATTAAACTTAATGCAAACGTAATAATGGCCAGTAAAATAGTCCACCCTTTAAAGACATCCCGTTTCTCAGCAACAATTAAACAATGGATTAATCCTGTCGCTGATAACCATGGCAAGAGCGAAGCATTTTCAACAGGGTCCCACGCCCACCAGCCCCCCCAACCTAATTCCCGGTATGCCCACCAACTCCCTAGAACAATCCCAAAACCCAGTAATGCCCAAGGCAATACAACCCAAGGTCTTAACGCCTTGATTTCTGCTTTATTAAATTGACCCCTAATCAATGCGCTGATTGCAAAAGCAAACGCAATCGCAAAACCAACATAGCCTAAATACAGCATAGGTGGATGAAATAAAAGACCAGGGTCTTGCAGCAATGGCGTTAAATCATCCCCAACGATTAAAGCATTAGGAAAATAACGTTGAAATGGATTAGAAGTCGCTATTAAAAAATAAATAAATCCTGTGCTAATCACGCCTAATATCATTAATACACGCGTTAGAAATTTTTCTTCTATTCGTTTATCAGAAAAAAAAGTTAATGCGACTGTCCATGCACTTAAAATCACACACCATAATAATAATGAACCTTCGTGCCCACCCCACGTTGCGCCTATTTTATAAATAAAAGGCAATAAGGTGTGAGAGTGTTCGCGTACATAAAGCACGCTCATATCATTTTTTAAAAAACAAAGCATTAAGCAAAAAATTGAAAAAAGTAAAAAAACAAATTGGCCAATAGCCGCTCGGCGACTCAGGCGTGGCATTATACTCTGAAGAATCGCAAAACATAATGCTAAAATAACGGCAAAACTGCCTAACTCAGGAACCATGCTGTTGTTTCTCTATCATAGTTTTAATTGCACGAGGCATATATTTTTCATCATGTTTAGCCAGGACTTCAGTGGCTTTCAATAAAGAATTCGCTAGCGTACCTGTTACAACAACACTTTGTCCTTCGCGAAATAAGTTAGGTAATACGCCACGATAACTGACTTTTAATTCATGCCGGCGATCTGTTATTATAAAAGTGACTTGTTCACCCGAATTATCATAATGCACACTATGGTTTTTAACATATCCTCCCACACGTACTATTTGATAAGGCTCTAATGAAGCTTTTAATAACTCAGTAGGCGTATAAAATAAATTAATATTTTGTTTTAGCGCATATAAAATTAAACCAATTGCAGTCCCTAAAATAAAAATAAGACTGATAATCGCAGCAAGTCTATTTTTTTGTTTTTTATTCATAATAATTTTCTTTTAATTCTTTTTCTTATTTGATATTTTTCATAGAGCGCGCTAATAATATTGATACTGAATACCCATAAAGTAATACCATACGCAGGCCAGATATAAATAGTATAAGCCCCCATACCTATTATGCCTATTTCCATGATAGCATCACTTTTTTGACCCATTCAGTTTTTATTTCACGCAATAAAATTTCGTTTTGCATTCGAATAATTAAAATAATGAGATAAAATAAGAAAAAAGCAGTAATAGCGCTTAATAATGGATACAACATCACAGGTGCAATCGCAGGCGCGGCAAATAAATTAAAACTCGATGCCTGATGCAAGGTGTTCCACCAAACCACTGAATAATGAATAATTGGTAAATTAATCGCACCGACCAATGCAATAATACTACTTGCGCGATCTCGGCTTTGCGTATCCGTTATCACAGAACGCAATGCCATAAAACCCAGATATAAAAATAAAAGTATCAGCATAGACGTCAAACGCGCATCCCAAATCCACCAGGTACCCCACATCGGTTTACCCCAAATCGCACCTGTCGCTAATGCTAAAAAAGTAAACCACGCGCCAATTGGCGCACTGCACGCCATGCAAATAGCGGCTATTTTAATGCGCCACACTAAAGTTAACATAGCAGAAATCGCCATCACGAAATAAATACCCATCCCAGCAAACGCACTCGGTACATGGACATACATGATCCGGAACCCATCCCCTTGTTGATAATCCGCAGGCACAATAAACAAACCTGCGAATAACCCATAAAAAAATAATAAAATAAACGCCCCTGTCAGCCATGGCAAAAAAGAAGTACTCGTTGCATAAAATGTTTTAGGCGTTAAGAATTTATATTTAAACCAATTGACCATTTACTGGTTTACTCCAATTCGTAATGCAATACCCGTTAAATAAGGCGCAAAAGCAAGGCTTAATAACATCAATGCGCCCATTATCGCCAGATAGCCCGTTATAGGTTGGTTAAAGTGGGCTGCCACAAGCATACTTGTTCCAAAAATCAAAATAGGGATATAAAGCGGCATAATTAAAATCGGCAATAATAATCCATGACTTCGAATCCCCACAACCAAAGCAGCGCCAATCGCACCTAAAAGCATTAAAACAGGTGTACCTAATAATAGACTCAGCAGGAGAGCGCTCATTTCATTGGCTGGTAAGTGTAACAAAAATCCCAACAATGGGCTAATCAGGATAAGCGGCAAACAATGGGTGAGCCAATGGCTCAATAGTTTAGTCAGCACTAACAGGGTCAAGGGGTGGGTACTGAGTAACCATCCATCCAGACAGCCGTCCTCTGCATCCTGACTAAAGAGTTTATTGATAGAGATCAGTATTGCCAGTAAAGCCGCCACCCAGATAACACCCGGTGCGATTTTAGCAAGTAGAATAGAGTCAGTGCCTATTGCTAGGGGAAACAAGCATACGACCATCACAAAAAATAATAAAGGGGTGAGCCAGGAATATGCCTGACGGGCTGTGACTTTTATTTCATGAAAGAGTATACAAAATAAGGTCTTCACTGTGGCATACTCTCACACCATCGCACCTGACTTTTTAACATTAAGTTGCTATGCGTAGCTATAATAGCAATTCCATCATTCTCAAGATGCTGCTTTAATATAGCATTAAAAAAACATTGCCCTTCGGTATCCAATGCCGTCATAGGTTCGTCTAATATCCACACCTCAGCAGGGTTTAATAATAATTTTGCGAGACCGAGGCGACGTAATTGCCCCGCCGATAACTGATTGGCCAGCGTAGTTGTTGCAGATTGCAAACCAATAGCCTCTATCACGCGTGTTCTCTTTTTTTTAGGCAGAATATTACCTAAAAGCACGCCTTGCCAATGCAAATTCTCATCCACAGTCAGCATTGGCTTAATCCCATTTTGATGACCGAGGTAATGTAATTGGGATTGATAGTGACTTAGTTGCTGAAAAATAGATCTCCCTTGCCATTCAATCCTACCTGCATGCGGTTCTATAAACCCGGTAACCATACGCAATAATGTCGATTTGCCACTGCCATTTGTCCCCTGGATTTGCAATAACTCACCTGCTTTCAATGCGGCATGAAGAGGCTGGAATAATTGCTCTTGATTCCGCTCAAACGCTACTTCATGAATACCAAGCTGTATTGTCATAGAGGGGCGTTACTCATCAAAAAAACAAGAAATAATAAACTCAGGGCGCATGCTATTAATGTAATAGATAACCAAACAGGCTGTATTTTATGGGAAAAAAAACTATAAATATATATAAATAAAAACCACATTCCCATGGCTACTATAAACCCAATAATACACGCTTCAATCCAGTAGAGAGGCAGCTCAGAGCGTTTTAAGCTCACCAGCGTAAACCCCGTAATCAATTGAAAAAGCGCGCAGGGGATAATCACAGAGGCTGTCTGGGTCAGAATACGATCTAACGCTCCTTTATTGAAACATAGCCATAACCCACTGCTATAACAAAAGCTCAGCAGTAAGATAGCCGCGCTGATAAAATGAAATAATTTAATAAAATCATATAAATAGCGCATATTTCTCATCATATAAATAACTTTCTTTTAAAACCCCCTATTTTGGCAGAGTGTCTATACTTAAATCAATACAAAGGATAAGGGGAATTTTATATGTCGTCACCTAGGAAACTGCCAGAGACACCACAGGCCATGGGTTGGTTGGAAATGCTGTATGAGCTAAAGAAGATATATGATTATGCTTCCACAATACCAGCTCAAATGAAAAGCCATATGAAAGAATGGCAGGAAAAAATAGATAAACTAAAACCCATGATTGAAAACATAAAAGCAATAGCAAAAGTCATTGATCCTGAAAAGAGCCAGCTAAGCACAGAAATCGAAACACTTGAAAAGATGCTAAAAGAAATAATAGAAGAAAGACAAGGGCTCTCGGCTGTCTTTGCAAAACCTAAGCTTTATTATGTTCATAGTAAAGCTCAGGCTGATGCGATTCAACCCAGTTCTGCTGTTGTTATTTGGGTTAACAGGCGTGGGCAACCTTTTTTACGAAAGCCTGATTCTTCCTATGCACCTTTGAATTTAGATAAATGGAATTTTTTTCCAAATCAATCGAATTCTATTACTATTAAAGATAATACCATCGGAGGTCGGCTTTATAATTTATTCGTACACCAAAAAATTCAAGATACAGAAACCAAGTATCCTGTCACGCGCAATAATGATGGAGAAATCATTGGGCAGCCAGGAACAAATATGGCTGAGTTGACGAATGCTTTAAAAGAATCAGCAGGCATAGAAGTAAGTTTAAAACAGCTAGGCACCGAAATAGCCAGTATGGGTCCAGATATTGAACGATTAATGGATCAATTTTCTAAAGTTAATAAAGCTCTGGAAGAGAAGGTAGAAAAAGTAGTAGGTAAATTGGAGAACGCCAGGCAGCTTGATCCTGAGAACTTATTTAAAAACCCTTTATTGAGTAGTGTGGTTAATCAGACTAATCAATTGATTACAACTGCGGAAAAGAAACTGGAAGAAATACTTGATCCAGTGATATATCAAAAATATTTTGCTGAAAATTTAAAAGAAACTGAAGAAAGAAAAGAAGAAGTCCAAGGCCAACATTGGATTGAAGATGCAGGAAAATCATTGGCTGCTCTCAAAGAAATAATGAAAAAACTGGCTGTGTTGCAACAGCCGCCGCCCGTCGAAGAAATGACAAACCTTTTTTCTCGACTTCAATTCCGAAAAAAACAAATGGAGGATTTGGCAAAAGCAGGTCAAGAGCTTACAACGATTCTTAATCGCATAAAAGAAAATCCTATTTTAAATGAGTTCACCACCGATATACAGGCACAATCACTGTTAGATACATTGAATATCCCTGGAATGGATCATCTGAAAGGGAAATTAGAGACTAATGCACAAGCACAGGAAGAACCAGTATCTGCTGCACAAGAAGAAAAAAAAGAAGAAGAAGAAGATTTTTCCTTGGTGGAAGAAGTAGAAGTAAAAGAAGAAGAGCTTGCTGTAGCAGATCAAGAATTAGTAGAAAAAGGTAAATTTCAATCTTACGTAGAAGAATTACAAGACCTTCTTAGAAAAATTTCAGGATTCAGTGGAATTAATATTGAGGAAAAAACAGATGTTACTGATTCATTAGAAAAAATAGGAATCTTGGCTAAGAAGTTAGATGAGTTATATAATAACGTAGACAGAGCAGCAGGTGAGAAACCTAATCTCATAAAATTTGTATATAGTCATTTTTCTGAAATTAAAGCCGCAGTAACTCAATTAGCAAAAAGTTTAGAAAAGCTTAAAGAACTCTCGACAGACGAAGCCAAAAAAATGGCGATACAGATTAATGAAACATTAAAAAATATGATATTGCTAGGTGATAAATTAGAAATTCAACTTTGCCTTAAAGAGGGATTATTGACCGAGAAAATACAAGGTGTAATAGGTAGTTATCATTCTAAAGTGAAAGAACTCGGTTATGATTTTCCAGATGATAACCGTTATCCTTATTTGGAAGCTATTCGTGCTCAAAGAGAAGTTTTATTGACGTCTTCAAAATCAAAGGTTGAAAAAGAATTAATTGCAAGACGAATAGACGAAATGAAAGTAAGAGAGCAGCTGGAAAAAGAAAAAGTACAACCACTTGTTGGTGAAGCATTTAAGGCTGAAATTAAACATGCGCTTGGAATTTTAAAAAAAGAGAGGGATGGTACTAGAAAAATTGCCTTATTAAAAGATTTAATTTCTTGCAGCAGTCCAGCCCAGCTCGAAGATAAGTTGGAAGAGTTAAGAAAAAATCATCCAAAATATATTAATTTATTATATTCAGGTAGAACAGGTATTCATTTAAGACACTTGGAACGCCAACTAGCCCCACCACAGACTATCTTCAATGAACTATCTTCGGAATTAATCAAACTAAAGAGAAAACGTGACAGCACAGGCCATTTCCTTGGGCAAATCAATGTAAAATCATTAGAAGAAAAGATACAAGTTTTAGAAAGACTACAATTATTAATAGAAACTCATAGTTTGACAGATGCGTTAAATAAATTAAAACGTGAAGAGCTTGATATTTTAAAAAAAATTAATCCTTTATTTATTAAAAATCTTGAATCGCTTGAGAAAGAAATGAGCATAGAGAATCGCCCTAAAACAATTCTGGGTGCCGCAAAAAATGATCCAGTCATTCCCTCTCCATTATCACTGCCAGAAAATAAATCAGAGGAAACAGAGCGAACACATGCCCTAGGGTTGATTAATGAACGAATAAACGAATTAGCAACTCTTGCCGTTTCAGAAAAAGATCAAAAACGACTAGCACTGCTTGTAAATTTAAGGGTTGAGTTAGAGAAAAGTATCTCTGTGAATGCTGCTATTTTAAACCTGAAAATAAATAAACCTGAGATGAAAGAAGATATTCATTTATTATTTGAAGGAAAGATAGGGAAAGAAATCAAAGAAGCTCAAAATCTAACAATGACTCGTCCTGAATTAATTCACCGTCTTGATATTGAAATAAATAATATCAAACAACAGCGATACACCCGCTTATACCTTTTCTCAAATAGTCGTAAGAAAACATTAGAGGATCGTATTAAATCATTACAAGCAATAAAAACAGAACTTCAAACCCCTGATGAAAGAAGTGTGGCTAAAATTGTTAAAGAATTAAGCCCACATCATAAGGCTGTTTTGAAGCGTTATGAACCTGATTTGGTGAAAGAATTAGAAAAATTCAAGAAACCATCAGTACAAAACACAGCGCCCAGGAATGCAGCATAGTAAAAAAATGGCTTAATAATTATTGAAAAAAAGTCATCTTTCGAACGGCATCCTGTGAAATTAAAATAAGCAATATCAATAAAATACTATAGAAAAATGGATGATCTATTTTTTTATACAAAGAAAATAATATTCCAATGATAAAAATACTTAATAATATAAAAGCCGTTTGTATCCAGGGTGTGTGAAAAATATAAGGCGTTTGGTAAACGAGTAAAACGCCTGTCATCAAAGCGAATACACTCATCAAAAGCAATATTTTTTTAGCGTTTTTTCGAAAGGATATATTTTTTGAGAGGATACAATAAGCCGTCAAGCCAACTAACCCTAATGCAAATAATAAATGAATAAACTTTAGAAAATGCATTCGGAATTTTTATAACCCAATTTTATAGCCAATAGACAAAAATAAATAAAAATAACCAGACGACATCCACAAAATGCCAATACCAGGACACAGCTTCAAATGCAAAATGATTGCGTGAATCAAAATCTCGCCGTAACATACGGTATAAAATAACGATTAAACCAATCGTACCAATTGTCACATGCAAGCCATGAAACCCTGTCAGCATAAAAAACGTTGTGCCATAAATGCCAGACGCCAAAGTTAAACCTTTCTGTAAATACGCTTCCGAATATTCATGCGCTTGCATGATTAAAAATCCAATGCCCAAAAGAATAGTTAATAATTGGAAAATAAGCATCGTTAAACGATTATTTTTTAATAGACTCCAATGTGCAACCGTAATGGTCGCGCCACTGGATAATAATATGAATGTATTAATCGCAGGAATACCCCAAGTATCCATCACGGATTGCGGTCCAAGATAAACGCCGGGATTAGGGTTGGTTAAGAGTGGCCAGGCAAGATGGAAATTAGGCCATAATAATACATGGCTTAGAATAGGCACATTAACGCCGCTTAAATTAGGCAAGGCGATCAAACGAACATAAAATAAAGCGAAAAAAAACGCGCCAAAAAACATAACCTCAGAAAAGATAAACCAACACATACCCCATCGAAAAGAATGATCCATTTTTTTATTATCCAATAAACCCGCACGATTTTCCTGGATAACAAGACCAAACCAACCGTAAATCATATAAAATAAAAAACACAAACCAAAAAATAATAAATAAGGCCCAAACCATACATCATGTAACCAATTCGCAGCACCCACCACAATACAAATCAGCGCAATAGAGCCTTTCAAAGGCCAACTGCTGGGAGGAGGCAAGTAATATTTTTTTTGTTGATGATCCATGGATTAACCTCTGCTACCACAAACTATAATTTTGATCGGGCGCGCTAACTTGCATCATATATTTTACTGCTGCAATCATATCGGCATCCGAACAATGAGGACAACCGCCGCGGGGGGGATGAGCATTCTTCCCCTCTACCGCATTCCGATACGTTGCAAGGAAACCTGCTTCAACCATCGGCTTCCATACTGGAATATCGCCTGGTTTAGGTGCATGCTTGAACCCTACAGCGTGACAAACGCTACACTTCGTTTCATAGAGACGTTTACCATCCTGGAAAGTTAATTTTTTCTGTACAGGCACACTACGTGCTGTTTTGCCAGTGACAGAGGCGACCATATAGTCCACTGCTTGTTTTATCTCTTCATCGCTGCAAGAGAGACAAGTCCCTTTCGCAGGCATGCCGCCGATGCCTTTTAATGCGTTCGTATAGACAGTGTTAATTCCCTTTTTGATGAGCGGGTCCCACTCACCTGCATCACCGTATTTTGGCGCACCACCCGCACCTGTAGCATGGCAACCTGAACAATAGCTTTCATAAACAGGTTTGCCAGGCGCACTCTTAGACGCTTTTGGTTTAGGGGGGAGTTCACTGTCTACTGTTTTTAAATAAGTGATAATACTGAGTAGGTCTTCCCGTGAAAGATAACTTAAACTGTCTTTATTGACTTCCAGCATAGGTCCTTCTATTTTGCCACCCCCAATGACACGATCCTGTGTAAATACTTGTAATAATTCTTCGTTAGAAATATTCCCAATATTCTTTTTCATAATGTTAGGCGCGAGGTAGCCTTGTATTTTAGCACCTGTCAGATCATATTTTCGAATAGGCGCCCCCAAAGGAAGAGCAGGCGTTAAAATATGATAAGAAGGGGTATGACACATGGCACAATGTCCCAGGCCATTCGTTAGATAAGCACCTCGATTCCATTCGGCTGAATGCTCAGGATCAGGTACATAGGAATCTGGTTTATTCGAATAGCTATTGGGATAGAAAAATAATAGCTTCCATCCGAGTTGTAAAAAGCGCCAATTAAAAGGCCAGATCATTTCATTGGGTTTATTTTTTTGTGTAATAGCAGGAATAGCGTTTAAATAGGCTTTTAAGGCTTTAAGATCATCAGTAGTCATCTGATTAAAGTATAAATAGGGGAAAGCAGGGTAATAATGTTCACCCGAGGGAGATATTCCCTGACGCATAGCTTTAATAAATTGTTCATCTGTCCAATGGCCGATACCAGTCGTTTTATCAGGTGTAATATTCGGTGAATAAATCGTGCCAAAAGGCGTTTGCATGGGTAAGGCGCCTGCAAATGTTTTGCCTTTTTCAAGTGTATTCGTGTGACAAGCGATACAATCACCCGCTTTAGCAAGGTATTCCCCACGTTGAATCAGTTCAGCGTTTTTGCCTGTTGTATTAACAGGTGGATAGGAGGGGAAATAGGTGACTGCTTCAGGCGGTGCTGCCATACTCGCCATGTTTTTTTGCACGCCTGTGATCATATAGCTAGCGCAAACGATAAAAAAGAGCAAAATCAAAGCTAAAACGCTAAGAATTTTTTTAGATAGCATTATTTTCTGTCTAAATTGTTTCACAAAGGATCCTTGCTGCAATTGTTGGACATTTTATAGTGATTCGCGATGAATGCAAAGTATTTATAATGCTTGTTTTATTTAGAAAATATGGTTTAATTGTTGCGCGATCAATAAAGACAGAGTTATCTATGCAACGATTAATTACCCTATTTTTTTGGAAAACGATTCTTTTTTTAAGTGCTTGTTTTTCTACTGCCATGGCATACGCCACACCCGGTATTAATATGCCTTATGGCGTCACGCCTACCAGCCGTGAAATTTATAACCTTCACATGGCATGCTTTTATGTGTGTTGTGGTATTGGCGTGATTGTTTTTAGCGTGCTTATTTTCTCACTCATTAAATACCGTAAATCCAAAGGAGTACAAGCGGTTCATTTTCATGAACATTTAGGTTTAGAAATTTTTTGGACAGCGATTCCATTTCTAATATTAGTGATATTAGCCATTCCCGCCACTCGTGTACTCACCCATATTCATAACACTGAGCAATCTGCCCTCACAGTGAAAATCACGGGCTATCAATGGAAATGGAAATATGAATATCTGGATCAAGGAATCAGCTTTTTTAGTAACCTTTCAACGACCCAAGAGCAAATTCATAATATAGCCCCTAAAAACAAATGGTTTTTATTAGAAGTAGATAACCCCCTCGTTGTACCAGTGAACACTAAAGTGAAGCTGCTGATGACAGCCGATGATGTAATCCATGCGTGGTGGGTGCCTGAGTTAGGCATTAAACAAGATGCAATTCCAGGTTATATTAATGAAAATTGGATTTATGTGACGAAGCCTGGCATTTATCGCGGGCAGTGTGGCGAGTTATGTGGTATTAATCACGGTTTTATGCCTATTGTCGTGCAAGCAGTTTCTGAAGCCGATTTTGCAGTATGGGTTAAAGCACACCAGCCCCATAGTCCAATGAGCCAATCGCCACAACCCGTTTTGAATCTACCACCGATGACAGAACAAGAATTAATGACATTAGGTAAAGCACAATATGAAAAATCTTGCGTCATGTGTCATCAAGCGACTGGGTTAGGGCTACCGCCAAATTTCCCTGCTTTAAAAAATAGCCGTGTGGTGACAGGTTCGCTTGATGCTAATATTGCTTATGTACTGACAGGTGTACCAGGTACTGCAATGCAAGCGTTTGGTGAACAATTAGATGATAAGAGTATAGCTGCAGTGGTGACTTATATTCGCCACACCTGGGATAATGCTGTTTTAAATAAAAAACATCATTATCCTGTTTTAGCGCAGCCTGGTGATGTTGGAAAAGTGCGAACTAAAGTAAAGAATAGTTAAAAGTGGAGTATATTAAATGACAATAGCTCATGCACATAATGAAGAGCATGACTCTCATGGCGGCTCTCATCACCCTGGCACGGGTATTAAACGATGGCTGTTTACAACAAATCATAAAGATATAGGCACGCTTTATTTAATGCTAAGTTTTATTATGTTATTTGTAGCAGGCGCAATGGCACTTGTCATTCGCACTGAATTATTTGAGCCAGGAAAAGTATTGGTTGATCCCGAATTTTTCAATCAAATGACGACCCTGCATGGATTAATTATGGTGTTTGGTGTCATTATGCCTGCCATGGCAGGGCTCGCCAATTGGCTCATCCCTTTGATGATTGGCGCACCTGATATGGCATTACCGCGTTTAAATAATTGGAGTTTCTGGTTATTACCTTTTGCGTTTAGCTTGTTGATGAGCACGTTATTCACGAGCGGCGCAGCCCCTGATTTTGGTTGGACATTCTATGCGCCATTGTCCACCACTTACGGCCCTAAAAGTACAGATTTTTTTATTTTTTCTATCCATTTAATGGGCGCATCTTCAATCTTGGCAGCACTCAATATTGTCGTCACAATATTTAATATGCGAGCACCTGACATGACATGGATGAAGCTGCCTTTATTTGTGTGGAGTTGGCTGGTCACGGCCTTTCTTTTGTTAGCTGTCATGCCCGTGTTAGCAGGTTGCGTTACGATGATGTTAATGGATCGTCATTTTCATACGAGTTTTTTTAATGCGGCGGGTGGGGGAGACCCGCTCTTGTTTCAACATCTTTTTTGGTTTTTTGGTCATCCAGAAGTCTATATTTTGATATTGCCTGGGTTTGGAGTCATTTCAGCCATTATCCCGACTTTTTCTCGAAAGCCCTTATTTGGTTATAAATTTATGGTCTATGCCACTATGCTAATTGCGGTTTTAGGATTTGTGGTTTGGATGCACCACATGTTTACGACAGGCGCACCCCTTGCAGCACAACTTTATTTCATGTATGCCACTATGTTGATCGCTGTGCCAACAGGCATTAAAGTATTTAACTGGGTCGCAACTATTTTTAAAGGCTCTTTAAGCTTTGAAACACCTATGTTATTTGCGCTCGGTTTTTTAGTCATGTTTACATTTGGTGGTTTTTCAGGATTAATGTTGGCCTTGGTGCCCAGTGATTATCAATACCGTGATAGCTATTTTGTCGTTGCACACTTTCATTATGTATTAGTCTCTGGTTCACTTTTTACAATTATTGCGGCTGTTTATTATTGGTTACCCAAATGGACAGGTCAAATGTATAGCGAGCGATTGGGACAGCTTCATTTTTGGTTAACAACCATTGGGATGAATGTAACATTTATGCCAATGCATTTTTTAGGATTAGCCGGCATGCCGCGTCGTATTCCTGATTATGCATTACAGTTTACAGATTTTAATCAGATTTGTACGGTAGGCGCTTTTATCTTTGGTTTTTCACAATTGATTTTTTTGTATATCGTGCTGAAAGCGTGCTTTGGCAAACGTACCTATCAAGTCAGTGATCAAGTATGGGAAGGGGCAACAGGCTTAGAATGGACGCTGCCATCCCCCGTGCCTTACCATACTTTTGAGACTGCGCCTCAGGTTCCCTAATGCAGTCCACTAAAAAAAGCCACAAACGTCTTTTGTGCGTATTAGTTTGTGGCGTTATTTTTATGTTTTGTTTTGCTTATATGTTAGTACCTTTATATCAATTAATTTGTAAACAGACGGGTATCAATGGCAAAGCAGCAAATTATGCAACACCAGCCACGCCTGGCATGCAAATTGATTATTCACGCACGATTAATGTCACTTTTACCACGACTTTACACCATAATCTTTTATTTAAATTTATTCCATTACAGCGACACATAAAAATTCATCCTGGTGAAAGAAAGCTCGTTTATTTTTTAGCAGCGAATGAATCAGGCCATGAAATGACAGTGCAAGCAGTGCCGAGTATTACACCTGTCGATGCCGCGCGATTTTTAAAGAAAACAGAGTGTTTTTGTTTTACCCAGCAATATTTTTTTAAAGGTGAAAAAGCGGATATGCCAGTGTATTTTTTTATTGATCCCGCTATTTCGAGAGATATTAAAGAAGTCACATTGTCTTATACGTTATTTGATGCGGCAGGGTTTATTAAAAAACAAAAATTGAATTCTAATTTTAAAAGTAGAATTGAATTATGAAATATTTTTGCGCTTTTTTTATTATCTTATTTTCTATATTAGGCTGCTGGCAATTACATCGCTATGAGTATAAGAAAAATTTATTACAGACCCATCACAAAATAACAGTTACAGGCTATTATCTGAATAATCTCACTTTATTTTTACAGAACCGTTATTATCAAGGTCAATATGGTATAGAGATTATAACGCCGTTTAAAATAACAGGGGAAAATAAACTATTGCTAGTCGATAGAGGCTGGGTCAAAACAAATAATCCCACAGTGCCTGTTAGTGATATTCAAGGCAAGCAAAAAATAACAGGTGATATGAAACTATTAAATGAACCTGAATTTATCTTAGGGAAAATCATATTAAAACAAACGCCTACTGAATTACTCATACAAAAAATAGATATTAATGCATTAAGTAAAGCAACTCATAAAGTTTTCTATCCTTTTGTTTTACGCCTGGATGCTACTCAACCATACGGATTCGTGCGAGACTGGGTGATCACAACAATACCTCCTGAACGCCATATAGCGTATGCAATACAATGGTTTTTGATGGCTGCCGTATTATTAGTTATTTTTTTAAGAGTGAGGCTTTAATGAAGAATAAAAATAATAAGATATTAATCATCTCCCTATTAATTTTAATTTTTATCATCCCTCTTATTTTAAGTAGAGTCTTATATGATTATCATGTTTATTTTCACCTTAAAACTACAAACCATGGAACATTTATAGACCCAGCGATAGTGATGCCAAAAACAGGAAAATGGGAAATCATTTATATTAACTCGGGTCATTGTGATCAATTTTGTCTTACAACGCGACATAATTTAGGGCAAATCAAATTGGCACTGGGTAAAAATAGTAGACGTGTTAATATTATTTTTCCAGATAATACACTTCGGAAAAAATGGATGCATGCATTTTATTTGAGATATAAAAATAAATTTAATGTGCCTGATAAAATTTATTTAATGGACCCAGAAGGTAATATCTTGATGTATTACCCTAGTCACACAGACCCTATGAATATTTTAAAAGATTTAAAACACCTGTTAGAGGTATCTCAAATTGGCTAAGAAAAATAGCATTTCATGGTTAGCGCTAGCAGCCTGTTTTTTTGCGTTGGGAGTGATTGGTCTTGGCGCATTGACGCGTCTATTGGATGCGGGGTTAGGTTGTCCTGACTGGCCAGGGTGTTATGGACACTGGCTAGCGCCATTGCATAACTCAGACTCGAAATTTATTGCCTATAAAGCATGGGCTGAAATGATTCATCGGTATTTTGCGGGTTGTTTAAGTATTTTAATTTTAATCATCATTACTCTTATTTTTAAAAATGCGATAACGTGTAAAATATCCAGAAAAAAAAGTTTAGACGAGTCTTCGTACTCCAAACGGTATGTCCCTATACCTTACGATGCCATCCATGGCATCGAGTCGTACGAAAACTCGTCTAAACTTTTTTTCGCAGCGCTGGTGTTACTCTTATTACTCGTTTATCAGATTATCCTGGGGCAATGGACAGTGACTTTGAAATTATTACCCATTATTGTGACGCAGCATTTGTTAGGTGGGTTTTCTATTTTAGCAGTATTATGGCTGATTTATTGCTTTACGGTGCCACCCCTCGCATCGAGTCGTACCACACCCTTGCCTGAACTTTTTTTGGCAGTGATGGGACTCATTATTTTAGTACTGCAAATAACAGCAGGTGCATGGACAAGCACTCATTACGCTTCTTTAAGTTGTCCTGATTTCCCATTATGTTTTAATGACCATTTGGGATGGGCAACCTATCTTCAAACTATTCAAATGATTCATCGTTTCGGGGCATTCATTTTTGTGAGTTATATGGGTCTTTTTACAGCAATTTTTTTAAAAAAAATAAAAAAAATTTCTGATTTATTAAAATTATTCTGTCTGATATGGGGCTTATTACTATTTCAAGTATGTTTAGGCATCACGAATATTATTTTTAAATTACCTCTATTGACAGCAGTCAGTCATACATTAACAGCCTCTCTGCTGTTACTCGCCATGATCACATTCGTTTATAGATTGACAGGGGGGTCAGATGGTTCGTGATTATATTGAATTATGCAAACCCCGCGTAGTCATGTTAATGATTATTACCTCCATAGTGGGTATGTGCCTGGCACCTGCGGCTTCTTTTCCTCTTATACCTCTCCTGTTTGGTAATTTAGGAATTGCTCTTGTGGCAAGTTCTGCGGCTGCATTGAACCACCTTGCCGATCGGCATATTGATAAATTAATGAAACGCACAGAGCGCCGCCCTATCGCACAAGGTCGCATTACGACACGTCAAAGTATTTATTTTGCAAGTGTGTTAGGTATTCTAGGCTTACTTATTTTATTTTTCATCATTAATCCACTCACTGCGATTTTGACATTTTTGTCATTGATAGGCTATGCAGGGTTTTATACACTTTATTTAAAACAAGCAACACCGCAAAATATTGTGATTGGAGGTGTTGCAGGTGCCGTTCCGCCATTACTGGGGTGGACGGCAGTAACGAATTCAGTGAGCGCAGAAGCGTTGTTACTGGTTCTTATTATTTATGTCTGGACGCCACCGCATTTTTGGGCATTAGCCATTTATCGTTTAGAAGAATACGCAAAGGCGAATATTCCTATGTTGCCGCATACGCATGGCGTACCTTATACCAAGCTGAATATTGTGCTTTATACTATTTTATTAAGCTGTGTTTCATCAATGCCTTTTATTATTGATATGTCAGGCACGCTTTATTTTATAGGCGTGACACTTGCGAATATTCTTTTTCTTTATCACGCAATTAAACTATACTTAAGTGGTAATCGAACGCAGGCAATACGCACCTTTAATTATTCTATTTATTATTTAGGTATATTGTTTTTATTATTATTAATAGATCATTATGTAGGTTCATTATGGCAAATGTAACGCGAGAAAAAAGTCATCAAAAACTAGTAGGTATTATTTTATTCGTCATTGTTATTTTAACTCTATCCATATTATATCTTGATTTTTTTCACACTGAAACGAAACCTGATATAAAGATAGAGGGTATTTATTTGCCGAAAGCCGTAGAAATAAAAAAATTTACCCTCACAGATCATCATGGAAAATTATTTAATAATAAAAATTTAAAAAGCCACTGGACTATGTTGTTTTTTGGATTTACGAATTGTGGTTTTGTTTGTCCGACAACACTCACTGAATTAAATAAAATGTATTATTTATTAAAAAATCAATTAGCTCCAAATTTAATGCCACAAATTGTTTTTATTTCAGTAGACCCACAACGTGATACAGTTAAACGAATAAATGATTATGTTACAGCCTTTAATCCAAAATTTATTGGGTTACGTGGGGAAGAGTCAGAGACAGAAAAACTTGAAAATGATTTACATATTCTAGCTGCCAAGACACAGACAAATCAGGCTGGAAAAAATAATTATACAATAGACCATACGGCTGAAATATTATTAATAAATCCGAAAGGCCAATTACAAGCTTATATGTCTTATCCACATAAAGCAGAGCAAATGGCGAAGGATTATAAATTAATGGTGCTATATTGAATAGAAATAGGTATACCAATAATAGAGCCTGTCATCCTTATGCACATTAATCAGTCCGAGAATATAGCAGAACCTGTCACCCTTGTGCAAATTAATCAGTCGGAGAATATAGTAGAACCTGTCACCCCGCACAAATCTTCGCGCTTTAACCATGTTCTTGTTTGGAAAAGTGGGCGAAGATTTTGCGGGGTGACAGGCTCTGCTAAGGTACTGTTTTATGACACTTAAGAAATTATTACATATCATCCTGTGCAGCTTATTCATGATAAGCTGCTCCCAAGACACTAGAATAGTCCACGATGTAGCAGGTCATATCATTCAATTATCCGAATTAAAAGGCAAGTGGATTATTCTAAATGAATGGGCCAGTTGGTGTGAGAGCTGTATGAGCGAAGTTCCCAGCCTAAATTATTTTTTTCAAAATAATACTCATAAAAATATTATATTATTTGGAATGAATTACGATAAATTGAGTGGCGATGAGTTATTGCTCGCCATCAAAAAAATGCAAATCATTTACCCCGTATTGTTAGAAGACCCCCATCAATTTTGGGATTTAGACGACACCGATGTATTGCCTACGACTTATATTATTAATCCAACAGGACACCTTGCCCAAAAAATCATAGGCCCAATTACGGCAGAAAGATTATCTGCTATTATTGTTCAATTACAAAAAAATCCGAATGAAAATAAGTAACTTGATTATTATTTTATTATTTTTAAGTGGTATCGCAGGTTTTAGTGTATCGTTATACACACACCGTTTATCAGACACGCAACTTGAAAAACAGCCTTATCATTATCCCATTCAATTTGTCACACAATTAAAAAATGACCCAGAGGCAGATAAAAAAATATTTAAAGAGTATTGCGCCTCCTGCCATGCTCCACGACCAATCATTGATATTAATGCGCCGAAAATAAATGATAAAACTGCATGGAAAATTCGACATAAACGAGGTATAAAATCATTATTAAAAACAACCATTGAAGGAGTAGGGGCCATGCCTGCGCGTGGAGGGTGTTTCGAGTGCAGTGATGCACAATTACGCGCTGCAGTGTGTTATATTTTGCGAAATACCCTTGTGAAAAAAGAGAAAAAAGATTTTTTATGTTATTAATCAATATATTAGTATGATTTTGCTTTTACAGGTTTTTGTGTAATTTTAAATCAATTTCAGGTATACTGACCAGCATATAGAATCATAACAATTGAGGAAGTGATGCCAGCACCGACATTAAAATCTTATCAAGAAATAGCCCAGCAATATGCTGACTATAATACGCCTGATTCTAAATCAGAAAACACTGGCATTAGCTCTTGGAAATATTTCTTCACCGATATTTTCTATCGAGGTACACACTCAAGTTATGCAGTACGTGATTGGCTAGCAGGCGGCGTTAAAAATAATTTTCTATTTGAGCTTCTTCCAAAGTCAGATCATGCCGAATTTATTTCAGTCATAAATCGTATTTGTCAAATAGGCCATGATAAAGAAGTGCTGCAAAAGATTGCTGATATTTCTAATGAAGATAAAGATTTTGGCAATAACATAGGTGGTTTATTTACCGATTATTTTTTAATAATTCAAGAAAAATACGGTAAAAACCCTTCTGAACCTAACCAGATAATACTTCGCGAGTTAAAAAAAGATATTAATAATTTTTTACAATACCATAAAATTAAAACAAGAATTAAAAAAGAAGGAGATTTTTATGAGATAGAAAGAAACCTAGAAGAAAGTTATTATGAAGAAGATCCTCAGTATCAAAACAAAGAAAATAACCGAAAAATAAAAACCTCCAATAAACGCTGGGCTAAATGCTTAGGCTTGCTGGCAGGGGCAGCAGAGATATTTATCAATTTCATGGGAATCTGGATGGTGGGTGGATTGTTGGCGGTATATATTCCCATTATTGCGCCTCTCATTATTCCATTTGCCATCTTCGGTGCGATCTCAGGATTTCATTCGGGATTTAATCTATTCAGCGAAAATATCTATAAAAATCTCAAAGAAATACGGCGCAAGCGTTTTTTTAAGGATAAAGACGGGAAAGAGTTAACACCTTCTAAAAAAATAACGATTACTCTATTTAGTTTATTTGCCTGCGCTGCTGGATTTTGTGCATTTGCCTTAACAACCTATTCTGTGTCTACTATATTTAGTATTAGTATGATCGCTGCACTTCCTATTACCATCCCTTTTGCACTTCCTCTCGCAGTTGGATTAATGTTTATGTACATTGATAATATCCGAGGATGTATATTGGATTTTAATGAACGCTATGGGTATTTCAAAAATGATTATTGGCCTAACGTCACACGAGTTGACTTAGCCAAAGACGCTTGCAAGCTACTTTTTGCATTCACATTAACAGCCGCAATAAGTATCATTGGGTTTGCTCTTTACCTGACAAAAGGCACTTTTATCCTGGCAGGGGTAGCTGCAAAAACTATTATTGCAAGTATATTCAGTGGAATTAATTCATTAGTCAAACTGATTTTCGGCACAAACAAAATCAGAGAATTAATAGATCACACTCACACACTGTCTGTATCTTCTCAGCCTCTTACACGCCTTCAAAAAGAAAGTGAACGTGTGGACAGGCACCGCCAACGTATTCTGAGTGCCACTGCATTCGGAAATGGGGCTAGCAAAGGAGGGCTCTATGCCTACACAGCCAGTACGACATTAGGTCTGACTGGCGCACTCGCCTTTACTGCAGGCATTATAGAGGCTATTTACATCGCTGCCCCCTGGTTAGTCATGAGAGGATCAGGCAGGCATTCGCTTTTTCCGCGACAAGCAGAAGGGGCTGCTTCTGCTGAAACGCCAACGCCTGGCTCTAGTAGAAACCCAATAATATGAGAAGAGTTAATTTAGTGGTATATTTAATTAAATTTTTTTAGAAAGAGGAGAAACTTTATGCCCTTACAAGAACAGAAAGATGATAAAATTACCGTATTAGTAAATACAACTATTCATAATTTAAAAACCATATTGCAGAACCTGCAAGAGGAAAAAGCAGGAGAAGAAGTTGCTGAAAGAAGGATTAAAATTTGTTTTGGGAAGGCATTTATATCACTCTCCAAAAAAGAAGAAAAAAGAAAGCTTTTTAGAGAAATTTCAAAGAAGGTTCATTCTGATGGAATCGAAGACAGATTAGAGCTGACCAAAGAAATTGCTGCCTATTTAAGTGAAAAAAATATGCTCAGCACGCCTCAAGTAATTTTAAATACTTTCCAACCACAACCATCGAGTAAATCATTATTTTTTAGCGGTAATAAAAACCTAATACAGGAAAGTATGCATTCGTTCCAAGCTTTTTTTGCTATAAGGAGAGAAATAAAATCCCTTGAAGAAAACCTGCGCTTATCTAATTTAACCCCAGAAGACCTAGATGAAATAAAAATAAATTTAGCCCTAAAAAAAGAAAAACTCAGCGAATCACCGGTTGAGCTTCGCATTATAATAGCCATGTTTGAGAACCCATTCTATCGTTATCCTATGCCGTTGGACTCTTTCGTGGTTGTTATTGCTTTATTAGCAGGTATTTCTGTTATGATTTCATGGGCATTAGCTAGTTCCATTAACTGGCTTGTTCAATACTTCCTATCAACGGTTACGAAATTATTGGTTGACCTATATACTGAGGGAAAGGGAATTGCCCCCAGGTGGAAAGCATATACAGATTCGCAGTTTCCTGAAGCAAAAGCTAAGTGGTTCAAGGAGTATAAGGAAAAAGATAACCTGATAAATATGAGTAATGAAGAATATATAGAATACATGTATAAAGATGTAATGGAAATTAAGCCAGATATTACTAAAAAGGAAGTTGAGGATAATATAGATTCTTTTATAACCGCTTCAATCCCTCCTCCATCGCTAACAACAAAGTTAAAACTGCTTGCTTTATCTATTTATGACACACTCAGACAGTGGCCAAAAGGTACAGCAAATCAAGTACTCACCTTTTTCCTATGGCCACTCCGATTCGTGACAGCAGCGCCATTGATAATTTTGGTAGCTGCGGTGAATTTTATTAGCATTCTTCAAAGCATAGCAGAGATAATCATAGGTGGAACTATATTCCTAGGTATTATGGGAAGTTTATTTGCACTCAATATCCCTCTTATTCTCTGGGATACACCTGGTTATGTAATAAGAAAAATAAAAAACTGCTGTTGTGCTCCCAGGCCAAACAGCGCAGATGAAGGCGAACCGTTTTTAAATTCCTCACAACGGAGAATGAGTGCAGCGTTATCGGCTACACAATCACCAGAAAGAAGATCACGGTCTTCGTCTAGCACTGTAGATTCTTCCACATCAGCCTCACTAAGCCCAGAGGGTTTTCCACGGAAGACAGAAATGATGCATACTCGTAATGTTTCTGCGCTTTCCTCCATAAGACGAACTGTTTCTCAAGGCTTGGAAGAAAAGTCAACAGAAGAATCACGGGGTAAAGAGCGAGCACGATCACCATCTTTTAATAATGCTAATGCCCTGGATTTCATGGATTAGTAACGTAGCAACTGTCTTGGAATTAAATTTTAAAGGCAGTTGCTACATTCTAATGAAAAATGAATTAACCATGTAACAAGTGTTCTGACTTGCACACCTATCAGAATAAGTACCTGTATGCCTCTTTTCATACGACTATTCTGACACCTATTCCGTAAAAGTCACGACTATTACGGAATAGGTGTCAGAATAGTCGTGGTGTGAAAGTGCTTTTAGATATGTTAGGCTAAGCATTCTGATCTATTATAGTTATTTTTAAACAGGAGACTAGTTATGGAATATTTCTGTAAGAAATGTAATATGAGTGTGAAGCGTCTTATGTGTGGTGAATGCGATGTTGAACTGGTTAACGACACCATTACTAAAGAAAATGGTGAAACAGTGCAAGTCTCTAAATGTCGCAATGGACACGGCATGATTAAATCACCCACGTGTTGCGGACATGATATGGAATGTAGGAAAGAATTAATTTGATCCGTTGTGTGAGTTAACTAAAAAACTTAAAAATCACCCACCATACCACTGCGGAAACGCCCCCCGCAGCAGGTATGGTTAAAAGCCATGCCCAAACGATATTACGCGCGACCCCCCAACGAACCGCCCCATGGCCATGTAATGATCCCACACCTACAATAGACCCTGTAATAGTATGCGTGGTAGAAACAGGTATACCGAATGCTGTCGCTATAAATAACGTAAGAGCACCTGCCGTTTCAGCGCAACAGCCACTGACGGGCTTTAGTTTAGTAATTTTCATACCCATCGTTTTCACAATACGCCAGCCACCAAATAAAGTGCCTAATGCCATAACAAAATTACAAGAAACAATGACCCAAAGAGGCACATAAAAATGCGCTCCTAATATACCTGTTGAAAATAATAAAACGGCAATAATACCCATTGTTTTTTGCGCATCATTTCCACCATGACCTAAACTAATGAGCGCCGAAGAAATAAATTGTAGTTTACGAAATAAGACATCAATTCGATGCGGCGTAAAATTAAAAAAGATACGTGCAATCACAAACATTAATAACAACCCAAAGATCAACCCCAATAAAGGCGAAATAACAATAGCGATTAATACCTTTGAAATACCCATTAATTTAAGTGGCGCAAAACCCGCTTTAGCAATAGCCGCACCTAATAACCCGCCAATCAACGCATGTGATGAACTTGAAGGTAACCCAAAATACCAAGTGGTAATATTCCACGTAATAGCGCCTATTAAAGCTGCAAGCACTAAATTAACATTAATAATCGCAGGGTCGATTAATCCTGTTCCAATGGTCGTCGCTACGCTTAAATGAAAAAAAATAAAAGCAATAAAGTTAAACATCGCTGCCCATAAAACAGCCCAGTGCGGTTTGAGTACGCGCGTAGAGACAATAGTCGCTATTGAATTAGCCGCATCGTGAAACCCATTGAGAAAATCAAAAAATAAAGCAAAAGCAATGGTAATAATAACAATAGTAGAAAGCATATTAGGAATACTCGAGAATAATGCCCTTGATAGTATTAGCAACATCCTGACAACTATTGATGACTAATTTAGTTTTCTCATAAATCTCTTTGAGTTTATAAAATTGCTTAAAATCTTTTTCATACGCAAATAACTTTTTCTCTCCCGCTAAAACAACCTGGTGTGCTTTCCCTTCATTCTCGCCAATCTCTTCACATAATTTAAACATTTCATCTGATTTTTTTAAAGAATGCAAACGATAAACGGCTTGCTTAAGCAATAAACTCGATTGCATACTGAGTTCAGCCAAATTAACCATTTCATCAGGCGCGCTTTGTAACCCATAAAAAGGAAAACGTTGCGCACAACGATTTAATAAATCCAGAATATCATCTAACCCGCTCGTTAACTTTTGTATGTCCTGTCTGTCAAAGGGCGTAATAAATGTTTTATGCAATAATTCAAAAGCAGTATGAGCGATTTGATCACCTTTTTCTTCATTGGCAGCAATGACATCGACATATTGCTGCTGATGGTCGAGATTATGCAACATGGTATGGAATTGTGTCGTAGAGTCTACAATAATATCTACCATATTTTGAAATAAACGGAAAAAACCTGTCTGGCTGGGTAGAAATCGCTTGAGCATATTTTAGTATCCCTGTGTGTCATTCTAAAGCGTTGTCATTCTATCACAGCTTATTCCAGTTCTTCCAAAATCTTTTCAATTAACCCAATTCTATCAAGAGGTGCATGTTCAGGGAGCATAAAACGTAAGCGTTTTGCGCCATCCAGACGAAATTGTGGAGACCGTGTTTGAATGAGTTTGATCAGTCGCATGGGTTCAATAGCAGGTTGGTCTGTAAAGTCAAACTTACCATTTTTACTGTTTGCTTCAATTTTCAGGATACCTAATTTTTCAGCATGTTGCTTTAATACATTGATAGAAAACAAGTTTTTTGCTTGTAGGGGTAATAAGCCAAAACGATCAATCATTTCTACCTGAATTTCATCAAGCTCGTGAACGGTTTTCGCACTCGCAATTCGTTTGTAGCATTGTAAACGTAAATGTACATCCCCTAAGTAACTCTCTGGAATTAAGGCAGCGAGTTGCAAGTCTACTTCTGCGCCAGATAAGGTAGCGCTGTCGAGATCAGGTTTATTCCCTGATTTCAGTGCAGCCACCGCACGTGATAATAAATCCATATATAACGTAAAGCCGATCGCGTGCATTTGCCCACTTTGGTTTTTACCAAGCAATTCACCCGCGCCACGAATTTCTAAATCATGTGTCGCTAATGTAAAACCAATGCCTAAATCTTCTAACGATCCAATGGCATCCAGGCGTTTAATCGCATCAGGGGTTAGCATTTTACGTGCGGGAATAAGTAAATAAGCATACGCTTGATGATGTGATCGTCCAACCCGACCACGCAATTGGTGCAGTTGTGCCAAACCAAATTTGTCTGCGCGATTAATAATAATTGTGTTAGCAGATGGAACATCAATTCCACTTTCAATAATAGTTGTACAAACTAATACATTAAAGCGTCTATGATAAAAATCCGCCATGATTTGTTCAAGTTGATGCCCATCCATTTGTCCGTGTGCAATGCCGACACGTGCTTCGGGTAAAAGTTGTGATAATTCGCTTCCCATTCTTTCAATACTCTCTATTTCATTATGCACAAAATACACTTGGCCACCGCGCATAATTTCACGTAACAAGGCTTCTTGAATAAATGCATTATTTTTTTCTTGTATAAATGTTTTAATAGATAATCGTCGTGCGGGTGGTGTCGCAATCAAAGATAAATCACGAATACCTGCAAATGCCATATTAAGCGTGCGAGGAATAGGTGTGGCAGTGAGGGTCAGTATATCAACATTGACACGCAATGCTTTAAGCCGTTCTTTTTGCGAGACACCAAAGCGATGCTCTTCATCAATAATGACTAACCCAAGTTCTTTAAATTGAATATTGGCTTGTAATAGTTTATGAGTGCCAATGACTATATCAATTTTACCCTGAGCTATTTTTTCTAAAATATTTTTCTGCTCACTACCCGAATGAAAACGAGACATCACAGCAACATGAATAGGCCAGTCAGAAAAACGATCTTGAAAATTTTGATAATGTTGTTGTGCGAGTAATGTCGTTGGGACCAATACAGCCACTTGTTTATTATTTTGTGCCGCGATGAAAGCCGCGCGCATGGCGACTTCTGTTTTGCCGAAACCGACATCCCCACAAACCAGACGGTCCATGGGTTTATCAGATGTCATGTCGCGAACAACATTGTCAATCGCCTGTTGTTGATCAGGTGTTTCTTCAAAAGGAAACGCGGCAGAAAACGCGGCATATTGTTCATCTAACATTTTGCACGCATACCCTGTACGTGCTTCACGTTTTGCATAAATATCTAATAATTCTGCAGCGACATCGCATACTTGTTCAGCCGCTTTTTGTTTAGCGCGTTGCCATTGCTCCGTTCCTAATTTATGTAAAGGCGCGTTTCCAGGCTCTGCGCCACTGTAACGGCTAATTAAATGTAATGAGGCGACAGGCACATAGAGTTTATCGCCATCCGCATATTCTAACTGTAAAAATTCCGCGACTTGTTCACCGACTGTTAATGTTTTTAATCCTAAATAACGCCCTACACCATGATGAATATGCACAATAGGGACGCCAACCTGCAGTTCTGTTAAATCTTTAACGATAGAATCTATATCTTGCGCCGTTTCTTTACGTCTTCGACGCTGCATGATACGTTCGCCAAATAATTGCGCCTCCATAATCATCGCGATCGGTGGCTCAAGTAAGTATAATCCTTCGTCTAAAGGCGCGACTGTTATACCATATTTTGCATCAGATAATAAAAAAGCTTCCCAGGAATCAAATAAAACAGGCTGTATTTGAATGCTATTCAGTAGTTGCAGCAACACTTCGCGTCGTCCTGTTGTCTCTGCACAAAACAATACGCGACCCGCATAATCTATTAAAAAAGCTTCAAGTGCTTGTAATGGACGAGACGCTTTGTGGTCTACTTTTAAATTTAAGGGGGCTTTCGTTAAAAAATTAAAATTATTTTGTAATTCAGCGTCCCTCGTCATTGCGAGGCCGCGAAGTGCTTGGCCGTGGCAATCCAGTTTTTCTGTCAATAAAGTCTGGATTGCTTCGTCAGAACGGCTTCGCCTTCCTCGCAATGACGAGGCTTGCTGAATAGGATTAATTTGTATTTTGATAATATTATATTTTTGTAACGCACTAAACACATCAGGCACTGGGATAAAAATTTGTTGGGGTTTGAGTAAAGGGCGAGTAATATCGTGCGCACGTTGTTCATACCGTTCTTGAATCTCTTTCCAAAATTCACCCGCTTTGTCGTGGACATCACCTATCGTAATCATCACGCTATTGGAAGGGAGATAATCAAACAAACTCGCTGTTTTTTGAGATTCAAAAAAAAGTGGCAAATAATATTCAATGCCTGGCGAACAAATCCCTTCGCTAATATCATTATAAACAGGGCAATTGAGTGGGTGGCCATTGAATTCGGTTCGCCATTGTTGCCTAAATAATTCAATCGCTTTTTCATTTAATGGAAATTCTTTTGCGGGTAATAAAGCAATAGCATTTATTTTTTCAAGCGAACGTTGTGTATCAGGTGAAAAGGTACGAATGGAATCAATTTCATCATCGAATAAATCAAGACGATAGGGCAAGTCACAACCCATCGGGAAAAGATCGACAATCGCACCCCGTACAGCAAATTCACCATGACGACACACTTGCTCTACGCAATAATAACCTGCTTTTTCAAAACGCTGGCGCGCGCTATTAATATTAAGTTTATCGCCTTTTTTAAGTGAAAAAATAGCACTGTCTAAAAAATCCCGTGGCGCAAGACGCTGCATCAATGTCGCAATGGGTAGGATAATCGCACCTTGCGAAAGTGTTGGGATAGTGTTGAGCGCGGATAATCGATTTGACACAATATCCTGGTGCGGTGAAAAAGGATCATAAGGCAATGTTTCCCAATCAGGAAAATGAATAATCGGCAGCTTGTCTTGGGTAGCACGATTAAAAAATTCTAACTCATCTTGTAATCGAATAGCCGTACGCGTATCAGGTGTAATCACCACAATCAGTTGTTTATTGTGAGAAATAACCGAATGCAACGCCAGTCCTCTACTTGCACCCCATAGATTACCCCAGCTAAGCCGTAGAGGCTTAGCTGTAGGCTGACTTGCTAACAAAGGCGTGTGTAATGGATTGAGTTCAGACATGGCCGCCAGTTTATACTGAATCTATAAATAGGCTCAAGTAATTAATGTCTATAATAGCAATTCCCCTTAACGATATTATGAAAGCAAAATAAAAAATGATATCTAGTTTCAATGGCTTAAATGCTACTATGGCCTTGCCGTTACTATAAAGATAAACGAGGATTTACCATGAATAAAGTAAAAGCTCAACATGATAGCGCATGGAAAGATATTCTGAATCAATATTTGCCGCAAGCTTTAGAGATATGTTTTCCCGCGCTTTACCAACTCATTGACTGGAAGCGTGAATGGGTAGCTCTTGATAAGGAATTACACTCTATCACTAAAATCAGTGAAACAGGTCAGCGCTTTGTGGATAAACTCATTCGAGTTTCTCTTAAGGAAGATGGAAGCGAACCTTGGGTACTTATTCATATTGAAGTAGAACAAGCGCCTACTAAGGCATTTGCAGAACGCATGTTTATTTATGGTGTACGGCTTTTTGATAAATATCGCCATCCTGTTGCAGGCTGTGCTTTACTGACCGATGATAATAAGAATATAAGACCTCATTTTTATGAAGTGGGATTTGGCGGCACACGTTTACGACAAGACTTTTTGCTTTGTAAGTTAATCGACTTTGAAAAAGACCGCCAGGCTCTGGAATCATCTTCCAATCCATTTGCCACTATTGTACTATTCCATTTAGAGGCACTTCGCGCTAAAAGATTGCCTCAGAAAGAGCGGCTTTACACTAAAATTAATCTGGCTAAGCGCTTATATGATAAGGGATTTCAAAAAGCAGAGATTATTAATCTCTTCCGGTTTTTGGATTTTTCAATTGCATTAACAAATTCGCTTGAGCTAGAATATCA
This sequence comes from Gammaproteobacteria bacterium, assembly GCA_041690995.1. Taxonomy (GTDB): domain Bacteria; phylum Pseudomonadota; class Gammaproteobacteria; order DSM-16500; family DSM-16500; genus UBA4722. The sequence continues at coordinate 577 of JBEPVM010000009.1, read as the reverse complement.
GGAAGAAATTCATCAGGCAGAGGTAAACAGAAATATGGTTTATTTATCAAATATGGAACGTGCTAGTATACAACGAGGTATGGAAAAAGGCATGGAAAAAGGCATGCAAAAAGGCATGCAAAAAGGCATAAAAAAAGGGATAGAAAAAGGTGTGGAAAAGGGTATTAAAATCGGTATGCAAAAAGGTATTACAAAAAACCAGGAGGAAATAGCGTTAGAATTATTAAAGCGAGGGGTAGATTTTAATTTAATTATAACCGCCACAAAATTAAAGCGAAAGCGCTTGCAAGAATTGCAAGGACAGTTGCATTAAAACCAAGCCAGTCTTTATTTTGATTTACAACTCCATCCCCTAGTCTATTGCTAGTCGTCTTATCCTCGTACCTCATAGATCACAGTTCATCTCAGTCGTAGGGGCTTATCCGTAAGCTTTCAATTAACTTCTCTATATTTAGGATAAATAAAAATGAGAACGTTTATTTAACTGTGTCATTCCCGCGAAAGCTTGTCATTCCTGCGAAGGCGTGTCATTCCCGCGAAGGCGGGAACCCATTTTGACATGCAACTAAACCTGCCT